>MGOM01000060.1:0-10159 GCA_001797105.1 Chloroflexi bacterium RBG_19FT_COMBO_62_14
CCCGTGGTCGATGTGCCCCATCGTCCCGACATTCATGTGCGGCTTCGTCCGCGCATATTTCTGCTTTCCCATGATTGCGATCTCTCCGCTCTTCGCGTCCTTGATCAGTTCATCCGGTCGGAGTTGGGCGATCTGGGTCTCCACAGCGCCGGACCGGGATAGCGCTCAGTGTGCTCCGGCCAGGATCGTCTCCGTTACCGACTGGACCACCTTAGCATAGTGATCGAACTCCATCGAGAAAACCCCTCGTCCCTGGGTGGCTGAGCGCAAGTCGGTGGCGTAGCCGAACATTTCCGCTAGCGGCACCTTGGCCGTGACAACCTGCACACCACCGGGTCGCGGCTCGATCCCTTCGATCGCCGCCCTCCGGGCCGAAAGATCGCCGGTGACCTCTCCGACGCTCTCCTCCGGGACGACCACCTCGACGGCCATGATCGGTTCGAGCAGCACCGGGCCCCCCATCTGGACACCGTGCTTGAAACCCAGCGAGCCGGCGACCTTGAAGGCCATCTCGCTCGAGTCGACTTCGTGGTAGGAACCATCGATCAACGCCACTTCGACGTCCGTCACGGGGTATCCCGCCAGCACACCGCTCTCGGCTGCCTCTCGCACGCCTTTTTCGACGGCCGGGATGTACTCGCGCGGGATGGTCCCGCCGGCGATTCGATTCTCGAAGGTAACCCCCGATCCCTGCGCACCGGGTGTAAGGGAGAAGACGACATGGCCGTATTGACCGTGCCCGCCGGTTTGCTTGATGTGCCGGTATTCGGCTTCCGGGACGGGCTTGGAAATCGACTCATGGTATGCGACCCGTGGGCGGCCGATATTTGCCTGAACCTTGAACTCGCGCAGCATGCGGTCTACCAGTACCTCGAGGTGGAGCTCGCCCATCCCCCAGATGACGGTCTGACCGGTGTTTTCGTCGGATCCGACGCGGAAAGTCGGATCTTCTTCGGATAGTTTCTGGAGCGCCTCGGACATCTTGTCCTGATCGGAAGTGGTCTTGGGCTCGATCGCCAGGAAGATCACCGGCTCCGGGAAAGTGATGCTTTCCAGGACGATCGGATTGGCGGCGTCGCACAGAGTATCGCCGGTAAACGTGCCCTTCATTCCCAGGATGGCGGCGATGTCGCCGGCCATCACTTCCGGGATATCCTCCCGCCGATCGGCGTACATCCGGATCAGGCGGCCAACCCTCTCGCGGCGGTCCTTGGTCGAGTTGTGCACCATCGTGCCCTGGCTGACTTTCCCCGAATAAACCCGGATATAGGCCAGACGGCCGACATACGGATCGGTCACGATCTTGAAGACCAAGGCGCTCATCGGAGCGTTATCATCCGGTGGCCGCACCACGACCTGATCCTCGGTCCCGGGCTTCAAACCCTCGACAGGCAGGACGTCGAGGGGCGAGGGAAGGTAATCGACGACTGCATCCAAGACCGGTTGAACGCCTTTGTTACGCAGAGCCGACCCGCAATAAACCGGATGGGCCTTCCCCAAGATCACCGCTCGACGGAGTGCGGCTCTCAGCTCGTCGACCGTGAACTCATCGCCGTCCAAGAAGCGGGTCGTCAGTTCGTCATCGGTCTCGGCGATCTGCTCGACCATCTTTGCCCGGGCCTCGCTCACCTGAGGTTTCATTTCTGCCGGGATTTCGATGAACTCCGGCGCCGACCCGAGCTGTTCCTCCCAGGTGATCGCCTTCTCCTCAAGGAGATCGACGACCCCGCGGAACCCGCCTTCGCTCCCGATGGGCAACTGCATGCCGATGGGATTCGACCCCAGCCTCATCCGGATGGCCTGGATCGTGCGCTCGAACGAGGCTCCGACCCTATCCATCTTGTTGACGAAGCAGATCCGGGGCACTCCGTAACGGTCGGCCTGGCGCCAGACCGTCTCGGACTGGGGTTCCACGCCTTGAACGGCGTCGAACACGACAACGCCGCCGTCAAGCACGCGCAGCGAACGTTGGACCTCGGCCGTGAAATCGATGTGGCCCGGCGTGTCAATCAGGTTGATGATGTAGTCGCGCCACGTGGCGGAAACGGCAGCCGAGACGATCGTTATACCCCGCTCGCGCTCCTGCTCCATCCAGTCTGTGACGGTGGTGCCATCATCAACCGATCCAATGCGATGTGTCCGACCGGTGTAGAACAACACCCGCTCGGTAGTTGTGGTCTTGCCCGCGTCGATGTGGGCAATGATACCGATATTCCGATAGCGTTCCAGCGGATAGGCGCGTGCCATCGCAATTCCCGGGCTGCCAAGAGGCTATAGCCTCGCCTCCCTACCAGCGATAATGAGCGAAAGCACGATTGGCTTCCGCCATCTTGTGTGTTTCTTCCCGGCGCTTGATCGCCGAACCGGTGTTGTTGGCCGCGTCGAGCAACTCACCGGCGAGCTTCTCGGCCATCGACTTGCCCGATCGGGAGTTGGCCGCTTGCAGGAGCCAGCGCATGGCCAGCGAGGTGCGCCGATCGGGTGCGACTTCCACAGGCACCTGGTACGTCGCGCCGCCGACACGTCGAGGTTTAACCTCCAGCAGGGGCGAGACGTTCTTGATTGCCTGCTCGAAGAGCTCGAGCCCGTCGCGCTTGCCACGCGCCTCCATCATGTCGAAGGCCTGGTAGACTACTCGGGTGGCGGTGCTGCGCTTTCCCCGGCGCAAGAGGTGGTTGACAAACTCCGTCACAAGAGGGCTGTTGTAGCGGACATCTCCACGTCGTGCCCTGCGCTCCGGCTTCGACCTTCGCATTGCCTTGCTCCCTCCGGCTCACATCAGGTCGGCCGCCGAAGCTCTGGCGACCGACCTGGATGAAGCTCATTCCTTGGGACGTTTCCCGCCGTACTTAGAACGCCCCTGCTTGCGCCCCTCGACACCGGTTGTATCGAGGGTGCCGCGGACAATATGGTAACGGACCCCCGGGAGATCTTTCACACGCCCGCCGCGCACCAAGACCACCGAGTGCTCCTGCAGGGAATGTCCTTCTCCGGGGATGTAGGCGGTGACCTCGATCAGGTTGGTCAGGCGCACGCGGGCAACCTTGCGCAATGCCGAGTTGGGCTTCTTCGGCGTCTGAGTGCGCACCTGGGTACAAACGCCTCTCTTTTGAGGTGCGCCCTTGGGCTGCTGGACGCGGCGCTGTTTCATCGAATTGAAGATGTACTGCAGCGCTGGCGCCTTGGTCTTGGAGCGTTTGGACTTGCGTCCCTTACGCACCAACTGGTTGATCGTCGGCACCGCTACCTCCACATGAAGCCGGGGCTCTCGCCCCGGGTCTCCGGCCAGTAAGGGAGGCCATCGCATACGGACGATGGCCTCGCCATATGGACCTTTATTTGACTCGGACAGGCCCGGCGCGGCCGCTGAACTCAGCAAGCGCGACTACGTCGAACGGCCTTCGATCCGTGCCGTCCGCCCGAAACTCCGGTGACGAGCAATCATATTACCATGTGGCAGGTTCAACGTCAAGGAATCCCTCAGGTCTGTGAGGGTTCTCACAGACACATTTCGACGGCGACTGTCGGGGGTGTTTCCCTCCCCTCCCCCCGGTAAGACCATCCGGGGCGAACCCCGCTAAATGCATGCGGGGCGAACGGCCCCGACAAGACCATCGGGGCAAGCGGCCACCTCCCCCGGCAGAATGGCACCTGTCGGCCGAAGGATGCCAACTGGGGGAGGGGGAAGAGGCTCCCGGAGCGAAGGGGGCGGGGAGATCACCGGCCCCGCTTCGTTATAGGGCGATCCGATGTGTTGTGTGTCGGAGCCCGAAGGGAGGGTGAGGAGATGTCCAGAATAGAAGGGGGCCGGCAATGCCGGCCCCATTCTATTCTAGGATTCTCTTGTAGAACTCAGTTTGCCGCAGTCTATTTGCGCGGATCCATGTCCAGCAGCCCCAGGCCGAGCCGGGGGGTATGGGCGCGCTCTTCGTCCTTGCCGAAGCGGATAACGTCCCCATCCTCCCCAATCGCCTCGACCGACAGCCCCAGGCTCTGCAACTCCTTCACCAGCACCCGGAACGAGGCCGGGATCCCCGGCTCCTCGACCGGTTCGCCCTTGACAATCGCTTCGTAGGTCTTCACCCGCCCCTGGACATCATCCGACTTGACGGTCAGCATCTCCTGCAAGGTGTGAGCCGCCCCGTAGGCTTCCAAAGCCCAGACTTCCATTTCGCCGAAGCGCTGACCGCCGAACTGCGCCTTGCCGCCGAGCGGCTGCTGGGTCACAAGCGAGTACGGCCCGGTCGATCGGGCGTGGACTTTGTCCTCCACCAGGTGGTGGAGCTTCATCATCAAGACTACCCCGACTGTCACAGGCTGGTCATAGGCCTGGCCGGTCTTGCCGTCAAAAAGAAGGCGCTTTCCCAGAACGGGCAGCGGCACACCGGTCTCTGTCATGACGCGCAGGGCGAGCGCCAGAACTTCCTCAGGGGACTTGTCACCCGGGAGCTTTCTCCCCTGGGCCTCGACCCACAACCTTAGGCAAGCGTCGACGGCCGCCGCATCATAAGGCTCCCGCTGGCCGGCCGGGATCCCATCCGCGTCGGTGAGCATCATCCGCGAGGGATCGAAGCCCTTCTCGCGCAGCCACTCGGCCAAGGCGGCGTGCCGGGCGTAGATGAAGTCGGTGGCCAGCAATTCGGCGTCGTATTGCTTTCCCACCAGCCAGTTCTCGAGATACAGCCTTCGGACCTCGTTGTCGTCGGCAAAGGCCTCTTCTTCGTAATAACCGTGCTCCTTCACCCATGCCCAGGCCGTCTCGCCGATCTCGTCCCAGGCCCGATCGATCATCCAGGCCCGAGCCAGCTCGGCCTCGATCTCCTTCTCGTCAGCGCCGTCGAAAACCGGCGTGATTGCCCGGAAGCCGAGGCGCTCGGCCGCCCACCCCAGGTGGGCTTCCAGGATCTGGCCGATGTTCATTCGCCCCGGTACCCCGAGGGGATTCAGGATCAGGTCGACGGGGGTCCCGTCCTCCAGGAAGGGCATATCCTCGATCGGAACCACCTTCGAGATCACGCCCTTGTTCCCGTGTCGCCCGGCCATCTTGTCGCCCTCGGTGGCCTTGCGCTTCTGCGCCACGGAGACCCGGACCATCTTCTCTACGCCGGGAGGCAGATCCCGATGCTCCTCGCGGGTGAAGACTTTGACATCGACGACCTTACCGCGCTCGCCATGCGGCATGCGGAGCGAGGTGTCTTTCACTTCGCGCGCCTTTTCGCCGAAGATGGCCCGGAGCAGTTTCTCCTCGGGGGTCAGCTCCTTCTCGCCCTTGGGCGTGATCTTGCCCACCAGGATGTCGTTCGGACCCACCTCGGCGCCGACACGGATGATGCCATCCTCATTCAGGTCGCGCAGGGCTTCGTCGCCGACGTTAGGGATGTCATAAGTGATTTCTTCCGGGCCGAGTTTGGTGTCGCGCGCCTCGACCTCGTGTTTCTCGATGTGAACCGAGGTAAACCGGTCTTCCTGCACCAGACGCTCGGAGATCAGGATGGCGTCCTCAAAATCGCCTCCCTCCCACGACATGAAGGCGCAAAGCGCGTTCTGGCCGAGGGCGAGCTCGCCGTTTTCGGTGGAAGACGAGTCGGCGACAACATCTCCCAGCCGGAGGCGCTGACCCTTCAATACCGCCGGACGTTGGTCGATACAGGTGCTCTGGTTGGATCGGTTGTATTTCCGCAATCGATACACGCGCTGCCCGTTGCCGGTGCGCACCACGATCTGGCTTCCGGTGACCGACTCGACCTCGCCTTCGACCTCGGACAGGATCACCTGTCCTGAGTCGATCGCCGCCTGCCGCTCCATACCGGTCGAGACAAGCGGGACCTCGGGCCGGATCAGAGGCACGGCCTGGGTTTGCATGTTGGAGCCCATCAGGGCCCGGTTGGCGTCGTCATGCTCGAGGAATGGGATGAGCGAGGCGCTGACGCCGACGATCTGGCGGGGCGCGACGTCCATATAGTCTATCTGACTCGGCGAGGCAAACAAGAAATCGCTGTAGTAACGGCAGGACACGCGCGAACGGACGAACTCGTTACGCTCAGTCAGGGGCGTCGTGGCCTGGGCGATCCGGAAGCGGTCCTCGACGTCGGCTGAAAGATAGGCCGTTTCATCCGATACGAAGGGAACGATCGGGACCGGCGCCTTGAGTCGGGCGAGGCTCCTGGCCAATCCGGGAGTGACTTCCTCCCCGTCCCCGGCTAGCCCCTTCCCATTCTTCGGGTCCTGCAGTTGGCCCCGGACGTGGCGTCCGATCAAACGCGGGTCGTCCACGTTCAGCTCGCGGATGACTTTACGATAGGGGGTCTCGATGAACCCGAACGGGTTCACCCTGGCATAACACGCCAGGCGTCCGATGAGGCCGATGTTCGGGCCCTCCGGTGTCTCGATCGGGCAGATGCGCCCGTAGTGCGAATAGTGGACGTCGCGCACGTCGAAACCGGCGCGCTCGCGGCGCAGGCCCCCCGGCCCAAGGGCGGAGAGCGTTCGCTTGTGACGGAGCTCGGCCAGAGGATTCGTCTGGTCCATAAACTGAGAGAGCTGGCTGGAGCCGAAGAACTCCCGGATGGCGGCCACGACCGGACGGATGTTGATCAGCGAGACCGGGGAAAGCTGTTCCTGGTCGCGGATAGACATGCGCTCGACGATCACCCGCTCCGTCCGGCGCAGGCCGACGCGTAGCTTGGCCTGGATTAACTCACCCACGGTCTTCACCCGCCGGTTCCCGAGGTGATCGATGTCATCCGGCCCTTCGACGCCGTTGTTGATCAGAATCAGGCGTTCGATGAGCTTGACGATGTCCCAGCCGGTGACACGCCGGTGCTCGAGGGGGATGATCGCGTGCAGCCCGAGTTTCTGATTGAGCTTATAGCGCCCGACCCGCTCGAGGTCGTATCGGCGCTGATCGAAGAGCTGGTCGCGCAAGTACTCCCGGGCGTTGTCCAAGGTCGGCGGATCCCCCGGCCGCATTCGGCGGTAGAACTCTATGAGCGCCTCGCCCGCCAGTGTCCGGCCTTGCTTGACCTCCCAGGTCGGCTCCTGCCGGATCGTTGTGGCAATGAACGGGTGGTCTGGGTTGGTGTCGGAAGAGGAGAATAGCTCGATGATCTCCTCATCGGTCCCTTCCTTAATAGGGCTCTCTCCCAGGCCGTCGTCCACGGCCGCCAACGCCCGTAGCAAGATCGTCACGGGCACGGTTCGTTTGCGGTTGAACTTAAGGGTCAGGTAGTCACTCTTTCGAGTCTCGAATTCCATCCAGGCCCCGCGGTCGGGGATGAGTTTGGCCCCCGCCAGGCGCCGGCCGGTGGCCCGGTCTTCCGGGGCTTCGAAGTAAACGCCGGGCGAGCGGATCAGCTGGGAAACGACGACCCGCTCCGTGCCGTTGACGATGAAAGTCCCCTTCTCGGTCATGATGGGGAAGTCGCCCAGGAAGATGTCTTGGCGGATCGGCTCCGGCACTTCTGGGCCGGCGAGGAGCACGGAGACGTAGAGCGGCGCGGCGTATGTCAGGTCGCGCTCGAGGCACTCTTCGATGCCGTGTTTCGGCTCCTCAAACCAGTAGTTAAGATCGAACTCCCGACTTTCCGGGCTTCGGCTCGGGAAGAAGAGCTTCATGCCGCCGTTGTAAGACTCGATCGGGGAGACTTCATCGAAGAGCTCCGACAGACCCTCGCGCTTCAGCCATTCGAACGACTCGAGCTGGACTTCAATCAATGTGGGGAGGCTGAAGACATCCGGGATCCGGGAATACCGCTTCAGAGAAGACGCCATGCGGTAACTCTCCTAACGCTGAATGGTGATCGGGCCGGCGGATGGGATTTGGGCAGAAGCAGGCGCGCAAAACGCCGGCCCTGAGAAGGGCCGGTCATTCCGACTTCTCTGCCCCAACCTTTTCACGCTCGATGCCCGACCTGAGAATGGAGTGTGCGAATATTCATCATACCACCGGGCCTCAATCCGGTCAAGCCCGTTCGGTCGCCTCAGCCGCCCCCCCGCTCCGGGCATGGGAGCGGGTTGGAATGGCGGAGAGGCTGGATCAGGGCTGGACGTAAAGGCGCCGGTAGATGGCGAAGGCCTCGTAGATCGTGCGGATGTAGCGGTGGGGCTCCGCCAGGCGGATGACTTCGAGGAAGAGGTCCGGGTCATCCGGTGCCAATTCCTCCCAGACCAGCGTGTTCCCCGGTCCCCCGTTGTAGGCGGCCAAAACGGCGAATAGATCTCCCTCAAAAAGCTCGCGCTGCGCCGTGAGGTATTGAACGCCAAATCGGATGCTTACCAGGGGGCGGTAAAGGTCGTCGGCGGTGTAGTCCGGAGGCCAACCGAGCTGGTCGGCGATTTCCGCAGCGGTGCTGGGGACTACCTGCATCAGTCCTCTAGCCGCAGCCGACGAGGTGGCGTACCCGTCAAACAGACTCTCCTGGCGGATGACGGAAAGCAGGAAGAGGCCATCGAAGCCGGCCTTGGAGGCCTCGGGCAGGACCAGCTCTCTGAAATACGGGCCGAACCGCACCCGATTGAAGTACACCGGAGCCGACAACGTCGCCGCATCATCCAACCCGGCTAGCTGGAGGATCTGTCTGGAGGCCAGGATCGCCTGACGGTAGAGCCTGAGCTGGAGAAACTGGTGCATCAATCGGTAGGTTGACTCGGCGTCATCCTGGTACTCCAGTTGAAGCGAGGCGAATTCAGCCCCGGCGTCGTCGAACAGGCCAAGTCGAAGGAACTCCTGCCCGCGCACCATCCTCGGATCCGATGCAAGGCGGCCGTCAAGATCTGTCAGCGGCTCCGGCCCGGCAATCGGAAACGTGGCCCGAAGCCAGGTTTCTGCCTCACGCCGTTCGGCATCGAGATCAACCTCGAAATTCGGCACCCCGCCGGCGTCGAACATCGCTCGGCCTTCCATAAGGTCGCTGGCGCGCACGCTGTAGTATCCAGTCGGATCGGCGTTGGAGGCCTCCAGCCAGGCCACTTTCGCTGCCCCAGTCTCCCCGACCGCCGCGTAGGACTTGCCAACCCAAAGAAGGGAGCTGGCCACGTCGCCGGGTTCGCCGGCGATCTGGTGCGCCAGCTCGAATGCCTGGCGGGCCCTCGGGTAGTCCTGGATGCGGAAACGGGCGATGCCGGCCTCGTATGCGCCTTGAAAAGCTAGACTGCTTGCTGGGTACTCGAAGGGGAGCCTCAACCAGATCTCTGCCGCGACTGCAAGATCACCGGATCGCTCCGAGGTCTGCGCTGCGGCGAACAAAGCGTCGGAAGCGGCCGGGCTGTCGGGGAGCGCCTCGACGAACGCCAGATAGGTTTGAACGGCCTCAGTGTACAGACCAAGGTAGGCCCACTCAGTCCGCGCCTGTTGCAGCCAGGCATCCTGCCGGTAGGGGTCGTCGGGGAAATCTTGAGCTGCGCGGATGAAGTCCGCGCGCGCGCCGGCCGCGTCCTCGAGCGCCCGGCGTGCCAGGCCGCGGAAATAATAGGCCGCGCCGGAAGGTGTGGTCGCCAGAACGCGATCAAGGGCATTCACCGCCGGTTGGTAGGCACCGGCGTAGAAATCAATGAGCCCTCGTTGAAACTCGTCCACCGGAATGCCCGCATCGACCAGGGTGATGAGACCGGTGTAGCTGTCGTAGGCCTCGGGGAAGTTCTGGACCGAATCCAGATAGCGATCGTAGGCTGCCTGCGTATCCCCGAGTGACTCCAATGCCTGACCGGCGAGAAGGTTCATCGTTGATTTCGTAGCTGGATCGGTCGTTTGCTGGTACACCTGATCGAACACCTCGATGGCGCTGGCCTCATCGCCGATCTCGAGGAATGCGCGACCGATCTTGATGTCCAGCCCCAAGGTGCCGCCGAGTCTTGGGCTCGCCTCCGCCGACCGGTAATGCGGGATCGCCTCGGATGGGAGCCCGGCCCGCCGCAGGACATCGCCGATCCGCTCCTCGATCAGTGAGTCAATCCGCCCCGGTCGGAGGCGCAGGTATGCCTGATAGTCGGAGACAGCCAGATCCAACGCACCCAGATCTTCGTAGGCCGTGCCTCTCAGAAAATACGCCAAAGCCAGTCGATCATCGGTGCCAAACTCGGCGATGAAGTCTCCCAAGGCCTCGGCGGCCTCGGCCCGTCGCCCGGCGCGCAGCAAAGTGATCCCGATCCCGAGGCGAGCCTC
>MGOM01000060.1:10227-17066 GCA_001797105.1 Chloroflexi bacterium RBG_19FT_COMBO_62_14
GGCGGATTCGAGGATCTGGACCGGCATCGGCGTCGGGGTTGGAGTCGGCGTGGGCGTGGGCGTCGGAGTCGGCGTGACGCTCGGTGTCGGGGTGGGCAGGAGAGCGAGCGGCGCCGGCAGCGCACAGGCCAGTCCGGTGACGGCGAGGGGCAGCAGAAGCGTGAAGACGAGACGGTTGGTGAGCGACATCGCCGCGCCATGATAAGAGAGGTGGAAGGGAGAGTCAATCCGGGCTTCGCGTGCCTTGCCGTTCAACCGCACGGATGCTAGACTGGCGACTCGCCAGCGTACATGGGAACGGTCTGCTGCCGAATTCGGCTGCCAGCTTGGAACTGGTGCTCTGAAGCAATAAGCAATCAGCAATAAGCCCAAACGCTCCCGTCCAGATGGCACCGAGATGCGCGGAAATCTGCTCTTATTGCTTATTGCTTACTGCTTATTGCCTCTTGCGGTAAGTTGACTGCTGAACGAGGGCCAATGCGCACGGTAGAATGGGTGGACGACGGGCCGGCCGTGAAGATGATCGATCAGCGGCGACTGCCGCACCGGTTGGAGATCATGGTCCTCCAGCGTCCGCAGGATGTGGCTTCGGCGATCGCCGACATGGCCGTCCGAGGCGCTCCGGCCATCGGCGCGGCGGCGGCTTTTGGATTGGCGCTCGCCGGATGCGTATCGACAGCCGAGGATTCGACTGCCCTGTGGCAGGATCTGGAGTCGGCTGCGGAGACTCTGCGCTCGGCGCGACCGACGGCGGCGAACTTGGCTTGGGCCTTGGAGCGCGTCTTGGCCGCCGGCCGGGGGGCGATCGAAGACGGACCGCGGGCGATGCGCCAGGCACTGGTGGACGCCGCTCAGCAGCTGGCCAACGAAGACGTGGAGGTCAACCGGCGCATCGGGCAGCACGGCGCGGCCCTCATCCCCGATGGCGCGACGGTGATCCACCACTGCAACACCGGGGCCTTGGCCACGGTCGATTACGGGACGGCCCTGGGGATCATCCGTTGCGCACACGAAAGCGGTAAGAGGCTGCACGTCTTGGTGGACGAGACCCGGCCACGGCTGCAAGGGGCGCGGCTTACCGCCTGGGAACTCGAGCAGTATGGAATCTCCTATGAGATCATCAGCGACGGCGCGGCCGGCCGGTTCATGCAACGCGGAGAGATAGCGGCGGCATTCATCGGAGCGGACCGGGTGGCAGCCAATGGGGATGTGGCCAACAAGATCGGTAGTTACATGCTCGCCCTGGCAGCCGCTGACAACGGAGTTGCGTTTTACTGCGCCGTCCCGACGTCCTCCATCGACCTGAGCGTGCCTGATGGGGAAGCGATTCCGATTGAAGAGCGCGATCCGGCCGAAGTGCTCGACCTGCAGGTCGCCGGTGAGCGAATGGCACCTGAAGGCAGCCGCGCTCGCAACCCGGCTTTCGATATCACCCCCCACCGTCTGGTCACCGCCTTTGTGACGGAGCTCGGCGTGCTGCGGCCTCCTTTCGCGAATGCCCTGGCATCCGTGCTCGAAAGGGCGCACGCCTCATGAACATCGTGCTCACCGGATCAATCGCATTCGACTACCTGATGACGTTCCCCGGCTACTTCCGCGACCACATCCTGCCCGAAAAGCTCGACCGTTTGAGCCTGTCATTCCTGGTCGATTCGCTGACCCGCCGGCCCGGCGGAATCGCGGCGAATATCGCCTATACGCTCGCCTTGCTCGGTGAGCGTCCGCAAGTTATGGCCACCGTCGGCGAGGACTTCGAGCAGCACCGCAGACGGCTCGAGGCGGATGGCGTCGACACCTCGGGGATCGTCACCGTCCCGGACACGTTCACGGCCTCCTTCTTCGTGAACACCGACCTGGCCAACGCTCAAATCGCCAGCTTCTTCACCGGGGCCATGGCGCATGCAGCCGGGTTGCACTTCGCCGATCTCAAACCGGTTCCCGACCTTGCTGTGATCTCCGCCAACGATCCGCAGGCGATGTCGAGCTATGTCAGCGAGTGCAAGGAGCGGGGCCTTCCTTATATGTATGATCCGAGCCAGCAGGTGGTTCGGCTCGAGGCCGACGTCATCCGCCAGTGCCTGAGCGGGTGTCTTGGACTATTCGCAAACGACTACGAGTTCAGTCTGATCGAAGACAAGACCGGGGCCGGCCTCGAGGAAATCCGATCGATGGCCGAGATCGTCGTCATCACCCGGGGCGAGGCCGGCGCCGATTTGCACACCCCTGAAGGGACGATCCATGTGCCGGCTGTCAGGCCCAAGCGGATCGCCGATCCGACCGGGGTAGGCGACGCGTTCCGGGGCGGTTTCCTGAAGGGCTACATGCACGGCTTGAGCCTGGCGAGCTGCGGCAAGATGGGCGCTCTGGCTGCCGCTTACTGCCTCGAGAACCAGGGGACTCAGGGGCACCGGTTCACATTGACGGACTTTGTCGCTCGCTTCCGGAAGCAATTCGACGATCGAGGCGAGCTGGACCGCTTGCTGTGAACCCGCTCTCTATCCGGCTGGAGAAGATCCGGGAGACGCTGGAAGCCGACCGGATCTGGTGCGCCTACGCCCTGGCCGACCTTGACCCGTCAGAGCTCTCACTCAGCGAGTGGCTCGTCGGCGGCCAGGCTGTCATCCTCATCTATAAGGGTACGGATCCTGCAGTCCTCTTCGCCCACGGCGACCCACAGGATCTCGAAGGCTTGTTCAGGGACGTCCGTCAGGGAGAATACGCCTTCGCCCTGACAGGGACGCAACGGTCCTTGGTGAGGCCTCGCTTTCATCCCTGGCAAGAACAGCGAATGTGGCGGATGAGCCTCAGGCCGGGGGACTTTCCCGGTGCGGACGACACGGACATCATCCGCCTCGGCCCTGCCGATGAGGCCGAGATCACAGCCCTTTTTTCTGATCACGCCGACCGGCCGGACGCGTTTTACCCACGCCAGCTCGGCCAGGGGACATTCTTCGGAATCCGCGAGGCGGACCAAATGGTATCGGTCGCGGGAACGCATGTGGTGTCGACTCGCTATGGAATCGGCGCGGTCGGGAATGTCTTCACCCGGCCTGACCGGCGCGGCCACGGTCTGGGAACACGCGCAACGGCGGCCGTCGTGGCGGAGCTCCTGCGGCGGAACCTGCAGACAATCGTCTTAAACGTATCGATGGACAATCAGCCGGCACAGCGGAGTTACCGCAGGCTGGGCTTCTGGCCATATTGCGGTTACTACGAAGGAATCGCCGAGATCGCGCGAGATCCTGCAACCCCGACCCAAGAGACGCGGTTAGAATAGACGGGCAATCAGGGTGTCGCGACACACGGACATACGGCTGAGCTCCGGCCGAGGGCTAAATCCTGCCGCCGGAACTGACCCACAGCCGGGTTCGAGTGGCAGATCACCCTGAATCTTCCCGGAAAGGGTACCTTGCCGATGCCTGAATCCTATGACGTCAAAGACCTGCGACTGGCCGAGGGCGGGCGCCGCCGGATCGAGTGGGCAGATCAGGAGATGCCGGTGCTGCGCCAGATACGCGAGCGCTTCGAAAAGAAACGGCCGCTCCAGGGGACCCGGATCGCGGCCTGCCTTCACGTGACGAGCGAGACCGGCAACTTGATGCGGACGCTGCAGGCAGGCGGCGCCGACATCGTCTTGTGTGCTTCGAACCCGCTCTCGACTCAGGACGACGTGGCGGCTTCCTTGGTAACCCACTTCGAGATCCCGGTCTACGCCGTCAAGGGGGAAGACAACGAGACGTACTATCGACACATCAGTCAATCGCTCGACCATCAGCCTCACCTGACGATGGACGATGGAGCGGACCTGGTGAGCACCCTGCACAAGAACCGGCGCGAACTGTTGGACGGCGTGCGCGGCGGGACGGAGGAGACGACGACCGGCGTGATCCGCCTGCGGGCGATGGCCGCCTCCGGCGCCCTGCACTACCCGATCATTGCCGTGAACGATGCCATGACCAAGCACTTCTTCGACAATCGCTATGGCACAGGCCAGTCGACCGTCGACGGGATCGTCCGGGCGACCAACATCCTCCTGGCGGGGAAGACGTTTGTGATCGCCGGGTATGGCTGGTGCGGCCGCGGTCTGGCCATGCGCGCCCGCGGGATGGGTGCGAATGTGATCGTGACCGAGGTCGACCCCCTCGTGGCGCTGGAGGCCGTGATGGATGGCTTTCGCATCATGCCGATGGAGGAGGCTTCCCCGCTGGGCGACATCTTTTGCACCCTGACCGGCGACATCAATATCCTCGATCGGCAGCATTTCGAACGGATGAAGGACGGGGCGATCCTGGCCAACTCCGGCCATTTCAACGTCGAGATCAACATCCCGGTGCTTGAAGAGATGGCCCATGAGAAACAGCGCGTCCGCGAGTTTGTCGAGCAGTACGTGCTTGGCGATGGACGGCGGATCAACCTCCTGGGTGAGGGGCGCCTGGTCAACCTGGCGGCCGCCGAGGGACACCCGGCCAGCGTGATGGACATGTCCTTCGCCAACCAGGCTCTATCCTCCGAGTACATGCTCGAACACGGGGATGAATTGACCGACAGTGTTCACACGATACCGGAAGCCATCGATCGTGAGATCGCCCGCCTCAAGCTTGAGTCGATGGGCATGCAGATCGACAAGTTGACCGAGGAGCAGAGTCGCTACTTACACTCCTGGGAAGAGGGAACGTGATCGACGGGGAGACAGAGCAGCCCGGGGTCGATTAGTCCCGGGCTGCGCGCAACCTCTCCACCATTCGCACCCCCTAGGGCGAAACCACAACCACGAGAAAGACATCTTCCCCGAACATCGAACCGTCCGGCGCCTGCGCTTGCCAGCGGCTCCGGAATTCACCGGCGGATTCCGGCGCCTTAAGTACAACCTGCCACACCGCACCCGTGCCGGCCCGGGCCGGATACAGAGCGACCTCCTCCGGCCCACCGAAGGCGTCGGCCGAGAGCCGGACCAAGCGGTAGTCTCGCCCCCAATCGCACGATCCGCTGTTCTGGACCGACCAGCGTTTGTCGATCTTCTGACCCGGCTCGACATTCTCGCCATCGGGAACAGTAAGGTCTTCGACAAACCTGGCGTCATTGGTGCATGGCGACACAACGCCCGGAGACCCTGATTGGACCGACCTGGCCGGCGTTGGCGTGATCACGGTCGGGACGAAAACGTCGAGCGTGGGGAGCGCCGGTGTCGGGGAAGCACTCCCTGTCCCCGAACAGGCGGTCGCCGCCAGACACGCCGTGACGAGCACGCAGAGACGGATCGCCCTGCTCCGGATCTTACCCATGCGGGAGATTATATGCACTTCAGTTCGAGTTGGAAGGCGTGGCCCGCGCCACGGGGGTCGGCTGGAGGAGTACGCCCGGCCGCGTTCGCTCGCACATCGCTCGAGCAAGCCGGGGTGATGTCGAGATCCGAACCGTTCGCAATCCAGGGAGCGCCGTGATCTTCCGGCGGTGACCAAGGAGAGTGACCCCTTGCCGATTGCTTCAAGGTGAACCGAATCGGACAGGCTCAGTCCGCTTTGAAGTAGAATGGTCGAGAGGCCAGTCTTCCTGACCTGATCGCTCCGCGAGATGGGTAGCTGGGTTTGCGACCCAGCCTGTCCGTGGGGCTCACTCCGGATCATCTTGTTCAGAAGGAGCGTGAGACGATGACCCATTCGACGTTCTCTCGTTTTGGCGGGCTGATGGCGATCCTGGCAGGCGTTGCCGGGTTCTTGTACGCGGTCGGTTTTGTCATCCTGCAGAATGTACTCCTGTACTCCTTCGCGCTCGTGGTGATCGGGATCTTCTCTACCGCGGCCCTGGTCGCCGTGTACGCCCGGTTGAAGGACACGGATGCCTCGTACGCCTTGTGGGGGTTGCTCATGGGGTCGATCGGAGGAGTGGGGTCGGCCATCCACGGAGGCTACGACCTGGCGAACGCGATCAACTCACCCGAGAGCCTGCCCGCCGCCGTCGCCAATCTCCCCAGCCAGATAGACCCGCGAGGACTTCTGACATTCGGGTTCTCCGGGATCGCCGTGTTCGTGATGGCCTGGCTGATCGTGCGGGGCGGGGCCTTTCCCAAAGGCGTTGGTTACCTCGGGTATCTATCGGCGGTGCTGCTGATAGTCCTTTACCTCGGTCGGTTGATCGTCCTCAGTCCAACCAGCCCCTTCATCCTGGTGCCAGCCCTGTTGAGCGGGTTCATCGTCAACCCCGCCTGGTATGTGTGGCTTGGAGTCGAGCTCCGGCGGAGCGGTTGAAAGCGGCCTATCCACTCGACATCCGGACCGGTGAACAACACGGGCGGCGAAGCAAACTCGCTCGCCGCCCGTCGGGATGGAATGACCGACCAAGTTCCCGAGATTCGGCCGACGCCTTCAGGCCTCGCCGTCCGCGGCAACGGCCTCCATCGATACAGCCCCGCCGTCAGCGTAGTCGGAGTCGCCCTCAGGCTCAGGCGGGGAGAGCGAGGCCGCCAAATCCGTCGCCTGGCGAATGGCGAGCTCGAGCTCCCAGGCCAACTCGGGTGAAGCTCTGAGAGTGTCTTTAGCATTCTCCCGGCCCTGACCGATGCGTTGTTCGGCGTAGCTGTAGAACGCCCCACGCTTCTCGATCAATCCGGCTTCCACCCCCAGATCCAGGATGTCTCCCGTTTTCGAGATCCCCTCGTTGTACATGATGTCGAACTCCGCCACCCGGAACGGCGGCGCTACCTTGTTTTTCACCACCCTCACCCGCGTCCGGTTCCCCACCACCTCTTGCCCAACCTTGATGCTCTCGATCCGCCTCACGTCCATCCGCACCGAAGCGTAGAACTTCAACGCCATCCCCCCCGTCGTCGTCTCCGGGTTCCC
>MGOM01000061.1:0-101 GCA_001797105.1 Chloroflexi bacterium RBG_19FT_COMBO_62_14
GGGAACCTCACCATCGACAGCATCGGCAGTGGAGCCGGCCTGGAGGGTTTCTGTAAGACCGGGGAGACGGATATCGCCAACACCAGCCGCGCCATCAAGGA
>MGOM01000061.1:121-312 GCA_001797105.1 Chloroflexi bacterium RBG_19FT_COMBO_62_14
GCGCCATCGGGCGCGAGCCGCTGGAGATCCGTGTCGGCACGGACGGTCTGGCCGTCGTCGTGAACACGCAGAACGATTTCCTGACCGAGATCACCCAGGAGCAGTTGGCAATGGCGTTTTCCACCGCCGAGACCTGGGCCGACGTTGATGCTGCGTGGCCGAATGAGCCGATCCTGCGCTTCAGCCCCGGC
>MGOM01000061.1:335-3023 GCA_001797105.1 Chloroflexi bacterium RBG_19FT_COMBO_62_14
CTTCATCGAGGTCGTGATGGATCCGATGTATGTCGTCGATGCCACGGCCGATGCGGGGAAAGGCGAAGAGGCGCTGCTGAACGCCTCCAACCTCCAGCTGAGCGAGGATGACAACGTCCTGGTTCAGGGCGTCGAAGGCAGCCCGTTCGCCATCGGCTACTTCGGCTACGCGTATTACCAGGAGAACGCCGATCGGCTGACGGTGCTTGCCGTGGATGGCGTGACCCCTTCGGCGGAAACCGTTGATAGTGGACAGTACCCTCTGGCCCGGCCGCTGTTCCTATACACCACGGCCGAGATCATGCAGGAGAAACCGCAGGTCGCCGCCTTCGTCTACTTCTACCTGACTCGAGTCAACGAAGTGATCGACGAGGTCGGTTACTTCCCGGCGGCGCAAGACGCGCTCGACGCCTCGCTCCAGGCCTGGCGCGACGCGACCGGGTCGTAAGAGTCTATCCACGCATGCCCGGCCCATCCGGACGAGCACTCCCCCCAGAGCATAGGGAGGGGCAACTCTCCCTGTGCTCAATGTTTGGACGGATCTCACAGTACGGTCCTCGGCGCCACCATAGGCCCCGCTCGAGGAGAGGGAAGTGATGGAGAACACTGCGGCGGCGCATGCCCCATCGTTGGATGCGGGAGGTCCGGCGCCGCTTCCGATGGTCCTGCGCCGACGTCTGCGAATCGGGGAAGGGATCATTCAGACCTTCCTGTTTTTCGCCGGTGCCCTGTCGATCGTGACCACGATCGGCATTGTCTTCGTGTTAGGAAGCGAGTCGCTGCTGTTTTTCCGCGATCCACGGGTCGGCCTGGTCGAGTTCCTCACCGGCACCAGATGGCAGCCAACGATCCTCGAGTTCGGCATCTTGCCTCTGACCAGCTCCACTCTGATCACCAGCACGATCGCGTTGGTGGTCTCTCTTCCGCTGGGACTGGGGGCTGCGATCTATCTAAGCGAGTATGCTTCCCAACGGGCGCGGAGCGTGCTGAAACCGATTCTGGAAATCCTGGCGGGGATCCCGACCGTGGTTTACGGCTACTTCGCCTTGACCTTCATGACGCCCGGGTTGCGATCGATCTTTGGGGCTGAGACCGTCCAAATCTACAACATGGCCTCCGGCGGGATCGTGATGGGGATCATGATCCTCCCGCTCATCAGCTCGATGAGCGAAGATGCCCTGAATGCTGTTCCGCGCTCGTTGCGGGAGGCGGCCTACGCCGTCGGGGCAACCCGGCTGGAGACCGCCTTGCGCGTCGTCGTGCCGGCGGCCCTCTCCGGTATCGTGGCGGCCTTCATCGTCGGCATGTCGCGTGCCCTAGGCGAGACGATGATCGTGCTCATCTCGGTGGGTGCCGGCCCCGACCTTACCTTGAACCCTTTCCGGGGCGCCGAAACGATCACCGGGCATATCGCCCGAATCAGCGGGGGCGACCTCTCCTACAACAGTCTGGACTACAACAGCCTCTTTGCCCTTGGATTGGTGCTGTTCTTGATCACTCTGACGCTCAATTTCGTCAGCCGCCGGATCGTCAGCCGGTTGCGTGAGGTGTACGAATGACCTCCCCAATACCCGGCGGCGTGACGGAACGGTACCGCACGGATGTGCCTGCCCGGCGCCGGCGTGGCCGAATCATGCAGGGGGTTTTCCTGATCTCCATGGTCGTCGCCCTGGGAGCCCTCGCCGCCCTGGGTTACACGGTCTTCAAAGAGACATTTGGGTTGGTAGCCATTGAAGACACGCTAGAGCCTGGCGAGCTCTCGGTGAGCCCACTGGAAAAGATTTCGCACGATGAGCTTGTCGCCATCCTTCAGTCACACGTCTCACCCGCGGTGTTCCGCCGGCTGGACGGGGAACGCCCGTTTGCCGAGCGGAGTCGGCAGGACGTGTACGACATCGTCATTGATCGCGTGGTCGAGCCGGAGGTCGTAGGCAGCTGGCCTTTGAACGAAGCGCTGTTCCAGCGCTCCGCCATTGAGACTGAAACTGCCCACGACCATCCCCAGGCCAGGCTGCAGTGGAAATCATGGGTGGGGGCGGAGTTCCTGGCCCGGCCGATGTCCAGCGACCCGGCGCGGGCGGGCGTGCGCACCGCGTTGCTCGGGTCCTTGTGGATGATCGCGATCACCCTCGTCGTCGCATTCCCGCTCGGCGTGGCCTCGGCCATCTACCTCGAGGAGTATGCCACTCGTAGTCGGATGAGCCGCCTGATTCAAACCAATATCGATAACCTGGCTGGCGTGCCCTCGATCATCTACGGCATGCTCGGCCTGGCCGTATTCGTTCGAGTGCTGGGACCTCTGACGAGTGGAGCCGCCTTCGGGATCACCGATACGAACGGCCGAACCGTGCTGTCGGCGGGATTGACGATGGCCCTTCTCATCTTGCCGGTGATTATCATCAATGCCCAGGAGGCCATCCGGGCGGTTCCGAGTTCTCTGCTCGAAGCTGCCTACGGTCTGGGGGCGACGAAGTGGCAAACCGTATGGGGGCACGTGTTGCCGTACGCCTTGCCGGGCATTCTGACCGGGACGATCCTGGCAATGTCGCGCGCCATTGGTGAAACCGCGCCGCTCATTGTCGTAGGTGCCTCCACCTACATTGTGGCCGATCCCAGTGGGCCGTTCTCCAAATTCACCGCTCTGCCGATCCAGATCTACAATTGGACCTCCCGCCCGCAAGACCTGTT
>MGOM01000061.1:3307-3549 GCA_001797105.1 Chloroflexi bacterium RBG_19FT_COMBO_62_14
CATCCAGCGGCAGCGCATCACCGCCGTCATCGGCCCCTCTGGATGTGGCAAAAGCACGCTCCTGCGCTCGTTCAATCGGATGAACGAATTCGTGCTGACCTCGCGCACGGAAGGTGAGGTGCTGTTCGGTGGTCAGAACATCTACGATCGGGCGATAGATCCGGTCTCGCTGCGCCGCCGGATCGGTATGGTGTTCCAGAAGCCCAACCCATTTCCCAAGAGCATCTACGAGAACGTCGCCT
>MGOM01000061.1:3621-4477 GCA_001797105.1 Chloroflexi bacterium RBG_19FT_COMBO_62_14
TGTGGGACGAAGTGAACGACAAGCTTCAGCAAAGCGGTCTGTCGTTGTCGGGCGGTCAGCAACAACGGCTGTGCATTGCCCGGGCGCTGGCGGTCGAGCCGGAAGTCATCCTGATGGATGAGCCCTGTTCGGCCCTTGATCCTATAGCTACCCTGAAGATTGAAGAGCTGATGCGGGAATTGGCCGCCAGCTACACGATCGTCATCGTCACCCACAATATGCAGCAAGCGGCGCGCGTCTCCGACTTCACCGCCATGATGCTGATGGACGAAGACCGGGCCGGTACAGTGATCGAGTTCGGCGACACGGACACGATCTTCACTCGGCCCAAGGACAGGCGCACCGAGGACTACGTCACCGGGCGCTTCGGCTAGGGTGTGTCATGCGGGGGGCTTCGGTGCAGAAGTGAGTTGGGCGGCCTGCTGCGCCCGTATGGAGTCTCGCGCGAGAAGCTCTCGGCCTTCGAGAGCACTACGCCCACACAGGTGCTGGTGATCGTTCACCCGATAAGCCCGTGAGCGGACTACGGCACCCTGATTATCCTCGCCGCGCCTCTCAACCGTACGAATTTGGTCGTGCTGTGCTTGCCCTGCCTCGATAAATACCAACAAGCCCCCGCTTTTCTCCTGCCCACACTGTCTATCACCCCTACTGGGACGAACCCATGGCATTCTTCCCGAGTCCAGTGGACCTGAGCCACGTCTAGCCCTGGGGATAGCCGTCCTACCCCGTCGCGAGTTCATTGGAAGAGACGCGATCACACGCAAGGTGCCGGCGGAGAGACTACGCCGGTGGGTGAAGGCGGCGCCCCCCCCAAAGCGAATGCCAGCTTGAGGCCGGCAAGGGCGCCACGCGC
>MGOM01000061.1:4513-5594 GCA_001797105.1 Chloroflexi bacterium RBG_19FT_COMBO_62_14
CGCGTTTGCGGTGCTTGTCTTCGAGGCGCTACCCGTGTCGGCCGGTGACATACGATTCGGTCTGGGGATGCGCTGGGCGAGTGAAGATCTTGTGCGTGTCATCGAACTCGATGAGTTCGCCCAACCAGAACAGTCCGGTCCGGTCCGACACCCTGGCCGCCTGCTGCATGTTGTGGGTGACAATGACGATCGTGTAGCGTTCTTTGAGCTCGTGCATCAGATCCTCGATGTGGAGCGTGGCGATCGGATCCAGGGCCGAGCAAGGTTCGTCCATCAGGATCACCTCGGGCTCGACCGCCAGGGCTCGGGCAACACACAGCCGCTGTTGTTCCCCGAGCGAGAGCTCAAGCGCGCCACCAAGCAAGTTGTCCTTCACCACATCCCAGATCGCCGCCTGTTGCAGCGACGTCACGACCCGTTGCTCGAGGTCTGCACGACTCCCCGCCAGGCCGAGCACCCGCGGCCCGAACGCCACATTGTCGAACACCGACTGCGGGAAAGGGTTGGGTTTTTGGAAGACCATCCCCACTCGGCGGCGAAGGTCGACGACATCCACGTCCGGCGCATAGATCTCCTCCCCGTCGAGGAGAATCTCTCCCGTGAGTCTCGTCCCTGGAATCGTGTCGTTCATCCGGTTCAGACAACGCAAGAAAGTCGACTTGCCACAACCTGAGGGGCCGATCAGTGCCGTAATCTGGTTAGCCTGGATGTCTACCGAGACACCGCTCAGGGCACGCACTGGGCCATAGAAGAAGTCGAGGCCGTGGACCACGATCTTCGGGGAGGATGCTTTTTCACCCATCGTCGGAATTGTATATCATCCATTCCTGGCCGAGTTCTCCACCAGGCGGCGGGGAGAGGGTCTGTCCGGAAGCCTCCGCCGCGAGCGAACGCGCGCCCGATCCTTCCTCGCGCCTGGTGGAACACTCATCACAACTTGAACCCCCAGCAGCCACTGACTATAATGATTGGCAATGCACCCTCCGCTCCGCGCTCAGTTGGCTCTGCTGCTGACCGCCGTAGTGGTGGCCGGCTGCGGTGGTCCCTCCGCCAACGGAAATCAGCCCACAGCCGCCCCTTC
>MGOM01000061.1:5601-5814 GCA_001797105.1 Chloroflexi bacterium RBG_19FT_COMBO_62_14
ATCGAGAACAAGGGATCAGACACCATGGTGAACCTGGCCCTGGCCTGGGCCGAGGCCTACCAGGCCTCCCACCCGGCCGTGCGCATCTCCGTCACCGGAGGCGGATCGGGCACGGGCCTCGCGGCCCTGATCAACGGCACACTGGACATTGCCAACGCTTCCCGCAGGATCAAGCCGGAGGAGCAATCGGAAGCCCAGGCGAACGGCGTCGAT
>MGOM01000061.1:5882-8717 GCA_001797105.1 Chloroflexi bacterium RBG_19FT_COMBO_62_14
CCTGACCATCGATCAGCTCTCCGACATCTACAGCGGCAAGATCGGCAACTGGGCCGAGGTCGGGGGGGAAGACGGTCCGATCGTCCGCCTCTCGCGGGAGACCAACTCGGGTACGCATGTCTACTTCCTTGAGGAGGTTGTCCGCCGCGGAGACGGCCAAGACGTAACGCTGTTCGCGCCCGAGACCCTGCTCCTGCCTTCCTCGGAAGGGATCTCGGCTGAGATCCGTCAGAACCCGAACGCCATTGGCTATGACGGCCTGGGCTATGTCACTCCGGACCTAAAGGTCGTGGCGGTGGCGCGGGAAGCCTCCGGCCCCTTTGAGCTTCCATCGGCCGAGACAGTTGGTGCCGGTCGCTACCCCCTCTCGCGCGACCTGTATATGTACACAAATGGCAAACAGGCCGGCGAGACGGCGGCCTATCAGCAGTGGATCCTTGGCCGGGACGCCCAGGCGATTGTGACCGGCCTCGGCTTCGTCCCGTTGGCACCCTAATCAAGCCATGCGCAGCGTGACCTGGAGCGAGTTCGTCATTACGCGCCTGATCAAGACAGCCGGATATTCGGCGATCCTGTTTATCGGGCTGATCTTCATTTTCCTCCTGCGCGAGGGTGCCCCGACCCTCCTGGAGGTTCCGCTGCGGTCTCTCATCAGCGGCCGTTGGTATCCCATCGAGGGATATTTCGGGCTTCTGCCCCTGATCGGCGGATCCCTCGTGGTCACGCTGGGCGCCGCCATGATCGCTATCCCGTTCGGGCTTGGGACGGCGATTTACATCGCGGAGATCGCCCCCCGCTGGGCGAGGGAGCTCCTCAAACCGCTGATAGAACTGCTGGGCGGCCTCCCGTCCGTGATGCTGGGGTTCCTGGGAATCCTCGTTCTCACCTCCTGGGTACGAACGACCCTGGATCTCCCCACGGGCCTGACGGCATTTACGGGTGCCTTGCTGCTCGGCGGCATCGCCATTCCGACGATCGTGAGCGTGGCCGAGGATGCGTTGGATGCCGTCCCGCGCTCCTACCGGGAGGCAGGGCTGGCACTGGGGGCAACCAACTGGCAGACTATCTGGCGCGTTACGCTGCCCGCCGCCCGATCGGGTGTCCTGACCGCGATCATGCTCGGCCTGGGACGGGCGATCGGTGAAACGATGGCGGTAATGATGGTGACCGGAAACGCCCCGGTGGTGCCCACCGGACTGGGAGCCCTCTTTCATCCGGCACGAACCATGACCGCTACCATCGCTGCCGAGATGGGCGAGGTCGCCAATGGCAGCGTGCATTACCACGTCCTGTTCTTGATCGGAATCGTGCTCTTCTTGATATCGCTTGCAGTCAACCTGACGGCCTCCAGCCTGGTCTTCCGGGAGAGAAAGCGGGCCGAGAGGATCCTCTCTTAGCCGCAGATTGCGATCCGCGGCAAGATCGGGGTATGGCACGGAATCCATGGCCACATTGACACGTCCCCGGAGACTTAGAGAGAGAGCCGGCTTTGCCGGGCTGATGTTGGTCGCGTTGGCGACGGGCGCCCCGATCCTGGTCGTGATCGGGTACATCGTCTGGCAGGGCGCCCCCGCGATTTCCTGGGAGTTCCTTACAGGCTTTCCGCAAGAGGGGATGCGCGCCGGCGGCGTCTTGCCAGCCATCGTCGGGACCCTCTGGCTGACGCTTGGCACCGGAGTGATCGCGGTCCCCCTGGCTATTGGCGCGGCTGTCTATCTGGCGGAGTACGCGGCGGACAACCGCTGGACCCGCGCCATCCGCCTGGCGATTATCAATCTGGCCGGCATCCCCTCTGTCGTCTATGGCCTTTTCGGCCTGGGGCTGTTCGTGCTCTTCTTGGGATTCGGCACCAGCATCCTGGCCGGGTCGCTCACTCTGGCCATTATGACTTTGCCGGTGATCATTAGTACTACAGAGGAGGCTCTGCGCGCCGTCCCCTACAGCTTCCGGGTCGTGAGTGTCTCGCTCGGGGGAACCCGTTGGCAGACGATCCGCCGCATCGTCCTGCCACAAGCGCTGCCGGGCATCATTACCGGCGTGATCCTCGGCCTGGAGCGCGCTGCTGGCGAGACCGCCCCCATCCTCTTCACCGTGGCAGCCTTCTTCCTGCCGCGTCTGCCCTCCTCACCCTTGGACGCCACGATGGCCCTGCCCTACCACCTGTTCGTGATCTCGACTCAGGTTCCGGGGATGCCCATTCGCATCCAGTACGGAACGGCCCTCGTCTTGCTGACCTTCGTGGTGAGCCTGAACATCGTCGCCACCTTGATCCGGTCTCGGGCCCGCGCCAGGAGGCAATGGTGAAATACCAGGCCGCGGCCGGAGGGGCGGGGTCGAACCGCAACCGCCCGATTTGCAGGTACACCCGGATGCCAGGTCCCCGGACTCGGGCGCTGGGCCGAGTCGACGACAGAATCGACGGAGCCAGCCCACCTCCGATCAGCGGCGGGGCTCCAGAGGGGCGCATCTCAGAAGGATTGGGAGGTCGCGGGGACATGGTTTGCGACTCCCATTGGGCGGAGGTCGTCACGGACGGCGACGCACTCGATGAGGGATAGGGATTTGTCTGCTAACCCCGAGGTAGATCTGGATCCCGCTCCGCCAGGTGCAAAGGCTAAGTTTGTGATCGAAGGCCTGAGCGTTGTCTATTCGGACGGGACCGAGTCCCTGCGGGGCATCAACCTGACGATCCCGGCCCATGCCATCACCGTCCTTTTCGGCCCCGCCGGTGGGGGTAAGTCCACACTCCTGCGGACCCTCAACCGCCTGAATGACCTGGCGGACGTCACCACCCTCTCTGGCCATGTCTGGCTGGACGGGGAGGATATCCTCAGC
>MGOM01000061.1:8913-11581 GCA_001797105.1 Chloroflexi bacterium RBG_19FT_COMBO_62_14
CCCTTTCGGGCGGACAGCAGCAACGACTTTGCCTGGCCCGGGTCTTGGCGCTCGAGCCGGAGGTCATTCTGCTCGACGAACCGACCTCGGGTCTGGACCCGATCTCGACCGGCAAAGTCGAGGCGTCACTCCAGGATCTCGTGCAGCGCTATACAATTGTCCTTGTCCCGCATAGCATCCAACAGGCCGCCCGGACTTCCGACTACGCGGCGTTCTTCTTGAACGGACAATTGGTCGAATACGCCCCAGGCAAAGAGATCTTCACCCGTCCACAGGACAAGCGGACGGAGGACTACATCACAGGCCGGTTTGGCTGATCGGGGCTGCGCGTGGAGATAAGATCCGCCTGCGGCCACGCTTACTCTCGGATGTCTGTCGGGGGCCGGGAGAGGCAATCCACTCCGCAAGCGTGGCAGTAGAGGAAACTCGCTGCGCGAGTCTATCCGCTCAATCCGCCGGGCTGCTCACAACCGGAGAGGGCCGGGGCTCACAGGTCGGCGGGCTGGCGACGGGTGATAATGGAGGACCACAATGAGCGGCCAAAGTCGTGGCGTACTCGATCGGGAGATGCACAGCGTCCAGGATGATTTGCTCAGGCTGGCCGGGATGGTCGAACAGGCCGTCGAAGGCGCGGTTCGGGCCATGGTCGGCCTGGATGAGGTCCTTGCCCGTCAGATCGCGGCGGATGATGCCAACGTCAATGCTCTTCGCTTCAAGATCGAAGAGGCCTGCCTGGCCCTCATCGCCACCCAGCAGCCTGCCGCCGGGGATCTGCGGGCGATCGTCGCCGCGATGAACATCGTAAGTGACCTGGAGCGGATGGCCGATCACGCAGCCGGGATCGCCCGGACTGTGTTCAACATCGCCGGGCCATGGTCCCTTGAACCACTGACCGGGTTCCCGCGCATGGCCGAGCTGACTCGCGACATGCTTCGTCGAGCGATGCGAGCCTACGTCGACCGTGATGCAGCGAAGGCGCACAAAGTCGCCGAAGATGACGACCAGATCGACGACCTCTACCTTCAGGTTTTCGGCGAGCTGGTTTCGGTCATGATTGAAGATCCGGCAAAGACCTCCCAGTCTCTCAAGCTCCTGTTCGCGGCCCACAATCTTGAACGGATCGGCGACCGGATCACCAACATCGCCGAGCGCGTCGTCTTCATTGCCAGTGGAGAGATGCAGGAGCTCAACCCCGAGCCGGACGAGACACGCTTGTTGTAGCCCCAAGGCGCGACGATCCCCATCCAACCGACGCAAAGCCGCTCGCGGCGCGAGATAACAAGCGGCGTGGTTTCTCCATGCCGCTTTCAAATTTGCCCATCTTACTACTCTCCCCCTTCCCACACGCATTCCGACGAGCGAGACAGGTTGCGAGCAAGCTCCACGCATTTAGCAGCTTGCTGCCTCATCTGAGGGGGACCGGAGGCCGCGGCTTGAGCTGAGCGCGTGCCGAAAGCCATGCTTGCGCACGGGGTTCCCCGGGGAGGATAGCTAGATCCAAGGCATGCCGGGCGCGACTCAAGGTATGGCTTGATTGGACAGCCCATGATGGGAGGCGCAAGCGAAACCGCGACGAAGGCGAACTGGGTGGGGTTTGTCAGCAACCTCGCAGTCAGCCGTCAGCCAAGAGGCCGGGGGCCACATGCTATAATGCGCGCGGCTCTCAGCTTGAAGAACACGATAACTAGGAGCGATGACTGACGGGAATCCCCAGCGTGAAGCCCAACCCGGATGAACAAGCCGAGCGGCCTGAGAGCGCGCCGGAAGCGTGGCATGCCAGCGAGCCTGACCGTGTGCTCGTTGGGCTTCACACGTCACTGGAGACGGGGCTGAGTGAACCCGAGGCTGCGCGCCGACTAACGGAGCACGGTCCTAACGAATTGGCCGAAGCCGCTCGGCCTAGCTTCTGGCACAAGCTCCTCGAGCAATTCAATAACTTCATCGTGATCATCCTGATCGTGGCCTCGGTCGTCTCGGCTGTGCTGGGAGACTACGTCGAGGCCGCCGCGATTATGGCCATCGTACTGCTCAATGCCATTCTGGGCGTGATTCAAGAGGGCAAGGCCGAGGAAGCGCTTGCGGCCTTGCGGAAGATGGCCGCGCCGGAGGCGCACGTGATCCGCGCTGGCAGACGCCAGACCATTCCGGCTCGGGAGCTGGCACCCGGGGACATCGTCCTGCTCGAAGCGGGCAACTACGTCCCCGCCGATCTGCGCCTCCTGGAAAGCGCCAACCTGAAGATCGAAGAGGCCGTCCTGACCGGCGAGTCCGTGGCGGTCGAGAAAGACGCGCGCATCACCCTCCGCCAGGACGTGCCACTGGGAGACTGGCACAACACCGCATTCTCCGGGACTCTGGTGACCTACGGGCGCGGCAAGGGCGTGGTGGTCAGTACGGGGATGCACACCCAGATCGGGTTGATCGCCACCATGCTGCAGCTAGTTCAGGAAGAGCCCACCCCTCTCCAGCGGCGTTTGGAGCAACTGGGGAAGGTCTTAGGATGGGGTGCGTTGGCGATCTGCGGCATGGTATTTGTGGTCGGCTGGGTGCGCGGCTATGACCCACTGGACATGTTTCTGATCGCGGTCAGCCTGGCCGTGGCGGCGGTGCCGGAGGGGCTGCCGGCCGTAGTCACGATCACCCTGGCGCTCGGCATGCGGGAGATGAT
>MGOM01000061.1:11624-40549 GCA_001797105.1 Chloroflexi bacterium RBG_19FT_COMBO_62_14
CTGGGTTCGGCGACCGTGATTTGCTCCGACAAGACCGGCACCCTGACCCAAAACCAGATGACCGCCACCCGCCTGTGGGTGGACGGTTTGACTTTTGAAGTGACTGGTCACGGCTATTCGCCCCTGGGGCAGTTCCGCCTGGACGGAAACGCCGTCGATCTCAAGAACTACCCCGGGGCTTTGAGTGTGTTGTGGGTGGCGGTGTTGGCCAACGACGCTGCCTTGGAGGAGCCGGAGGAAGAGACCGGGGCGGCGTACCGGATGGTGGGTGATCCCACCGAGGGGGCGCTGATCGTGGCCGCGGCCAAGGCCGGAGCGCGCCAGGAGGACATGGTGCTGGCCTTCCCGCGCATCGACGAGGTCCCCTTTGACTCAGCCCGCAAGCGCATGACAACAGTCCACAAGATCAAAGACCCCCGGGGCGATGACATCAGTCCATTTTATGATGCCAGCCTCACGGGGTGGGAGGTGGCCGCGACGAAGGGCGCTCCCGATGTGATCCTGGAGCTGTGCAACCAACGCCAGACGGTGGACGACCGGATCGAGCCGCTGAGCGATCAGGCGCGGCGCGAGATCCTGGAGGCAAACGACAATCTCTCCAGGCAGGCCCTGCGAGTGTTGGCGGTCGCTTATCGCGCCGAACCCGATCTCCCCGACCATCCAGTCCCTGAGACCGTAGAACGAGACCTGATCTTCGTCGGGCTGATCGGCATGATCGACCCCGCCCGGCCTGAGGTTCGGCCGGCCGTGGAAAAGGCCCGCCGGGCAGGCATCCGGACCGTGATGATCACGGGCGATTACCCGGAGACCGCTCGGGCGATCGCACAGGACATTGGATTGCTCGGGCCGGGGCACCAGGTGCTTTCTGGCGCCGAGCTCTCGCGGATGTCGGACGAGCAGCTGCGCGAGCAGGTCATGCTCACGGACGTGTTTGCCCGAGTCTCACCAGAGCACAAGGTACGCATCGTCGAGGCCCTCAAAGGCAACGGTGAGGTCGTGTCCATGACCGGAGACGGCGTGAATGACGCCCCGGCGCTCAAACGGGCCGACATCGGCGTGGCGATGGGGATCACCGGGACCGATGTGGCCAAAGAGACCGCCGACATGGTTTTGACCGACGACAACTACGTCAGCATCGTAGCGGCCATCGAGCAGGGGCGGGTGATCTACGCCAACATCCGCAAGTTCGTCTTCTACCTGCTTTCGTGCAACCTGGCGGAAATCGCGGTGATCTTCGTGGCGACGCTGGCGGGGCTGCCGTCTCCGTTGACCGCGATCCAACTACTCTGGCTCAATCTGATCACCGATGGGGCTCCAGCGCTCGCGCTGGGGGTTGAGAAGGGCGACCCGGACACGATGGACCAGCCGCCCCGCCCGCCTCGCGAGCCGATTATCAACCGCACGATGCAGGTCGGGATCGCCTTGCAGACGGTAGCCATCGCCTCGGTCACGCTGGGGGCGTACTTTGTCGGGCTCAACGCTCACCCCGACGCCCCCGAGTACGCCGAAACCATGTCCTTCGTCACACTCTCGTTCTCAGAGCTCCTGCGCGCCTTCACGGCCCGCTCGGAGCGCTACCCGGTGCTGAAGATCGGGTTGTTCACCAACCGCCTGATGGCGTATGCGGTGTTGCTCTCACTCACCTTGCTCCTGGCCGTCGTGTATGTGCCATTCTTGCAGCCCGTGTTCAACACAGTTCCCTTGGGACTGGCACAGTGGGAACTCATGCTTCCGCTGTTATTCATCCCAGCCGTTGTCGCCGAGCTGACCAAATGGGCACTCGGGCGAAGTTCGCCACGTTCCGTGGCCGCCTGACCGTCCGCCGCTCCGCAATGGGCTTCCCTCACTCCGTCGATTAGAGGAAATTCCACGGTGAGCTTGTTGGCCCCTCGGGGTCCGTCGTCCGGATGACTGCTACCTCCCGCCCAACCCGAATCGGTTTCCATCCGTCGCTTCGCTTGCGCCATGCCCGCGTGCTGGCCTTCTTCGCCTGGACGGCCGTCGGGATACTCTGGTGGGACATCGTCCTGCGCCGATCGGGATTGCGGAGCCTCTCGCGTCGCACGGCTCCGGGACGGTACCGGCGGGTTGCCATGCGCTTTCGCAAATTGGCGGCGGACCTGGGAGGCGTGTGGATCAAAGTGGGACAGTTCCTGTCGGCGCGCGTCGATATTCTCCCCCCGTCGATCACCGACGAACTGGCAGAGCTGCAGGATGAAGTTTCGCCCGAGGGCTTCGAAAGCGTGAGACCGACCATTGAGTCCGAATTGCACGGTTCGCTGGAGACTGTGTTCGAGTGGGTGGAGGCCCAGCCGCTGGCTTCCGCATCACTCGGTCAGGTGCACCGGGCCCGGAGCCGATCGGGTGAGGCAGTTGTCGTCAAGGTCCAGCGGGCGGACATCCGCTCGATCGTGGAAGTCGATCTTTCGGCATTGAGGACGGTGATCGGGTTTCTGAAGCGTTACCGGCCGATCAGCCGGCGGGCGGATCTGGATGCCTTGTATCAGGAGTTCAGCCGGACCTTGTGGGAGGAGCTCGATTACCAGGCTGAGGCGGAGCACGCGCGCCGCTTCGCTGAGATGTTTGCCGATGATCCGCGTGTCCGGATCCCGTGGGTGGACAGCGCACTCTCCACGACACGGGTGCTCACACTTGAAGATGTGTATTTCGTCAAGATCACCGACTATGCGGCAATCGAGGGTGCTGGAATCGATCGCGTTGAAGTTGCCGACCGGTTGTTCCGAACATACCTGAGGCAGATCTTCGTCGAGGGCTTCTTTCACGCCGATCCTCATCCGGGGAACCTGTTCGTCGAGCCGCTCGAGGCGGGCGAATGGCGGCTGGTCTTCGTCGACTTCGGCATGGTTGGGCGACTGAGGCCGGAAGCGGTTGCGGGGCTGAGGGAGATGGCAATCGGCGTGGGTGCACGCGATCCCGACCGGCTAGTTCGCGCCTATCAGACGCTGGGGGTGCTGCTTGCCGATGCGGATCTGGATCGGATCCGCCAGGCCGAGGCCGCGCTGTTTGACAGGTTGTGGGGAAAGAGCATGCGTGAATTGGCGCACATCCATCCGCGGGAGATGTCCCAGTTCATGCGGCAGTTTCGCGATCTGATGAACGAGATGCCATTCCAGGTGCCGACCGACTTGATCTTTCTGGGCCGGTGCGTGGCTATTCTGTCCGGAATGTGTACGGGCCTGAATCCCGATTTCAACCTCTTCCAGGGCCTGGCACCATTCGCCCAGCGGCTGGTTTCGGAACAGGCCGGAGACTGGTGGGAGGTGGTCTGGGAGCGCCTGACCCAGGAGGGTATGGCTTTGGCCTCGCTCCCCTCCAGGTTGGACGCTTCACTACGCAGGCTCGAAAAGGGGGAGCTCATCGTGACGGCCAGAGCCGCGCCCGACCTCGAGCGACAATTGGCCGCGTTGAGCCGAGCCATCAATCGCCTGGTGGGCGCAGTATTCTTCGCCGCACTGCTGTTAGGAGGGGCGTTGCTCTACCTGAATGGAGAGACGCTCGTCGGGGGTGTCGGCCTTGGCCTGGCAGTCTTGGCCTTCCTGTGGTTGCTGCGGGGATAGGACGGACGTTCGTCGGGTCGGCGCGTGTCCCTTAAGCGCGGGAACAAGACTCCTTCGCCTCACATGAGGTGGTAGAGAGTGTCTTCGACGACACTCTCACAGTCGTAATACTCAGATCGTGTTGGACCTGGTCGATAGTAGCTGTCTACTAGAGGCCGTGGTTTGAATGACCCACTTTGTTCGCCACAAGGCAGAACTAGAACATGGCGGGTTGAGTGGGATTTGGAGGGGATCCATTGTCCCGACTGTCGGCGTTTGCGTCCGCGACCAGCGCGCCGTAGAGATCCGGCCGGCGGTCGCCAAAGAGATCTAGCTCGTACTCGCCCGGGATGAAGACGCGGCGTTTGGCCTCACTTCGAGACAGGTCGATCTCGGCGCAGATTATCTGATCGTCGCTTGGGCCGGCTTCGGCCAGGATCTCGCCATTCGGACCGGTAATGATGCTCCGGCCCAAATACCTCGTGCCGCGCTCTTCGCCACATCGGTTGGCGGCGATAAGGAACAGGCTGTTCTCGGCCGATCTACTTTGTGCCATGAACTCAGGATAGAGCGTCGCCGACGATGGCCAGGCCGTCGGGAGCAAGATCGCCTGTGCGCCGGACAGAGCTAGGGCCCGGGTCGGTTCGGGGAAGCGCAGGTCGTAGCAGATCAGCATCCCCAGCTTGCCGAGACGGGTCGGAAACGGACCGTTGATGGACCCGCCGGCAGCCAAAAAACGATCGACCCCCAGAAACGGCAGATGTGTCTTGCGGTAACGCCCAAGCAGCCCGTCAGGTCCGATGAGCATGGCCGTGTTGAACACGCGCCCCGCTTCGTCCAGCTCAAGGGTTCCGACGACCGCCAGCATGTCACGTTCCCTGCACTCGGCGGTCAGCCGCGTGAGCCGCGGGCCAGGGATCCTCTCGGCGATCTCGCGCGCTTCTTCGGCGGTTAGCGAGTAGCCCGTGAGAACACACTCCGGGAAGACGGCGATCTTCGCCCCCAGGCGGGCAGCCTCATCGAGGCGCTTGACGACAGAAGCCAGATTGGCTTCCGGGTCGAGGAGTTCGGTTTGCATCTGTACGGCCGCGATCTGAACCATGACGCCCTCCGTCAGAGTCTCGTAGGAGGCAGCGAGCCAGGGTTCCTAAGTATACTTCGCTCACCCGGAGGGACCCTCCGTTGGATAGGTTGCTGTCTTCGACGGGAGGCATTGACGTTCTGACGGGCCGCGTGGCCTCGCGCAGTTCAGCATTCGAGGAGGTGCGTCTGGCGCAGGAAGGGAGTTGGTCCTACACGCAAGCCCCCGCGCCACAGGGCGCGGGGGCTTGATGATCTTGATTCACGTACGAGCAGAGATGCCGAAGCGCTCTCCCTCGGCCGGTTACTCCGCCATACGCTCCAACGCGTGATCGATGAGGCTGCGGACGGCGAGAAGCGCCTCACGCCGAGCCGTCTTGCGTTTCTCGAGGAATCCAGCGGGAAACAGGACTTCGATACTCTCGCGAAACGCTTGGCCTGCCGCCAGCAAGTGTTGACGCGTATCCTCCGGCAGCCCTCGATGGGGCTCCTTCGTTGAGCGTCCTCGTTCAGTCTCCGGCATGGCGCCCTCCTTTCAGGTTCTCATCCACTTCCGGCCTCGATTATACCTCTCGAGGCAACGGTCTTACATGCGGCCGCGGACATGGGTCTCACTTCCGAGGATCATACAATCGACAAGGCCGGTATCGACCCCGGAGCGGGCGGCGACGACCTTCAACACCTAAGCCGCGAGATCGACCGGAGGCAGCGGGACCACGGCACACCGGTCCGGCTTCCCAGTGCCCATTGGCGTCCGGGCGGCAACGATGAGGTAAACTTCCGACATCGGTGGGCCTGCTTACTGCCATCCGGTGTGGCCCTACCATCGGAATGGTTAGCGCTCTCGTCGGGGATAGGAGGGAGTGGGTAGGTCGTCCATAGTCGTCGCTCTTTCGCGCCGAGTGCGTCTCCTGCGAGACAGCCGGAGAACGAAGTGAGTTTGTGGCCAAGGGATGGCGGCCAGGGCTCGCAAACACGGGCATCGCCCCGCGCCCTGTCACAACGAGGTTGTCCTGGATGACCGGGCTTCGATCGACATTCCCCACCCGGCTCAGGCCAAGGCGGGGTGGAAGCTGGTTTGTTTCGTTTGCGGTGTGCTCCTTCCTCCTCTTCGGATTGGCAACTTGCTCTCGACCGAGGCAGGATCAGGCTCCTCCAGCCATCGAGACTTCGGAAGACTTGTTCGACGCATTGACGAGTGCTGGAGCTGAAGTGCGGGCGTCCCCGGCCGGCGCTGAACCGACTCTCAGGGTCCCCGCCTTGCCCCTGATGGTTGGAGGGGAGGAGGTCCTTGTCTACGAGTACGCGACGCCGGAGGACCGCCAGGCCGTCTCGGCTTCGATCTCCCTGGATGCAGCAACCATCGATGGGACAGCCGTGGAATGGCCGGTGACGCCGACGGTCTGGGTTTCAGGACGATTGATCGTCGTCTACCCGGGTCAGGATGGCGGAACAATACTCCTGCTCGACGGACTGCTGGGCGATCCTATCCTGGTGCAATCTCCCGTGGTGGATGAGCCCTACCCGCCGGCCGTGGCGGCGGCGATCGAGGCTCTGAGCCAGCGCCTCGGGTCTGATCCGACATCGATCCAGGTCACAGGCTTCGAACCGGTTGAGTGGCCGGACGCTTGCCTCGGCCTGCCGGAGGAGGGCGAGCAATGTGCCCAGGCTGTGACCCCTGGCTGGCGAATCCGGCTGACCGCGGGCGATCGGGCCTACGAGGCTCACACCGACCTCCTCGGTCTCCGGGTTCGACTCAAGTGAGCCGCCAGTCAGTAATACTCCTCCTGCAAGAGGATCGGGTGATGTCGGAGTCTAACGCGGCCATTCCATCGCCTAATCCCCTGGTCCGCTTCTGGCGATCGCCGGGAGTGCGCTGGTCGATTCTCCTCTTTGTGGCGCTGCGGCTCGGATTGTCCGGGTTTGCGCTGGCGGCGCGCGCTACTCTTCCCGACGTGATCACCCCCGATCCTGTGCTTCGACCCTACGTCGGGATGGAGCCTGAGACCAACCCATGGCTGGAACCGTGGCAACGCTGGGACACTCTGTACTATCAAGCGATCGCAGAGCGGGGCTACGCTGCGTTCGAGTCGAGTGCTTTCGCGCCTCCACTCTATCCGCTCCTCATGCGATGGGTCGGACTAGCCGTTGGCGGCAATACCCTATTTGCGGGACTGATCGTTTCCAGTCTGGCCTACCTGGCGGCGCTCATCTACTTCTATCGGCTTACCCGGATGGAGACCGACGAACGAGTCGCCCGGTACGCCACGGTGTACCTGGCGCTCTTCCCGACCGCGTTCTTCTTCCTGGCAGGCTATGCCGAGTCGTTACTCCTCCTATCTGTAGTCGCGGCGCTGTACCACGCGCGCCGTCACGAATGGCTAATGGCCGGGGTGTGGGCTGCTCTGGCACCGCTTGCACGCGTGCAGGGCTTCGCTCTTTTCCCGGTCCTGGCTTATGAGGTGGCTCGCGTTTGGCGCGAGGCGGGGATGCAGAGGGTCATGGCGATCCTCGGGCTCACGTTGGCGGGTGTTGGGTTAGTGGCTTTCCCCGTCTATGGCTGGCTAGCTTTGGGCAAGAGCCCGGCGCAGATTATGACGATGCACAGCGGCAGATTCAGAGGACGGTTTACGATCCCGGGGGTGGCGATCTTTGTTGCCACGGGGCTGTTGATCAGCGGCCGCTTTCTTCAGGCCGACTACTTCGATCTGGGGTTCTGCCTACTGTTCGTGGGGCTGACGGCGCTAGCCCTGCGATGGCTGCCAGCAGTCTACGGGGTGTACAGCTTGCTGATGCTGGCCCTAATCCTCACCAAAGTGAGCGATTTCGAGGCACTCCTTAGTGTGTCGCGTTATGTGCTCGCTCTATTCCCAGGGTTCATCGTCCTGGGTCGACTTGGAGCCTCAAGAGCCTGGGTTCATCGCTTGATCGTCTACCCATCGATCGTCGGCCTGCTCTATCTGACAGGTCAGTTCGTGATCTGGGGCTGGGTTGCGTGACACGCAGGTGGGCCGCGCCAGATTTCCGGCCTGGTGGTGAGGTGACGCTCTGAATACAGACAGTTCGCTTCAAGCCAATGACCGCCGCAGCCTGCCGCGCAACGTCTGGGTGATGACACTGACAAGCTTCCTCACCGACGTCTCGTCCGAGATGGTCTTCAACCTGTTGCCGATCTTCTTATTCAACGTGCTCGGCGCCCGAACGGGACTGATCGGTGTGATCGAGGGCGTGGCCGAGACAACGGCCAGCCTGTTGAAGATGGTCTCGGGCTGGCTCTCGGATCGTCTGCGAAGGCGCAAGGCATTGGCAGTCGCCGGTTACGCGCTGTCGACGGCCGCCAAGCCGTTGCTCTACTTCGCCACGAACTGGGTGTGGGTGTTGGGGATGCGGTTGGTCGACCGCGCCGGGAAGGGGTTGAGGACAGCTCCGCGGGATGCTCTGGTGGCGGACAGCGTCGACGAAAGGCGGCGCGGGTTGGCTTTCGGCCTGCATCGCGCGGGGGACACCGGCGGGGCCGTCGTCGGGATACTGATCGCGTTGGGAGTGCTGCTCGCAAGCCAGCAAGGTACCGGGACATTGTCACGGACCACATTCCAGCGCATCGTGTTACTCAGCCTCCTTCCGGCAGCATTAGCAGTCATCGTGTTGGCACTGGGTGCGCGCGACATCGCCCGTCGCCAAGAGACGGCCCGCTCGGTCACCCATGCAGGAGCCAAGCCTTCGACCTCAGGTCTAAGGCAGTTCGACCGGCCTTTCACTTTCTTTCTGGTGATCATTGTGGTGTTCACCCTGGGGAACTCCTCCGACGCGTTTCTCATCCTCAGGGCGCAGAACGCTGGGTTGTCTGTCGCCGGCGTGTTGGGGATGATGATCACTTTCAACCTTGTCTATGCGGTTTTGTCCGGCCCGTCCGGGGCACTCTCCGATCGCATCGGGCGAAAGACACTGCTCCTTGCCGGTTGGGCGGTATACGGTGGGGTGTACCTCGGGTTTGCCGCGGCCAATGCCGGTTGGCAGACCTGGATACTCATGGCGATCTACGGCGTGTACTACGGATTGTCGGAGGGCGTCGCGCGCGCCTTTGTGGCGGATCTGGTGCCCGCCTCGCGCCGGGGCGCGGCATTCGGGGCCTACCATGCCGCAGTCGGTCTGATGGCGCTCCCGGCCAGCCTGATCGCCGGTGTCCTCTGGCAAGGTGTCGGCCGCTGGCCAGGCTTTGGGCCCTCGGCGCCGTTCGTGTGGGGCGCGGGCGCGGCATTCTCGGCGGTGGTGTTGCTGGCCTCGATGCCGAACAGTATCGGGCCGCAGCAGGAGCTGGCCAGGAGGGACTGGTCGGGGTGAATCGCATCATCCATCGAGTCCGCGGTCCGGTGCGGCGTGAGGGCGCCGGGGACTACATTCTGCTGACCCTGCTGAGCTTTGCCGCCACGGTCTCTCTCACCCGCCTCTTCTTGGAACTGACCGGTTATCCACAGCTGGGGAGCGGGACCCTGCACATCGCCCACGTGCTCTACGGCGGCGTTCTGCTTTTCGCCGCAGCGCTCCTTCCGCTCATCCTGGCCAATCGCTGGGCCTATACGACCGGAGCCCTTCTGGCAGGGGTGGGGGTGGGCCTGTTCATCGATGAGGTCGGCAAGTTCATCACACAAGCCAACGACTATTTCTTCGCGCCGGCCGCGCCGATCGTCTACGCGTTCTTCTTGCTGGTTGTCCTGGTTTACTTGCAGCTTCGCCGTCCGCCAAGCGATGACATCCGATCCGAGCTGTACCACGCCCTGGATGGGCTTCAGGAAGTTCTCGATCATGATCTGGAGCCGGGAGAGATGGCCGCGCTTTCCCAGAGGCTGGAACGGATAGCCCGTCAGCCAGAATCCCCCGAGAGCGCCAAGCTTGCGCACGAGCTCCTGGAGTTCCTTGACTCAGGTATGCTCAGCGTTGTGCCGGAGGAGCCTGACTTGTTGCAGCGGGTATCCTCCTCAATCACCGCGTTCGAAGAGCGTTGGCTCGGTCGGGCCCGTCTGCAGGCGGGGCTGGCCGGAGGATTGATGGCTCTCGGGTTTCTGGCAAGCCTCGGGGTCATCGAGCTTCTCATCCCAACGCTTGCGCCGGGTCGCGTGGAGCGAATCCTGCAGGCCCTCGTCGAAGCGGGAAGGGTGGCCGGCGGGCGAAGCCTGGGATGGTTCGCGGCCTGGATGGCCCTCGATGGTTCGGTTGGGCTGATCCTTCTCGCAGCCGGCGTGTTGATGATCACCGGACGTGACAAGCTCGGGGTAGGATTGGGGACCCTCGCCCTGTTGCTATCCCTGACGACGGTGGATCTGGTCGTGTTCTACTTCCAGCAGTTCCGAACGATCATCACGGCCGCGGTGCAATTCTCCTTACTCGTCGTCATCATCTACTACAGACGCCACTACCTACCGGTCACAGATCTCCATTCCAGGGACGGAAACGGTCGGCGAGGTTAAAGCTCCGGCAACCGGTGCGGGCGAGGCGCGATCCGGCCGTGCTAGGGATGCTCCTCGTAGGTCATCTCGCCCGCCCGGATAGGCACCATAACGCGGTTCTCCGGCGGCGTGATCGGACAAGACCAGTTCTCGTTGTAAGCGCAGTATGGGTTGTAGGCCAGGTTGAAGTCGACCTTCAGTCGTCGATCGGGAAGCTCCTCGGGCTCGAGGTAGCGCCCGGCGCCATAGGTCTCCTTCCCCGCCTGCGAATCGGCAAAGGGGAGAAAGTAGCCGTGCTCGTTGGCGTAGACCGTGAGGCTGGCGGTCTCGCCGCCGATGGTGAAATCGAAGCGTCCCAGGCGAATATAGCTTTGAGCGTCACCCGTGTTGGTCATGATATTGACACGTTTTCGACCGGGGAAGGCCTCGAGGTTGACCTTCAAGTCCAGGGCGGGGTCCTCGGGGAAATAGCGCAGCCCCTTGAAGGTTGATCTTTGTTCGCGGGTGAGCGGGCTTTGGGGATCGCTCCGGAAGAAATCGTCCTTGGCCTTCCGGAAATCATCTAGTTCGCCCATCATGCCTCCTGGCCGGTTCGATCTTCTCGAAGAGGAACACGATTCTCATAGGAACGGGCAAGAGTGGCAAGGTTGACCAGCCCTCGGTCAGGCCGATACCGGCATCCTGGAGAGTGGCGCCCATTGACGTTCCGCTCAGGCCGCATTCGATCCGGGAACTCCGGGACAGGCGAAAACAACCATGGCTACGCCCAGTCGGTCGGTTCCCCCACTGCCGGCCAACGCCCGTCGGAGGGGGCTCAGCCTCGTTAACGATCTTCTACTGCGAGTCGGTTAGCATTGCTTGGTAGCTCAGACTGTTGGAACGAGGTGATTTCTATGGCGAAGATAATCGGCATTGACCTGGGAACGACCAACAGCGTCGTCGCCGTTATGGAAGGTGGGGATCCCACAGTTATCCCCACGGCCGAGGGCGGGCGCCTATGCCCGTCCGTGGTCGCGTTCACCAAGAATGGGGAGCGTCTCGTGGGGCAAACGGCCAAACGACAGTCGGTCGTGAACTCAGAGAATACGGTGTACTCGATCAAGCGCTTCATGGGCAGGCACTTTGACGAGGTCGAGACGGAACGCAAGATGGTCTCCTTCGAAGTTATCCCAGGATCGAGCGGAGATGCCCGGGTGAAGATCGCAGCCACCGGCAAGGAACACACCCCCCAGGAGATCTCGGCGATGATCCTGGCCAAGCTTAAGACCGACGCTGAAGCGTACCTGAGCGAGCCGGTAAGCAAGGCGGTTATTACGGTACCGGCCTACTTCAACGACTCGCAGCGCCAGGCGACTAAGGACGCCGGAAGGGTCGCCGGGTTGGAAGTCATGCGCATCATCAATGAGCCGACTGCAGCTGCTCTGGCCTATGGGCTGGACAAGAAGGACAACGAGACCATCCTCGTGTTCGACTTGGGTGGTGGCACCTTTGACGTCAGTCTCCTCGATGTCGGGGAGGGGCTGGTTGAGGTCAAGGCCACCAACGGTGACACCCACCTGGGCGGGGACGACTGGGATCAGGTGATCCTGAACCACGTCGCCGATGAGTACAAGAAGGAGATGGGGATCGATTTGCGCCAGGATCGCCAGGCGCTTCAACGGCTGCGTGAGGCGGCGGAGAAGGCCAAGATCGAGTTGTCAACGGTGACGGAGACGGAAATCAACCTGCCTTTCATTACCGCTGACGCAAGCGGCCCGAAGCACCTGCAGACGCGCCTGACCCGATCCAAATTCGAGCAGTTGAGTGAAGAACTCGTAGCACGCATCCACGGACCATTTGAGGCCGTGCTCAAAGACGCCAACATGCGCGCCGCCGATGTCGACGAGATCGTTCTGGTCGGCGGGGCCACCCGCATGCCGATGGTTCAAGAACTGGTGCGCTCCTTCACCGGCAAGGAGCCTCACAAGGGTGTCAACCCGGATGAGGTGGTGGCGGTCGGGGCAGCGATCCAGGGCGGCGTACTGGCGGGCGAAGTCAAAGACGTGCTCCTGCTCGATGTGACGCCGCTCTCCCTGGGTGTAGAGACGCTGGGAAGCGTGATGACTACGCTGATTGAACGGAACTCGACAATCCCGATCAAGAAGACCGAGACGTTCTCCACCGCAGAGGACAGCCAGACGGCAGTCGATATCCATGTCCTTCAGGGTGAACGGCCGATGGCCAGCGACAACATGACCCTCGGCAGGTTCAGGTTGGAAGGAATCCCGACGGCGCCGCGCGGAGTGCCGCAGATCGAAGTGACTTTCGACATCGACGCCAACGGCATTCTCAACGTAGCCGCGCGGGACAAGGCGACTGGCCGTGAACAGAAAGTGACCATCACTGCCTCAACCAATCTCGAGAAGACCGAGGTCGAACGGATGGTCCAGGAAGCCAAGAAGCACGAGGCGGATGATCGCAAGCGGCGCGAGCTGGCCGAGGCCCGCAACGCCGGTGACACGATGGCTTACCAGGCAGAGAAGGCGCTACGTGACCTTGGCGAAAAAGTCCCGGCCGGCGACCGGACCCGGATCGAGGAGAAAGTGAAAGCCCTGCAAGAGGCGCTCAAGGGGGAGGACGTGAGCCGGATCCGGCAATTGACCGAGGAGGTTCAGCAGGCCAGCTATGCGTTGAGCCAGCAGCTCTACGCCCAGCAGGCGGCTTCCGAGCCGGGAACTACGAACGGAGGCGGCGGCCAGAAAGAAGGCGACGTTGTAGAAGGTGAATTCCGGGAGGCCTAGGGGCCTCCCGTTCGTTTACGGGCCCTGGTCTCCGCTCCCCTCCGGAAAGTCGGGGAATGTCCGATTGTCCTCGAGGGCGATGGCCTAGAAGGCATCCTTGTCAGGGCGCGAGACGCCAAGCTATAATGGTTCGAGACGACCATCCACCCTCCCACATACTCACCGGTCTCAGCCCATCCGTGTAAGTCCCTCAAGGAGGTTGTGCACCGTGAAGCTTCCCCGATATGCGTACTTCGAAGGAAGGATCGTGCCGTATTCTGAGGCCAGAGTGGGCGTGATGACCCACGCTCTGAACTACGGCACCGGCGCTTTCGCGGGTCTGCGAGGTTACTGGAATTCGGACGAGGAGCAGCTGTTCCTGTTTCGACCGATCGACCATTTCATCCGTATGTTGGACTCTGCGCGCATTTTGTGCGCGGAGGTCGATTTCACGCCCGAGATGATGCGTGACATCGCCGTCCAGCTCCTTCAAGAGGAAGGTCTGCGTGAGGATTGCTACCTCCGGCCGCTCATCTACAAGGCGGATGAGATCATCGGAGTTCGGCTCCACGATCTGCATGATGAGCTGACGATGTTTGCCGTGCCCTTCGCGCGTTACGTCGAACGTGACGAGGACGCTCATGCGACTTTCTCGTCCTGGCGCAGGGTCGACGATAACGCCATCCCGGCCCGCGGCAAGATCACCGGCGCCTACGTGAACTCGGCGCTGATCAAGACCGATGCGGTACGGGCTGGCTTCGATGAGGCGCTGGTTCTGACGGATCAGGGACATGTTTCAGAGGGTTCGGCCGAGAACATCTTCATGCTGCGCGGCGGCGTGCTGATTACACCGCCTGTCACAGAGAACATCCTCGAAGGGATCACCCGGCGAACGATCATCGCCCTGGCCCGCCAGGAGCTTGGGCTGGACGTGATCGAGCGCCCGATCGACCGGACCGAAGTCTACTTGTGCACCGAGCTCATCATGACCGGCACCGCGGCTCAGGTGACCGCCGTGACACACGTCGATCACCGGCCGATCGGCGAAGGACAGATGGGGCCGGTAGCCGCAGAGCTTCGAAAGCTCTACGATCGTGTCGTTCGCGGGAGAATGCCGAAGTATCGATCCTGGACGGTGCCCATTTACGTGAAGGAGCCGGCGCCGGCCGTGTGACCGCGGTCGTCCCCCACGGGTCGCCTCTCGGGTGCCGGAGTGAGGGGGCCGGCACCCATTTGCCAGCATGGTTTTCATCCCACCTCGTGCGCGTGGCCTGATTATCGGCGTGATTGCCCTGCTCTTGGTCTTCGGCCTCGCAGGGCTGGGGATGTCGCGTCTGGCGAGCGCCCCCATCTCCCCGTTCATCGTGGTATGGGTCATCATGCCTTTGGTCGGACTGCCTTTGGGCTTGATGGTTGCCTATCGGCTGTATGGTCTCTTGACGGCACGCTATCGGCTGGATCGGGATGGTCTCTACATTGTCTGGGGCCAGGCGACCGAGCAGATCCCGCTGTCTCTGGTGAAGAATGTGGCTCCGGCTACGGAGGCCTCCGCCGCTCTCCGGCCACGAAGGGGTTTGTGGTGGCCAGGTTGCATCGTCGGAAAAGCCAGACAGGCAGACAACTCCGACCTGGAGTTCTTTGCTACGGGTCTTGGGAGTAGCCTGGTGCTGGTGAGCACCCGGGTCGGGGATTTCGCGATCTCGCCGAAGGATCCGAGTGAATTCGGGCAGGCATTCGTCGACGCCACACGGATGGGGTCCCTAAATCAGATTCAAGCTCAGAGTCGAAGGCCGGACTACTTCTCGGCGCGTATGTGGAACGATCTGCTCGCGCGCGGCCTGGTCCTGGCGGGCCTTGTACTCGATCTGCTATTGCTCGGGTTTCTGGCCGTTAGAGCTTCTGCCCTCAGCGGGAATGTACCCTTTGGTTTCGACCCCAGTGGTGTCCCTGGCCCTATGGTACCTCCCGGGCGGCTCCTGCTTCTGCCCTTGATTGCCGGCTTCTGCTGGCTGGGAGATCTCGGGCTCGGAGCCTGGCTATATCGGCGGGAGAGGGAGAAGCCTCTCGCTTACGCTGCGTGGGGCGCGGCAGTGCTCGTAGGCGGCCTCTTCTGGGGTGCTACGCTCCAGCTCTTGGCTATTCTTTAGCTGTCCTGGTCTTATCCACAGGCCGGGGCATGTTCTCCACCGAAAACCAATGGATTATCCACAAGGATATCCGGATCCGTATGATGGGTTGGCCGCAGTGGGTTCTCGGCTTGGGGCTCGGCATCGCTGCCGGTGGCGTGGGGTACCTTATCCATGCCCTTACCCCGGCAGGGGCTCTGGCGGCAGCCGTGGTTGGTACGCTGACCATGGGCGGCGGGGGGATCGCGCCGGCGGTGTTGCTGCTGCTGTTTTTCTTCTCTTCCAGCCTGCTGTCGAGGGCGAGCAACGAAAGCAAGCGTCGGGCACAGGCTTACTTCTCAAAGAACGACCGTCGCGACCCAGGTCAAGTCCTGGCCAACGGTGCCCTGGCCGCCGTCCTGGCGGTCTTGTACGGCCTGGGAGGGGAGGAGATCTGGTTTGTAGGCCTCGCCGGGGCCCTGGCGGCTGTCACCGCGGACACGTGGGCGACCGAACTGGGGGTACTAGCCTCCGGGCGACCGAGGTTGATCACCACGGGCGAATCCGTGGAGGCCGGGACCTCGGGTGGGATAACCCTGACCGGGACGGTGGCGGCGGCGGCCGGGGCGTCTCTGATCGCGCTTGCGGGATCCGGTCTGGGAGGTCAGCGGCTGGCCATATCAGCGGCCATCGGCGGGCTGAGCGGGGCGTTGTTCGATAGCCTCCTGGGAGCGACCATCCAGGCAAGCTATCACTGCCCGGCGTGTGACAGGCAAACCGAGAGACACCCGCTTCATGGCTGCGGCACGGAGACGTTTCTTGTGCGAGGCTGGCCTTGGCTGGAGAACGATGCCGTGAACTTCATGGCCTCGGTGGCGGGAGCGTTGATCGCGATGGGGGGGTGGAGATTGCTCGGATAGACGGCAGACGTTGGAAGACGGACGACCGGGGACAGGGGACGGGGGACCGGGAGTCTGGCGGCTGATGTTCTCCCCGTCATCTGTCTTCGGTCCCCGGTCACTCGCCGTCTGTCGTCCGTCGTCCACCGTCTTTTCAAGAGGAGGACTAGAATCATGGAAGAGGGAACAAGCCGCGACGACATCCGCCGCTTGCTGAAGACCTTTGGCGTCAAAGCGGACGAGGCCATCCTGGGGCATCTGGCACGAAACCCGAGGGTCGGTCCGCTCCGATTGAGGTTGTCCTTGGAGGATCTCACGGATTACGGCGACGGGCCCCCGGAGCGACCTCTCAAGCTTGAGGTCGCCGGCGAAGTGCGCCGTCAAGAGCTATGACTTGAGATAGCCTGAAGCCGGCAAGGCATGTAGACGGCCTGGGTCTTCCCTGCAGCAGGTTTGAAGATCGGCGGGAGATTGCGGAGAAGGGGAAGGAGCCGCACATGACGACGCAGAACGTGCTGGCGCTGGTCCTGGGTGGCGGCCGCGGCTCGCGGTTGTGGCCGCTCACGAAGCTCCGGGCGAAACCAGCCGTGCCCATCGGCGGCAAGTACCGCCTGATCGACATCCCGGTCAGCAACTGCCTCAACTCCGATATCCACCAGATCGCCATTCTCACGCAGTTCAACTCGGTTTCACTTCACCGCCACATCTCGCGGACCTATCAATTCGACTCGTTTCACCCCGGCTGGGTTCAGATCCTGGCGGCGGAGCAGACATTGACCAGCGCCGACTGGTATCAAGGCACCGCCGACGCGGTGCGCAAGCAACTATTCGAGATCCAGGTGACCGGGGCGACCGAGGTGCTCATCCTGGCCGGAGATCACTTGTATCGTATGGACTATGACGAGATGGTGCGGAATCACCGGGATGTCGGCGCGGACGTGACGGTCGGTGTGCGTCCGGTTCGTCGACAGGATGCATCCCGGTTTGGGATTCTGAGGCAAGACGCAGAAAACCGAATCACGGCATTCGTTGAGAAACCGAAGACGGACGAGGCGTTGAAAGGCTTTGCACTGGAGGGCGAGGAAGAGCTCTATCCGGGGTCGATGGGGATATACCTGTTCCGAACGGAGGTCCTCATCGATCTGCTCAACTCGGATCTCGACGACTTCGGGAGCGACGTCATCCCGGCGGCCATCCAGAGCCACAAAGTCTACGCGTGCAGCTTTGGGGGCTACTGGGCGGACATCGGGACCATGCGCGCCTTCTACGAAGCCAACCTGCTCCTGACGCAGCCCGACTCACCTTTTCGTTTTCACGATCCGGTTAGGCCCATATACACCCACCCGCGTTTTCTCCCCGGATCCCGCATCTACGACGTACGTCTCGACCGCGTGTTGCTTGCGGATGGCTGCGTCGTCGAGGGAGCGGACTTACAGCATTCCGTCATCGGGATCCGGAGTGTGATCGGTGAGGACGTGATCATTCGGGACACGGTAATCATGGGTGCGGATTACTATGAGGAGGAGGCAAGCGAGTTGGGGGAGAAGCCGGTACCGATGGGCATCGGCCGCGGATCGAGGATTTCGGGGGCCATCATAGATAAGAACGCCCGGATAGGTGAGGGGGTGCGGATTGAGCCCTTTCCGCGGGGCACGGAGATGGACGAGGCCGATTGGAGCGTCCGCGATGGCATCGTGGTTGTGCCAAAAAGCGCAGTCATCCCGTCGGGGATGGTGATCGCACCGTAAGAATGCGCATTGTGAATGGTTTGAAGCTTCCTCGGCCTCCCGGACTTGAGGCAGCTTGCTCACGATCGGGGAGGCAACTTGAGCGATCGGGCGAGGACGCCAACCTGGAACACAGGCGGGACACAGACGATGATTGGCCCGCCCTCCTCGGCCACATGCCGGCCACGCCTCCCGACACTAGTGGTCCTGGTAAAGCCAGCAGGACACCCAATGCCCCGGACTGTGTTCGATTAGGCTTGGCTCACGCAGCGGGCAAATATCTGCCATGACCTCCGGGCAGCGTGGGTTGAAGCGGCAGCCCGTGGGGGGGTTGAGCGGGCTGGGGACATCCCCGGACAGGATGATCCGCTTCCTCTTGCGTCGTGGATCTGGCACGGGGACCGCGGAAAGAAGTGCGCGGGTGTAGGGGTGGAGCGGGTTGTTGAAGAGTTCTTGAGCAGGGGCCACCTCGACGATCTTCCCTAAATACATGACCGCCACCCGGTCAGAGATGTGCTTGACGACATTCATGTTATGGGCAATGAATAAGTAGGTCAGACCCATTTCCGACTGCAGGTCGCGCAGCAAGTTCAACACTTGAGCCTGGATTGACAAATCCAGGGCTGAGACCGGCTCATCGGCGATGATGAACTTCGGCTTGAGCGCCAAGGCACGGGCAATACCGACACGCTGGCGCTGGCCTCCGGAGAACTCGTGGGGATAGCGTTGGGCGTGGTAGTCCTCGAGACCGACCTTGTGAAGTATGTCGAACACCTGTTCACGGCGCTCTTCGGGCGTGCCGACGTGGTGGATTCTCAGACCTTCTCCGACAGACTCGCCAATCGTCATGCGAGGATCCAAAGAAGAAAACGGATCCTGGAAGATGATCTGCATCTTCCGGCGCATCTCCTTGAGTTGGCGAGGTGGCAGACCGAATAGATTTGTTCCATCGAAGCTGACGCTTCCGGATGTGGGATTGATCAGGCTCAGTATGCTACGGCCCACGGTAGTCTTGCCGCAGCCGGATTCACCCACCAATCCAAGTGTCTCCCCTTCGGAGATCGTGAAACTCACATCGTCGACAGCCTGTATCCAACCCTGAACCCGCTGAAAAAGCCCGCCGCGCACGGGAAAGTACTTCACTAGATTCCTGACGACCACCAGGTCCTTCTGGTTATCCGGAGATGCATGCTCGTTCATAGGTTGGCTTCCAGACCACCAAGCGGGGCGCGATGCTCGCCGTGACTCTGGTACAGGTAGCAGCGGACACGATGGCCCGGTTGTAGCTGGATCAAGTCAGGTTCACGTTCGGTGCAGATGGTGAGCTTATGCTCGATGCGAGCCTTGCAACGGTCTGCGAAGCGGCACCCGGGCGGCATATCCAACAAGTCCGGGACGTTGCCGGAGATGGTTTCCAGACGCTCCTTCGGTGGTCCCTGAGTCGGCACTGAGGCGATAAGACCCTGAGTGTAGGGGTGGAGCGGTTGCTCGAAGATGGTCTCAACCCGGGCCTCCTCGACGATGTGACCGGCGTACATTACGGCAACCCGGGCCGCCATCTCAGCGATCACGCCCAGGTCATGCGTGATCAGGATGATCGCCATCCCCAGCTTCTCCCGCAGCGCCAGCATCAGGTCCAGGATCTGCGCCTGGATCGTGACGTCGAGGGCCGTCGTCGGTTCGTCGGCGATGAGTAAGGCCGGCGAGCAGGCCAAGGCCATGGCGATCATCACACGCTGCGCCTGTCCCCCCGACAACTCGTGCGGGTAGGCGTGCAATCGCGACTCGGCGTCCGGGATCCCCACCGAAGATAACAGCTCGCCAGCCTGGTGCCAGGCCTGGTCGCGGTTCACCCCCATGTGGAGGCGAAGCACTTCGGCGATTTGCTCGCCGACCTTGAAGACCGGGTTCAGGCTCGACTGCGGCTGCTGGAAGATCATCGAGATCTGACTGCCGCGCAAATCGGTCATCTGCTTCTCGGTTAGGGTGCCGAGAAGTCGACCGCGGAACGTGACCTCCCCGCCCACGATCCGGCCGGGAGGATCGATCAGCCGCAGCAAGCTGAGGGCCGAAACGCTCTTGCCGCACCCCGACTCCCCCACCAGGCCGAAGATCTCACCCTCTTGAACGATGAAATCTGCGCCGTCCACAGCCTTCACCACGCCCTCGTCAGTGAAGAAGTACGTGGCCAACCCCTTTACCTCAAGCAACGGGTGCGAGACCGGTTCTCCAGTGTCATGACTTGGCTTCATAGCGGTATACTGGTTCCTTAGATCGGGGTTCGAGGCCGCAGCTAAGCCGCGAAGCCCGGCCTGTCAGCCTGCACGAGATCCCTAAAGTAATACCATATCTCGCACCGTTGGAGGTCAGGGGAACGAGATATCCCGAGCCCGGCGAGTCTTGGCGCCCCGGCGGAACCCAATCGCTCGCTGTCGACGTTGACAGGGCCGGATTGTACGGATAGAATGTTAGCCTACTAGGCTCGCTACTCCCCCCGTCGTGTGGCAGTTTGTGCTTGAATACTTGCCCTTATGGGTGACGCGAAGGTCAACCTGCGTGGGTATTCGGAAAGATGGCAGAACCGAGAAAGGAGGTCAGGACAGACACCATTGGTTGCCGTTGACCGCCTAGCGATCTTCTATTCCCCTGAACACAAGGAGGAGATTACGTGAAACGCCGAACCATGTTCGTTATGCTCAGCCTGATCATCATGGCCTCGATGGTCCTGGCGGCCTGCGCGCCGGCAGCGACCCCAACAGCGGCGCCCCCGGCGACAAGCGCCCCGCCGGCGGCGGCCCCGACGGAAGCTGCGCCGCCACCGACGGAAGTGATGGTGGCTGAGCCGCTCGTACTCGGCACGACCGACAGCTGGTCGAGCTTCGAATCGGCCTGGGTCTACAGCTTCCACGACTGGGAGCTGTTCCATCAGTGCGCGGACGGAATGCTCAATGCCGTCGCCGGTGGGGCGGGTGAAGTCGAGCCTGCCCTTGCCGAGAGCTATGACGTCAGCGACGATGGCACCGTATACACGTTCCATCTACGCTCCGGCGTGACCTTCCCCAATGGGGACCCGTTCAACGCCGATGCGGTCGTGTTCTCCCTGGAACGCATCGCACCGATCAATGAGGCGGCAGGCGAGAACGTCGGCTTTCTGTACACCGGTTACGTGAGCGGCGTCGAGAAGGTCGACGACATGACGGTCAATGTGACTTTCAATGCGGTATACCCGTTTGCACCGCAGCTCGTCGCCACCAACGCCTGGAAGATCGTCAACCCCAATCAGTGGTCGGCGACCGAGGCCGACACCGAGAACACCGCCTGCGGTATCGGGCCCTACGTACTGACCAGCTTCACCGAGGGCGAGGAAGCCGTCTTTGAGGCCAATCCGACCTACTACGGCGATCCACCCAAGACGGCAAAGCTGATCGTACGATACTTCGCTGACTCGCCCACGATGGCTCTAGCGCTGCAGAATGGCGAGATCGACGTGGCTTGGAAGAGCCTGTCGCCTTCGGACTTCGAAGCCTTGCAATCGGCTGCTGGCATCGTGAGCGAGACCGCCGGTGGGACGGAGATCCGCTATATCGTCTACAACGCAACGACGAAGCCCTATGACAACCCGAAGGTCCGACTGGGACTGGCCATGCTCCTGAACCGCGAACAGGTGACGGATCTGGGCTGGCAGGGGATCAAGGTACCGCTGTTCTCGATGGTGCCCCCCGGGTTCCTCGGGCACAAGCCGACGTACGAAGGAACCGAGGATGTCGAGGCCGGCAAGGCCCTCCTGGCCGAGGCCGGCTTCACCGCGGCCAACCCGCTGGTGCTCGATCTGTGGTACAGCCCGACCCACTACGGTGACACCGAGCCTGATGTGGCGGCCGTCATCAAGCAGCAGTGGGAGGCCAGCGGCGTCGTCAAAGTCACCCTGAACTTCCTCGAGTGGGCGGCCTACCGCGACGCAGGCCGGGCCGGAGAGCTACCGGTGTCGCTGCTCGGTTGGTATCCGGACTACATGGACCCCGACAACTACACCAATGTCTTTGCGCACTCTCCGGCAGCCTGGTCGGGTTCGTACTATAACAACCCGGCGATGGACGCGCTTCTGGAGAAACAGGCATCCGAGCTGGATGAAACGGCGCGGATCGCGGCCCTGGGAGCTGTCCAGGATCTTTGGGTCACGGAAAGCCCCTTTGTACCGGTGGCTCAAGGCAAACTGTTGATTGGCTACCGCGACAACGTCTCCGGTGTTGTCCTCGATCCGCTCGCGCTTCTGCACTACTTCTTGCTCGAGAAGAAGTGAGCCGAGGCGGATGCGCCTGATGGGCGTGTGAATAACGTGGGGCTCGAACGCGCAGGACTGGCGTTCGAGCCCCTGCTCCTCAGCACCTACCCGATCGAACCGGGACAGCAATTTCGCCGCCTCAGTTGAGTTGCGCATGTCACCTGCCCTTCGACGATACATCGCTGTCCGAGTCCTGCTGACCTTTCCGATGCTTCTCATTCTGGTCACACTCGTGTTTGTCGTTCTGCGCGTTATGCCGGGCGACCCGGCGGTGGCGATCATGCGCGAGGGAGCCTCGGAGGAGCAACTGGATGCCTTCCGGGCGGCGGTCGGATTGGACAAACCACTGCACATCCAGTACCTGAACTTCATCGGCGGTGTGGTGCGCTTTGACTTTGGCGAATCCATGACGCGCAAACTGCGGGTGACCCAGGAGATCAAGACTTTCTTCCCGGCAACGGTCGAGCTGGCGATTTCGTCCATGCTCATCACCGGGATCCTGGGCGTGTTCTCCGGCGCATTCGCCGCCCAACACCGCAAGAGCCCTGCCGATTATGCAATCCGGATTACCAGCATCATCTTGTATTCATTGCCGATCTTCTGGCTCGGCCTGATGTTCCAGATGTTCTTCGGGGCGCGGCTTGGATGGCTCCCGGTCTCGGGTCGGCTCGATCCCGGGATGACACCGGAACGGATCATCACCGGGATGTACACCGTGGACGCCGTGCTCACGGGGGATTGGCCGCTTTTGAAAGATGCGCTGCGCCACCTGGTGCTGCCGTCGCTAACCCTGGGTCTGGTCCTGGCGGGCATCTTCACCCGGCTGACTCGAGCGAACATGCTCGACGTCCTCGAGCAGGACTACATCACCGCCGGCAGGGCTCGAGGACTGCGTGAATCGGTGCTGGTGTACAAGCACGGCCTGCGCAACGCCTTCATCCCGATCGTGACCCTGCTTGGGCTGCAACTGGCGATCTTGTTGGCCGGAGCGATCCTTACAGAGACGACCTTCTCCTGGCCCGGGCTGGCCCGATTGGTCATCGATCGTATCTACGACCGCGATTTCACGACGGTCCAGGGGGCCATCTTGTTCTTCGCCATGCTGGTGGCGGGCATGAGCCTGTTTGTCGACGTCCTCTACGGTTTCCTGGACCCCAGGATTCGGTTCTAATCCCATGGCGACCACCACCCCCGACGCCGTTCCTGTCCGCCCGCCTCTCCTTCTGGATGAGAACGTCGGCCTACTGCGACGCATCTGGCGCGGGCGGATCTGGTACGGCGCTGAGTGGTACATCACGCTTTTTGGGGCGCTGATCCTGGTGTTCATGACAACCATGACTCTCATGGCTCCCAGGATCGCCCCCTTTGACCCGAACGAATTCATCGGCGCACAATTCACGCCCCCTGGCGGGGGAAAACAGGCCCTGCTGGCCCGGGCCGGAGAAAGCCCGATCGGGCTAGGCGCCGATCTGGCCGGTCAGATAATCGGTGTGCAGCGTAACGAGAATGGCGTCAACCTGGCCAGGGAGATCGGCGCGACCGGTGAGCGGTTCTTGGATCAGAAGTCGCTCCTGGCAGCACTCGCCGAGCACCAAGTCGATCTCATTTTCGTCAGCCAGGAGAAGGTCGCCGAAGTGCAGGCGCTACAGCCGGGCCTGGAGGTGATCGCCAGCGACCTGGGACGCAGCTTCCTCCTGGGGACGGACAACCTCGGTCGCGATATCTTGAGCCGACTCATCTGGGGAGCACGCACGGTGCTGGGAGTAGCCCTTTTGTCGGCCCTGCTTTCCTCCAGCGTTGGGATCAGCTTGGGCTTGATCTCCGGTTTCGTCAGCGGACCGGTCGACCGGGTGCTCTCTTTGACTATGGACAGTGTGTATTCCTTCCCCGGCCTGCTGCTGGCGGTCGCCATGGCCGCCATGCTTGGGCCGGGGCTAATCAACGTGGCGGTGGCGATCTCGGTCATCTACATCCCGACTTTCTTCCGGGTGGTTCGTGGACAGGTGTTGTCGATCAAGGAAGAGCTGTACGTCGAGGCCGCCCGCAGTATTGGGGCCAGGCCGGTCACAATCCTCGCCCGTTACATCTTTCCTAACGTCATCCCGTCGGTGGCTGTGGTGTTTTCATTGAACGTCGCCGATGCGATCCTGACCGAAGCCGGTCTGAGTTTTGTCGGATTGGGATTACCGCCGGATATCCCCGACTGGGGTTACGATCTCAGCAAAGGCCAGTCCTTCCTCGTCGCCGGACATTGGTGGATGGTCACCTTTCCCGGCATTCTGATCACAACTGTTGCAATGGGTTTCAGCCTGCTTGGAGAAGGACTGAGCGAGATCCTCAACCCGCGTCTGGTCAAGAGCTAGGACTCAATGTCTGTAGACCAAGTCCTATACAGCATTCGTGATCTGGTGGTGGAGTATCACACCCGGGTCGGCACACTCACGCCCGTCGACCATGTGTCCCTCGAAATCCACCGAGGCGAGGTCTTGGGCCTGGTAGGTGAGTCGGGCTGCGGCAAGACGACTTTGGGGAAGGCCCTGTTGCGCATGATCGATGCTCCCGGCAAGATCGCCTCGGGCGAGCTCGTGTTTGATGGCGTAGATCTGCTCACGCTTCCGGCGCGGCGAATGCGCGAGCTGCGCGGAAGCCGGATCAGCATGATCTTCCAGGACCCCATGACTTCGCTCAATCCGGTGCAGCGGGTGGTCGAGCACGTGACCGAGTCAATCCGTGTTCACCAACCATCGACCAGCCTTAAGGCCGCCCGGGCCCGTGCAGACGAGCTGGTAGATCGGCTCGGGATCCGAAAAAGCAGCCTTACAGACTACCCGCATCAGCTCTCCGGGGGAATGCGTCAACGGGTGATGATCGGGTTGGCGCTCGCCCTGCGGGCCGACATCGTGATCGCCGACGAGGCGACGACGTCCCTCGACGTTCTGGTTGAGGCCCAGTTCTTGGATCTGTTGCGGGAATTGCAGCAGGAGTTCGAGCTGACGATCGTGCTTATCACCCACAACATCGGGATCGTGGCCGAGCTTGCCGATCGAGTGGCGGTCATGTACGCCGGTCAGTTGGTCGAGTTGGCCGAAGTGCGTGATTTGTTCCGTGACCCTAAGCATCCCTACACCCAGGGGCTGCTGCGCGCCGTACCGAATATCCGTCTGGGAAGGGATGATTTGTACAAGATGCCCGGTTCACCGCCGAATCTCATCGCCCCGCCGCACGGGTGTCGTTTCAATCCGCGCTGTCCTCACGTCATGGACATCTGCTATGAGCGCGCGCCGGCTCTCGAGCTGGTGACGCCCGGTCGTAAGGTTCATTGTTGGCTCTATCAGGAGCAGCCAAAGATCCCGGCGGCGGAGATCGAGGCCCGAGGGTGAGCGCCCAGGTGGGAGCTCAGTCATCGACCGCCGACAGGCACCTTGTCGAGGTCCTGGACCTCAAGAAGTGGTTCCCGGTACAGCAGGGCGTCCTCGATCAGATCCTGGCAGGCGGGGGTGAGCATGTACGCGCCGTGGACGGGGTCTCTTTCCACATCGATCGTGGAGAAGTCCTGGGGCTGGCCGGTGAGAGCGGCAGCGGGAAGACGACGATTGGGCGTCTGGTGCTGAGGCTGCTCGAACCGACCGCTGGCAAGATCATCTTCGATGGTCTCGACATCACTCACCTCAAGGGGGAGCCACTGCGCGAGCTACGACGGAAGATGCAGGTCGTCTTCCAAGATCCGTTCGCTTCGATGAACCCTCGAATGAAGGTCGGCGAGCAAATTGGACATCCGCACCGGATCCTGTTCGGAACTACACGCGCTGAGAGCCGGGCGATTGTCGAGAAGATGATGGCGCAGGTGGGTTTAACCCCAACCGGGCAGATTTATGACAGGTATCCGCACCAACTCTCGGGCGGCATGCGCCAGCGCGCCGTTCTGGCCCGGGCACTTGTCCCACACCCCGACCTGGTGGTGGCCGATGAACCGATCGCCATGGCCGACGTCAGCGTCCGGGCGTTGCTCCTGGATCTGATGGTGAGGCTGAAGAATGAGTTGCGCCTGACTTACCTGTTCATCACCCATGATCTGGCCACGGCTAAATACATTTGCGACAGAATCGGGGTTCTGTACTTGGGTCGGATGGCAGAAATCGGCCCGCTCCCTATGGTGTACTCCCGTCCGCTGCATCCGTATACTCAGGCGCTGCTCAGCGCAGTTCCGGTGGCCGACCCGAGTTCGCGACGGCAGGGCCCGATCCCCAAGGGCGAGATCCCGAACCCGATCAATCCGCCTTCAGGCTGCCGCTTCCATCCACGCTGCCCGATCGCCAAACCTAATTGTGCGGTTGAAGAGCCGGAGCTGCGGGTCCTCGAGCCCGGACACGCGGTTGCGTGTCATTACGCCGAGCAGTTCCTGTAGTTCCTCGCCAGTCCCTCACCGTTAGCATCGCTCCGGGTGCAGCCGACCGACCTTTGTTACTGCCAAGTCACCCGCTCTGGCGTCCTACCCTCACCGCCTCAATCGCTCTTGCCCGACGGTCCGGGGGTTCTTCAGAACGGGTCCTTCGTGGAGTAGAGCTCCAATCAGGCGGCCCGTGCTGGAAGCGGACTCCGATGCCGCTTCTCTGAGAGCGGCCTCCAACATGCGGACGCCCGCATCTAGCCCTTCTTTGGCACTCGTCCGGCGAGTGTCGATCCGGTAGTACGCGGTACACTCGGCTCCATGAAGTCTTGTGAACAACGGGCCGACAGCCTATCAGATCATAACTCACACCACCCGATCGTCTCGGTCCTGATGCCCTGCTACAACTCGTCGGACACCGTCGACGGGGCAATTGACTCCATCCTTCGTCAAACGATGCAGGCCTTAGAGATGGTCATCGTCGACGACGGATCCGACGATGAAACGCCGGAGAAGCTGACCGATTGGTCCATGAAGGACCGCCGTGTCCGAGTGATCCACCAGGACCACGCCGGGATTGTGCCAGCGTTGAACGTTGGCTTGCAGGCTTGCCGGGCAGCGTTCATCGCCCGCATGGACGCCGACGACCTGTCGGACCCCAACCGGCTTTCCAAACAACTTGGCTTCTTGGAGGCGGCCCCTGAGCTTGCCGGCGCCAGCTGTCTGGTCGATGTCTTTCCGCCAGAGGTCGTCCGTCAGGGGTTCAAAGTGTATGTGGATTGGTTGAACAGCCTGGTGTCTCCCGAGGATATCCATCGCCAGATGTTTGTGGAGAGTCCGATGGCCCATCCCTCGGTCATGATCCGCCGAGCCTGGCTTGAGCGAGTCGGTGGATATCAGGACAAGGGCTGGCCGGAGGACTACGATCTCTGGCTTCGGCTGCACCTGGCCGGCGCACGCTTCGCCAAGGTCCCCCAAGTGCTACTTTCGTGGCGTGAGCACCCCGGAAGACTCACCCGCACCGACAGCCGCTATTCCGTTGAGAACTTCCTCCGGGCGAAGTCTCACTACCTTGTTCGTGGCCCGCTGCGCGACCGGGGCTCGGTAATCATCTGGGGTGCGGGCCAGATGGGCGGTCGCCTCTCCAAGCACTTGCTCCGGGATGGCGCCCCGCTGGTGGCGTTCGTCGACGTCGATCCCAAGAGAGTCGGAGGGCAGCGCCGTGGTCGGCCCGTGGTCGGACCGTCAGGGCTCATGGCCATATGGCAACAGGCCGATCGGCCGATCGTGCTGGCCGCCGTAGGCGCCCGCGGGGCCCGCCAGTTGATCCGGGCTCAGTTGAAGGAGATGGGCCTCCGGGAGGGCCAGGATTGGCTGGCCGCAGCCTAGCGGCACGATCATGACAAGGCCTCCTGGGGGCTTGACCCGAGTTTGAGGGGGATCCTGACCACCCAGCCCACCGGGAAATTCTTCGGCGATCGGCGGGAGTGGTTCCGCCTTGCGTATTCCTGAAGAGCTCTCGCTTCCGTGTCGCTCAATCGCTTTCCGAGCCCTTGAGGAGGAGTAGCAGCATGCTGACCGGCGTCTCAGCCCGGATTCCGTGGACCAGGTTGGCGGGCATGTACACCCACGATCCTGCCGTGGCTCTCCTCTCATCGCCCGCAAGCGTGAGCAAAGCCTCGCCTGCGAGAAAGTGCAGGATCGCCGGGCGGGAGGCCGTGTGCTCGCTGAGTTCCTGGCCGGATGCGAAAGTGAAGGCCGTCACTTTGATCTGGTCATCGGCGTAGACCGTCCGGCTCAAGATGCTGTCGGGAGGCACATCCGGCGTCGGAGTGCGGACGTCCTGGACGAACGTATAACCACCCGATGATCCGTCCCTGGGTTTCATTTCCCTCTCCTCTAAAGCGCTTGGCGGTAGCTTCAACGGCATCATCTTATCAGAGCCGGTTCTGGGGCGGTTTGCTCCCTGCGGCCGTGACTTCCGCTTTCCGTCGGTGTTATCAACAACAGATTCAGGACCTGACCCCCCTCCAGGAAGGTCGTTTCCCAGCGTGGCTACAGGTACATCTCATGTGCGCTCCCTCACCAGCCGGGACAGCCTAACCCGGCACCCCATCGGCTTTCAGATGGGGAGGTGATCGCTGGGCTGGTACAGGCTGCTCCGTCTTGGGAGCAGTTTTGTTGCCTGGAGAAAGGAGGTAGGCACACACCTCACTCGACCCATCCCACCGGCCCACCTCACGGCCAGCCTCGGCGTGAGGCTACCACTGGTCTCAGGAGGAGACTGCTATGGCTGAAAAAAGTGTACGCGGTTACCTGCCTAACGACACGCCCCCCTTTGGACAACTGGTCCTGCTCGGTTTCCAGCATATCCTGACGATGTTCCCGGCGACGGTGTTCGTGGCCGCATTCACCGGCTTCCACGTCGGCACAGTCCTGCTCGGATCCGGGATTTCAACCATCGTCGCCCTGGTTCTGTCGAAGAGGGGTATAGGCAAATTCATTCCTCTCTACTATGGGTCAAGTTTCAGCTACATCGCCGCCTACCTGGGCATCGTGCAGCAGATGACCGGCTCGCTCCCCACCTTTGGCGTGCCTGTCCCGGATAACGTCATCCGCACGATGCAGGCCGGCATCGTGGTCACCGGGCTCTTGAATATCGCCGTCGGCTTTGTCATCCGGGCG
>MGOM01000061.1:40602-43293 GCA_001797105.1 Chloroflexi bacterium RBG_19FT_COMBO_62_14
GGGCTCGCCTACGCGGCCCTGGGCAACCTGGCCAGCGCCAATTTCCTGGTGGCCCTGATCACGTTGCTGCTCACGGTCCTGTTCTCCGTCTACCTGCAGAACCGGGGCTTTATCGGAATGCTGCCGATCTTCCTGGGAGCGGTCGTCGGGTACATCATCTCGGCCGTGATCGATCCGGGATCAGTAAGCCTGGCCTCGATAGGCGCCGCACCGCTTCTCCAGGTGCCGCACGTCACCCTGCCCACGTTCAGCGGGCCGCTAGTCATCACCGCCATCGTCAGCGTCGCGGTCATGGCGATTGCGACCATACCCGAATCCACGGCCCACCTGTACCAGATCAGCCTGTATGTGGATCGGTTCGCCGAGGAGACCGGGCGGGAGAAGCTCCGCCTGGACGAGAACATCGGTTTCAACCTGGTTCTGGACGGGGTTGGCGACTTTCTGCACGGCCTGGTCGGGGCGACAGCCGGCACGAACTACGGCGAGAACAACTCGCTGATGGCCATCACCCGCAACTACTCAGGTCCGGCCCTTCTTGCCGCAGGCGTCATTGCCATCCTGCTGGCGTTTGTGGGTAAGCTCGCAGCGATCGTTGGGACGGTTCCTCTTGCGGTGAGCGGTGGGCTGGCGATCTACCTGTTCGGTGTCATCGGGATGCAGGGCATCGCTCTGATGCAGGAGAACAAAGTCAGCATGTTCGACCCGCGCAACCTCGCCGTCGGGGCTACGATCATGGTGGTCGGCATCGGGGGCAACATTGGATACGGAGGGTTCATTCCCGTAACTGTGCCGGTGGTCTTCCCGAATGGCCTGCCGGCGATCGCCACGGCGGCGGTGTTGGGCATCTTGATGAACCTGATCTTTGTGGTCTTCGCCCCGCCGCTGGCGGAGACCGCCGCTATGCGGGCCGCTGCGGCCGACTGAGCCTGGCGCAACCGTCTATATCGACACGCTGTGTGAAGCCGGGAGATGGCCTTTTCAGGGGCAGCTCCCGGCCTCTTTTTTTGGTTCGGCTGGATGCGAGAAGAAGATCCCTCTCGGATGACGGCCTCGGGGAGACGGCCCGTCCCAGGGGAGATCTGGTGCTGCCTCCGCCCGCTGCGGGCTTCCGACCGAAAGGGGGTAGGGTCCACGAGCCGGCCTCGTCTTGGTCTGCCTGCCATTGCCAGGCGACCCAACTGAGCTGGCGTCTCCGTTCCGCCTTACGCCCGGTTTACACTTCCTTCAGGTGCTCCCCGAATGCCGCCATAATAGTGCCAGGAAGGCCGGCCTCACAAGCAGCGACCGGCAAGGGAGGCACCATGACGATTACCGACATCCTTGGGTATGCATTAGTCTCGATCTTGCTGGCAGGCTTCGGGTGGGCGCTGATCGACCTGCTGGTACGGATCGCCAAGCAACCTAAGCGCGAATCTAACGGGGACATCCTCCCGCTGCTACCCTATCCTTTCCTTCCGCCGAGGGAGAATGAGAATAGGCCGGGGCTAAAGCGGGCCGGGCGGCTTGCCTTACAACCGGTACGGGTGAAGAACCGAAGTACGGGTAAGTGAGCCTGAGTTGAGGTTCCAGAGGTAGCTCCGTCCTCTGGTAGGGTCATGCGCACACGGGATCCGGCGAGCTGGCCAGCCGGATCCTGTTTTGTTTCTCAGGCTCGAAGAACGGTCCCGGACCGCCGGGGGTGCGGGTCCGTCGGGCCCACAGTCTGGTTTGGAAAGCGGAGATCAGACGAGGGATTGATTGACCTGAGACACCTGCGAGCGCCAATGGATGGGGGTGATGTGCACCATGACGAACCCGGCTAAGGCGTCCGCTCCCGATGTATGACCGAGGTTGATGAGTTGCCGGCAAACCCGGGTCACCAGCTCCTCATCCTCAGCGCGAAGAGCATCTACGAGGTCGTGCCACGCTTCGATCGCCTGACCCTTGGCGGCCGCCGCCAACCAGGCCGCGGAAACCCTGTTTGTCCTGCCTATGCTGGATGTGCAGATTGCTTCTGTGAGCGCCTTGGCTTTGGGGGTTGGCAAAGACGACCACAGGCCGTACATCGCGCCGATGAGGAAGTCGTCCCCCGATGGTGTCAATCCGGGTCCCAGCCCGGCGAGTGCCCCGCTCGCAAGGCTCACTTCATACTCGTCTCCCGAGGCCAAAGTCCGGGACAGGCGGAGGCAGGCTTTGGCGGCCGCCGAAAGCTGTAGCTCGCGGAGACGGGTTCGGGGATCGTCGGATGTGCTCCTCTGAACAGACAGGGGAGCCACGACGCAAGCAAGACTCTCGGGTGGAGCGCAGGCGCGAAGGGTGGCGATGATGAGGGAAAGGAACCTGCCTTGCCAGGGGATTGCTGGGAGAGCTCTCCATTCCGGCCGGGGGTTCCACCTCGCCGCCAATGTCAGGTCGATGGACCTGCCGCCAATGACGAGTGCTGATTCACTCTCAAGTATGAGCGGGTCAGCATTTGGTTGGCCGCCGAGGATTGTCTCATGAGGGATGGACTCCACTTCGAGCGAGAAAGGACCCATCCGGGCTCGGCCGTTGACGAGTGAGAATAGCCTGCCCTTCGAATCGACATAGTTGCACGCGTGCGCATGCGATGAAAGAACCCTCCATCCGGAGCCGGCCCGCAGGGCCTCGAACGCGCCGGGGGCGATCTTGATGGCGTGCAACGGATGACTCGGCCGACAAGGTGTTTGGCTG
>MGOM01000062.1:0-10827 GCA_001797105.1 Chloroflexi bacterium RBG_19FT_COMBO_62_14
CAAAATCCCTCGCCCCTTACGTACTCACCCATCGCCTGATGATCTCCCCTCAGGCTCAATTGCGCGGTCGCCTCCCGGCCGAACTCGTCGACGACATCGTCTCCGAGCTGCCTGTCCCCGTCGAGGTTTGAGGTGACGCGTGCCGTCGCCTGGTCTCGGCTCACCCTGCTGCTCCTGATCTTCGGTTTCCTGATTCGAGGTCCTGGCTTGTTGGCCGTGGGAGCCTTCATGCTCGTCATTCTGGGGGCGGCACTCTGGTGGAACCGAAGGGCGCTTGCCGGGGTCACGTACCGGCGGCGGCTCAAGTATTGGCGGGCATTCCCGGGTGAGGCAACCGAGTGCGACATCCACGTGGAGAATCGCAAGCTTCTACCTCTCACGTGGCTGACGACGGTCGATCGTTGGCCGATTTCCCTGGCTCCGCGCGAGGAAGGCGCGCTGGAGCCGGGGCCAACCAAAGGTCTCGGGTTGCTCATCCTGAGTCTCATGCTCCGAAGCTATGAACGAATCCGCCGGCGGTTCACGATCGTCTTCCGCGCCCGGGGGGTCTACGACATCGGCCCGGCGCAGGCTGCCTCGGGTGATCCATTCGGTCTCTTCAAGTCGGAGTCTCTGATCCAGCCGGCGCGGCCGGTGGTAGTCTTTCCGCGGGTCCGAAAGTTGAGCGATCTGGGCCTTCGTTCCGCCGACCCCTTCGGTGATCGCCGGGCGGCGCGCCGATTGTTCGAGGACTTGTCGTTGACGATCGGCGTCCGCGACTACCAACCTCAAGACGGGTTCCGTAGGATCCATTGGCCCTCGACGGCTCACACAGGCCGTCTTCAGAGCCGGATGTATCAACCTGTCTCAGGGCTGGATCTTGTCGTCTGTCTGAACGTGAGCACCTATGAGAAGCCCTGGCTCGGCACGTGGCCAGCGTTGTTCGAGGCACTGGTTGAGGCGGCGGCGACGATCGTCAGCGAGAGTTTCGACATGGGCTACCGGGTGGGGTTGATCTCCAACGGGGGGAGGGCCCGGGCAGGCCGGCCCTTCCGGATCGCCACCGGCAGGACACAGGCGCACCTGGCAAACATGCTTGAGGCGCTCTCCGCCGTCACCCCGATTGTGACCGCGCCCTTCGACCGATACCTGATAGCCTCCTCACCCCAAATCGAATACGGTTCGTGCATGGTCATCGTGACCGCCATCACCACCCCGGAACTGGTCCTGGCTCTGAAGCAATTGAAGGCTCGCAGCCGTCGCCTGACGCTCTATTCGCTTGCGCAAGACGAGCTGCCGTTCCTGCCTGGCCTGGAGGTCTTGCACCGGCCATTCCTTGCCGAGGGCGCGACCGCATGAACGATCGACGGCATAAGCCGACCTCTGGGGCTTCCCGATGGCGACTCGTTACCGGATTGACGGAGTTGGGGACAGCCGGCGCCCTGCTGATGGAAATCGCCTGGTTCACACCCTGGTTTCGTTACTTCAACGCCAAAGGCCAGAACCTTGGAGAGTTGAGAGTCCTCCTGTACTTCCTTGTCCTGGCATTTGTGGTATCGATGGTCGACCGCGGCCTGCGCCTCCAAGGATCACGGCCCTTGGTCCGAGTAGCGGCTCTGCTCCTGCTACTTCTGGCCGAAATGGCCGCTATGCTGGTTGTCTTTCACCCTGACTATGCCGGTCTCGCACTGACCGAGTTGGCTGTGCATGCATTCAGATCGTTCGCCGGAGTTCTGGAGTTGATACCGGCCGAGCTGGTGATCGTGTTGAGTACCATCTTCGTCTTCCGCAGAGGGATCCTTGCCGCCCGGCAGGACGTGCTGGCGCCGGAGATCCTTCATTTCAGATTCCGGCTGGGGATCGTGATCCTGGCCGTGTTCGGTCTCATCTTCCGCGGCGCTGAGAGCCGATTCATGCTCGAGGCGCTTCCGGCATACTTCGGCGCGGGGCTCATGGCGGTGGCGATCAGCCGCGTCGACCGTGCCCCGGCACATGCGGGTGGGTCAAGTGGGCCGATGGGTGTGATTTGGCTGGTGGTTATTGTCCCCCTCATCTTCGTTACTGTGGGGCTTGGCCAAGCCGCGAGCCGTCTTGTCCAGAGTCCCCTGGCAGCATCGGCGGCAGGGGCCTTGACGCAGGCGCTTCTGCAAGTCTTCCGAGTGTTCATTATCATAGTCAGTCCAGTTGTCGTAGGATTGAGCATCGTCATAGCATGGGTCCTGCGCACCGCAGCCGACGCGCCGGGTGGAATGAGAGGCCTGGCGGGTGTGAGCGAAGCCCTGCGGTCGCTGGCCTTCCCGATCGCGCGGTCCAACCCGGAGCCCTCGGGCTGGCTGCAATCGCACGCTCGCGAAATCGCCACGGTCGGGACTTCCCTGATTGTGGCGCTCCTGGCTCTGACGGCCATCCGGGGAGGTCGTCGGAGGGACGCCCGGGCGGAGTTCACGGTGCCGGATGAGGCGGAGATCGTTCCCTGGTCTTGGCTGACCGGGAAGCGTGGCGAAGCCGTCGGACCCACGCGCCTCCGGCACTGGCCCTCGCTCAGGTCCCTCGAGCAAGTGCTGGCTGCGACGTCGATCCGGCGCATCTATGGAAGGGTACTGCATAAGGCGAAGTCTAGGGGCCGAGGGCGGACGCCTTCCGAGACACCACTGGAATTCCTGCCGGTCTTGGTCGAGCTCTTTCCCGGGCACCGTGCTGAAGTGACCCGGATCACCCAAGCGTACCTCGACGTCCAATATGGGGGTCAGCCTGATGAAGACGCCGGGGTGGCGGAGGTCCGCAAGGCCTGGGCCTCCATCCAATCGGGGATGGCTGCCAACCTCAGACTTCCGGGCACGGGCGGGTGAGCCACTCATTAGATAGACATCACTCTTGGCACATCGAGGAAAACCTCAGGTGGGATTCGGTGTTTACAGTAGCAGTCCAGCATTTCAGGTCGACAGGTCTACATGACCGGCCAGTCTGAGGGTGAGCTGGACTTGATCCGTCGGGCAGGTTCGGAGGCGTCGGCGTTTGGCGAGCTCTATGAGCGCCATGTCCGGCAGATCTACAACTACATCTATTACCGGACGGGAAATCACCACGATGCGGAGGACCTGACGGCCCGCGTCTTCCAAAGAGCTCTACGGCACGTGGGGGCTTTTGAGGACAAAGGGGTTCCGTTTTCGGCCTGGCTCTACCGGATCGCTCACAATCTCGTCGCCAACTGGCACCGTGACCGAAGCCGGCGGCCGGTCGTGCCCCTCGACGAACATCTGGCCACGACAGGCCCGAGTGCCCATCCCGAATGGGAGGCGATGGCGGCCGAGGAGAGGGAGATGCTGCTGACGGCGGTGCGACAGCTACCACCCGATCGCCAGCAATTGCTCATCCTCAAGTTCGTCGAGCGGCTGTCGAACGCCGAGATTGGACAGATCATGGGAAGGACGGAGGGGGCGATCAAGAGCTTGTATCATCGGACGCTCAACTCCCTGCGCCAGGAGTTCCTACGTCTCGATCAAGGTCGGGAGGACGCCACAACCGGAGGCGTGGTCGAATCGGACGGCCGTTGACGCCAGCGCCTCGCGGGCGCGACGGTGTCTCACGAGGTTTCAGCATGTGGTTCTGGAGAATGAGGCATGGGGGCGGATGGTCTAAGTATGCCGATTGACCGGCGTCAGCTGGAGGATTGGCTTTCCCGCGCAATGACCCCGGTGGAGCCGAGCGCCCGATTCATCCGACGGCTGAGGGGCGGTTTGGTGACTTATCGGGGCTCGGGGCTACTCCTCGAATGGAAGATCATCGCTGCAGTTGTGACGCTCATCCTGCTGACCGCGGCCTCGCTGGGCCTCACCTTGCGCATCCTGCTCGGCCTTTTGGGCTTGTTCGGGATCATCCAACGATCGCGAAGGCGGCGATCCACTTCACCCACCGCGTAAAGGGCATTCCCGGCCTCAGGAAGAATTGGCGGCTCCGATTGGGAGCCGCCCAGGTATTCTTCGCCTAAGTTGCAGCGGGAGCCGCTATCAGTAGAAACCCCAGGCTGCCCCTGCGCCTTCCTCCATCATGCCTGGATCCCACATCTCCATCCCGATTTCAATCGTCGTCGGGAGGCCGGCGGCACCTTCGGCTTTGGACCTCGTCATCTCCAATAGAGCCGGGCCGTAGGGGCAGAAGGGCGTAGTCATGATCATCCGCAGATGGGCCTCGGTCTCGGTCATCGAGATGTCCCGGACAAGGCCAAGTTCCACGACGTTGAGGCCGATCTCCGGGTCGACAACCTCCCGCAACGCAACCCGCATGAGATCGGCCTTCTCCGGATGGGTCGAGTCGACCTCCCAGACGAGCTTGGGGATCTCGGGGGTCTCTGTCATGCTTCCACCTTCCCAACTTCACTCACGGTTACTGGGATGCTGAAACTGCAGTGGGTATCCCCATCAAGCAGGCAGCTCACTCTCTCCACAGGCAGGGAGAGGGAGGTCGCGATGAAGGTCTGATCGATCACACAGACCTCGGGGTGCTCTTTCCCCATGCGGAAGTAAGGGCAGCTCAGCTCTCGGATGGTGACGCTGTCGCCCTTGTGCTGGAGCTCGGCCTCGAAGCCTTCCTCGGAGAGTAGTTGGATGAGACGCTCCAGGCGGTCTTCAAGGGGCAAGCCATCGAGCTGTTCCGCATAATCGGCGGCCATCGTGGCTGCCACCGAGGCAAACAGGCCCTGGACGGCGCTGGGTGGCATGCTGTCCTTGATCTGTTCCAGGATTCGACGAATAAGTCGAAAGTAGCGACTAGGGAACATCTCGAGCGCGGTGTCACTCAGGGCGAACAAGAGACGTGGCCGCCCGACCCCGTGCTTGACCTCTTCGGTCTCGACGAGGCTCTCGGCCTGCAAGTTCGCCAGATGGTGCCGGACAGAGACCGGCGACACGCCTGAGGCCTCGGCCAAATCGTTGACCGTGCACTTACCCTGCAGCCGCAACGTGCGTAGGATCGTATTCCGGGTTGCGCTGGACATATCGCCGGGAGTATATCACGCTGTCTTTCGGGCTGTCAATATTCGTTATTTTTATCATTTTATTATCGCAAGGCGTCCCGGACCAGGTAGAGCTGGTGTGGGGAGCCGGGTGGGTTCGGCCCTGCGTCACCGGCAGGGCTCTCAGGAGATGCGCCGGTGCTTCAAACCCGGGAAGGAAGGGGTTCCCAGGCAATGGGATGCCCGAAACTGGATTTTTCTCATATTTATGACAAAAATCTTGACACATCGAAAGGGGGCATGCTATAATCCCCAGCGAATTCGAAGGTGGCTGCTCGATCGGCCACGCCCGGAGGCAATGCATGGCACTTGCGCTTGAGATCCGAGGACTTCACGCCTCGGTGGAGGGGAAGGAGATCCTAAAGGGTGTCGATCTCACCGTAAAGACGGGCGAGATCCATGCCCTGATGGGCCCAAACGGGACCGGAAAATCCACATTGGCCAATGTCTTGATGGGCCACCCGTCCTACCAGGTGAGTGCCGGGGAGATCCTGTTCAAAGGGAAGAACCTGGTTGAGCTCGCCCCTGATGAGCGGTCTCGGCTCGGTCTTTTCATGGCCTTCCAGTATCCGGTCTCGATCTCTGGCCTTTCGGTGGCCAACTTCCTGCGGACTGCGATCAATTCCAGACGCAAGGCGGCGGACCCTGAAGACAAGGGGATTGGCGTGCCCGAATTCCGGCGTGTCCTTAAAGAGAAGATGGACATGCTCAAGATGCCCCACGAGTTCGCCGGCCGCTACCTGAATGAAGGGTTCTCGGGAGGCGAGAAGAAGCGGGCTGAGATCCTGCAACTGGCGACGTTGGAACCGGAGATTGCTATCCTGGATGAGACCGACTCAGGACTGGATATCGACGCCTTGCGCGTGGTATCTGAAGGGGTGAACGCTCTGGCGGGGCCGAAGCTAGGTATTCTGATCATCACCCACTACCAACGAATCCTGAACTACATCAAGCCGCATTTCGTGCATGTCATGCTGGACGGGCGGATCGTCGAGTCGGGGGGGCCGGATCTGGCCGAACACCTGGAAGAACGTGGGTATGGTTGGGTGCGTGAGATGCAAGAGGAGAAGGCGGCGGAGGTACTTTAGATGGCGACTGCGAGGGACGTACAAGCGCTGGATGGCCTCGGTCAATATCGATACGGCTTTGCCGACCCCGACACTTCGGTCTATAAGGCCCCTAAGGGACTGACGCGTGAGGTGGTCGAGCACATTTCAGGCATGAAGGAAGAGCCGGCCTGGATGCTGGAATACCGGCTCAAAGGCCTGGAGCACTATCTGGCGCGACCGCTGCCGAAGTGGGGCGGCGATCTCGAACAGATCAACTTCGACAATATCACCTACTACGTTCGGCCGGCCGAGGCCGAAGGCAAGACCTGGGAAGATGTCCCCGATGCCATCAAGGCGACCTTCGACAAGCTGGGCATCCCTGAAGCCGAGCGCAAATTCCTGGCCGGCGTCGGCGCCCAGTACGAGTCGGAGATGGTCTACCACAACATCCAGGAACACCTCGCCAAGCAAGGAGTGATCTTCCTTAGTATCGAGTCCGGTCTGCGCGAGCACCCCGATCTCTTCCGGAAGTACTTCGGGACAGTGATCCCTATCGGCGACAACAAGTTCGCCGCGCTCAATAGCGCCGTGTGGTCGGGCGGATCGTTCATCTACGTCCCGCCTGGGGTGAGAATCGATCTGCCCCTGCAAGCCTACTTCCGTTTGAATTCGCCCAACATCGGCCAGTTCGAGCGCACGCTGATCATCGCCGACGAAGGAGCCCAGGTCCATTATGTCGAGGGTTGTACGGCGCCGATCTACACCACCGATTCATTCCACAGCGGCGTGATTGAGATCGTCGTCCACAAACACGCCCGCGTCCGCTACACGACCATCCAGAACTGGTCGACCAACGTGTATAACCTGGTGACCCAGCGGGCGATGGTCTACGAGGGCGGCACGATGGAATGGATCGATGCCAATCTCGGCAGCAAGCTGACGATGAAGTACCCGTCCTGCTACTTGATGGAGAAGGGCGCCCACGGCGAGATCCTCTCGATGGCGTTCGCCGGGCCAGGCCAGCATCAGGATGCGGGGGGCAAGGTCATTCACGTCGCACCGGATACGTCGAGCAAGGTCACGTCCAAGTCGATCAGCATGGGCGGCGGCCGGACATCCTATCGAGGCCTTCTCAAGGTCCATAAGGGCGCCGTGAATGCCCGCTCAAACACCGTCTGCGATGCCTTGTTGCTCGATCCGCAGTCCCGCTCCGACACCTATCCCTACATTGAGATCGATGAAGACAACGTCAATATCGGTCACGAGGCGACGGTGAGCAAAGTGGGCGAAGAGCAGCTCTTCTACTTGATGAGCCGCGGCCTGAGCGCCGAAGCGGCGACAACCATGGTGGTCTCCGGGTTCATCGAGCCTCTGGTGAGGGAGCTTCCGATGGAGTACGCCGTCGAGATGAACCGTCTCATCCAGCTCCAGATGGAAGGCTCGATCGGCTAGTCGTTCGTGCGCCTGGCCCCCGCAGATGCAGAGACCTTGACGAGGACACCTCCAGCGATGCCTTCCCCCACCGTGATCCGTACCAGCCGGGGAGTCAAGACGGCCGCGCCTTCGAGCTTCGCATTCAGCCAGGCCGATGTCCGTCGGGCTTCCCAGGTTCTCAAAGAGCCGAATGAGTTGGCTGCCAGAAGACTGCGATCATGGGAGGCCTTCCAGGCCGGTGCGATGCCGACTGTGAAAGAGGAGGCGTGGCGTCGTACCGACATCCGTGGCCTGCCGGCAGATCAGATGCGGCTCAGCCCTTGTGACGACCTCCCCCTCGACCCCGAGCTTCGACAGCCACTGGCGGGTGGGGAGAACGCCGGACTGCTCGTCCTCCGGCCGGGTCGGGAGACGTTCAGTGAACTGGATCCCCGCCTACGTGATCTTGGGGTAGTCTTCACCGACCTGGCGACGGCCGTCGCCCAGCATACCGACATCCTCGAGGCACACCTCGGGCGAATCGTCTCAGACGCCGAAGGCTGGTTTGCTGCCCTGGCCGGCTCGCTGGCTGGGGATGGCGTGCTGGTGTATGTGCCGGACGGGACCAAGCTCGAGCTGCCGCTCCATTCAATCCTTTGGTCGCCTGGGTCGAGCCGGGGGACGTTCAGCCGTGTGCTGGTGATCGTCGGACGAGAGGCGTCGCTGACCTACGTGCACGAGATGGCCTCTCCGACCGAGGCGGAAGGCCAGGCGCTGCACGCCGGCATCGTCGAGATCTCGGTGGGTGACGGTGGAAGGTTGACGTTCGTCGAGCTCCAAAACTGGGGTGAACACGTCTGGAACTTCACTCACGAGCGCGCCCAGGTCGGGCGCGACGGAAACCTGGATTGGATTTTCGGTGCGGTCGGCAGCCATCTCACGAAGAACTTCTCCGAGCTCGATCTGATCGGTGAAGGGTCATCGGGGCGCATGTCGGGGTTCTACATCGCCGGAGGGACGCAGCACTTCGATCACGATACACAGCAGAACCATCGCGCCCCGAACACCACCAGCGATCTACTTTTCAAAGGAGCCTTGACCGAGCGCAGCCGATCGGTGTGGCAAGGGATGATCTATGTCGCGCCCGGGGCACAAAAGACCGACGGCTATCAGGCCAATCGCAATCTCATCCTGAGCCGTCAGGCCAGGGCCGATTCGATCCCCGGGCTTGAGATCCTGGCCGATGATGTCCGTTGCACCCACGGGGCGACAGTCGGCCAGCTAGAAGAGGAGCCGATCTTCTATCTGATGTCGCGCGGTCTTCCCCGCTTGGAAGCCGAGCGGCTGGTCGTGGATGGGTTCTTTGCGCCGATCATGCAGCGGATCCCCTTCGAAGGCGTCCGTGAGCGTTTTGCACGCATGATCGACGGCAAGCTTGGACGTTGAAGCATGTGGCCACCGGGACCGAAGGCCAACAATCATCGCAACGAGGTCAACGTGATGAAGCAAGTCGCGGGCACAGTGGGAGGCAGCCGGGTAGAGCCCAAGCGTTTCGACGTGGGCAACCAGGTCGAAGTCCTCTGCGATCACACCCGGAACGGTGAGCGTGTCAATGATTGGCTACAAGGTGTGGTAGTGCAGGCCGACTTCAAGATGGTGGCGGTCCAGTTCCTAGAAGACGTCTATCTGACCGACGGGTGGATGGTCCCCGATAGGGTCCTCTGGTATCAGCAATCCAGTCAGAGCATACGCCCGGCGGCACGGCGCCGGCGGCGCCTCGCGAAATCGCGGCGACGTTGAGACCGGGGTCGTCACTATGGCTGCCTCGGAAACACTTGCGCTCGACGTTCGGCGGCTCAGGGCCGAATTCCCCGTCCTGACTCGCCAGGTCGGCCCCGGGGTGCCGTTGATCTACCTCGATTCGGCCGCGACGTCGCAGAAGCCCCGCGCCGTGATCCAGGCCATGTCCTCGTTCTACGAGAAGCACAACTCCAACATCCACCGGGGGATTCACGCCCTGGCGGAGGAGGCGACGGAGGCGTACGAGGCAGCCCGGGCGCGTGTGGCCCAATTCGTCCACGCCGGCGATCCGCGTTCCCTTATTTTCACCCGGAACACGACCGAAGCTATCAACCTTGTGGCGCATACCTGGGCCAGGATGGCTCTCGGCCCCGGCGACATGATCCTGCTGACCGAGATGGAGCACCACTCCAATCTCGTCCCCTGGCAGATGCTCGCCGCGGAGAAGGGCCTGGTTCTGGAGTTTGTCCCCGTTACGGACGCGGGCTTGCTCGACCTGGACGTTTATTCCAGTCTGTTGAGCCGAGGACCGCGACTCGTGGCGTTCAGCCACATGTCAAACGTACTGGGGACGATCAACCCCGTCGGGCAGATGACGGCTGCAGCTCACGCCGCCGGAGCGAAGGTGCTGATCGATGCGGCACAATCAGTCCCGCATTTGCCGGTTGACGTCGAAGATCTGGAAGTGGATTTCATGGCCTTCTCGGGCCACAAGATGTGCGGCCCGACCGGTGTCGGCGTTCTCTACGGCCGGCTCGAGCTTCTTGAGGCGATGCCGCCGTTCCTCGGCGGCGGGGACATGATCAAGCGGGTGCACCTGCGAAGCTTCGTCGCCAACGATGTCCCGCACAAGTTCGAAGCCGGGACGCCGGCGATCGCCGAGGCGATCGGCCTGGGGGCCGCGGTTGATTTCCTCACCAGTGTGGGAATGCCGGCCGTCCGCCAGGCCGAGGAAACGCTGGTCGGCTACGCCTTGGACCGGCTGGCAGAAGTACCGGGTGTTCGAGTGCTGGGACCTGAAGCCGAGCAAAGGGGCGGGGTTGCCTCCTTCACCTTCGAGGGGATACATCCGCACGACATCGCCCAGTTACTGGATCGCCAGGGTATCGCCGTGCGGGCCGGCCACCATTGCGCCATGCCGCTCCACGAACGCTATGGCGTTCCGGCGACCACGCGGGCGTCTTTTTATCTGTACAATACGACTGAGGAGATTGACAGCCTGATCGCCGGGCTGTATAAGGTGAAAGAGATCTTCAACTGAGACCTGACTATGGATGATCTATACCGGGAAGTCATTATCGATCGCTACAAGAACCCACGTATGCGCGGCGTGCTTGACCCGCACGACTATACCTACCAGGACGACAACCCGCTTTGCGGGGATCAGATCCGGGTTGATCTACGCGTCGATGAGAACGATAAGATCAGCGAGGCGGCCTTCTCGGGAAGCGGCTGTGCCATCTCGCTGGCTTCGGCCGACCTACTGGTCGAGTCGGTGGTCGGGAAGACTCTGGACGAGGTCAAACAGTTGGGCAAAGAGGACATCCTGGAGATGCTGGGGATCGAGCTCGGACC
>MGOM01000062.1:10850-14682 GCA_001797105.1 Chloroflexi bacterium RBG_19FT_COMBO_62_14
TTTACGGGATCGAGGCCCTCGAAGAAGAGCTCGGCTGAGATTTCTGGCTGGGCCGCTTAGAATGTTGACCGCCGGCGCAAGCCGGCGGATTCACGGAAGGACGCATGTACAACTACCGCATGCTCGAAGCCGCCAGGCTTGAATATGTCACGGTTGCCAGTGTCGCCGAGCTGGAAGACGGCCAAAGGAAGCTGCTCGATATCGACGGCGAAATCATCGCCGTCTTCAACATCGCCGGGGGCTACTTCGCCATCGCCGACGTGTGCTCGCACGACGACGGTCCGGTCGCCGAAGGTGAAGTCGAAGGGACACAGATCGAGTGTCCAAGACATGGGGCGCGCTTCGATCTGCAGACCGGGAAGGCGCTGACCTTGCCAGCCGTGGTCGACATCCCTTCCTATCCGGTTCGGGTGCTCGACGGGCAAATCCAGATCGGGCTGCCGGTCGAGTAGGCGGCTCGCGGGTCCCATCGGGCCTTCACCCGGAGCCCGTCGCGTTCGCGGCATCATGATGTTTCGGCGGCCTCTACGGGGGTTCAGCTTGACACGTTTAGCCCGGGCTACCCGGCGGCTGTCTCCGCACAAGGGTCGGGCGATGACATTCGTCGCCATTGAGTCGGACGATCCTCCTCGAACCTGACAGTCCGACATTTATGCAGTATCATTTCTTCAATCACAGCGCCGTGCCCGCCGAGGTTGCGGTCGCGGCGCGAGTCATGTGTCGACAACCCTTCCTGTACGGAGGTTTCACGCGATGCCAACGAAATGGGTGTACTTGTTCGATGAGCTCGATGAAGCTGAAGGCGTGGCCCGCTCTTGGGATGGCGTGCGCGGCCTGCTGGGCGGAAAGGGCGCCAACCTGGCCGAGATGGTCCGGATCGGCGTTCCTGTCCCACCAGGCTTCACCATCACCTCGGCCGCCTGCAATGCCTATCTTCGGGCAGGCGGGCAGTTCCCTCAGGGTATGTGGGGCCAGGTCAGGACTGCCATGAAGGCCGTCGAGCGTGAGACCAAGAAGAGCTTCGGCGACCCGATGAACCCTCTGCTCGTTTCGTGCCGGTCGGGAGGCAAGTTCTCCATGCCGGGCATGATGGACACTGTACTCAACATCGGGCTCAACGATGAGACGGCCGAAGGGATGATCCGCCTGACATCGGACGCGCGCTTCGTTTACGATGCCTACCGGCGCCTGGTCCAGATGTTCGGGGCGGTCGTTCTGGGTGTCCCGGACGAAGCCTTCGAAGAGGTCCTGACCGACTATCGCCAGCAACGAGGGGTCAAGACCGACTCGGAACTTTCCGCACAAGATTTCAAGGAGATCACCGGCAAGTTCAAGGCGATCGTCAAGACCCGGGCCGGGCGTGAGTTCCCCGGTGAGCCGGAGGATCAGCTCCGCCTTGCGACCGAAGCCGTGTTCAAGTCGTGGCACGGCCGCCGAGCGATCGCCTACCGCAAAGCGGCCGGGATCCCGGACGATCTGGGAACCGCCGTCAACATCGTGACCATGGTCTTCGGCAACATGGGATCCGACTCGGCGACCGGTGTGGCGATGACACGCAACGCCACGACCGGGGAGGACGAGATCGAAGGCGACTACCTGACCAACGCTCAGGGCGAGGACGTCGTCGCCGGGATTCGGAAGACCAAGCCGATCTCCGACCTGAACCTCGAGATGCCCAGGGCCTACCTTCAGTTCGCGCGCATCGCCCATAGGCTCGAGAAGCACTACCGTAACATGCAGGACGTCGAATTCACGATCGAACGCGGCAGGCTGTGGATGCTGCAGACGCGTGACGGAAAGCGCACGGCCCAGGCCGAGGTCCGGATCGCCGTCGACATGGTCGAGGCCGGGTTGATTTCGAAGGAAGAGGCTATCCGGCGCGTGAAGCCGGCCCAGATCGACTTTTACCTCCACCCGCAGTTCGATCCGCAGGCGATGAAATCCGGAGACAAGATCGCCAGCGGTCTGAACGTGTCGCCCGGGGCGGCGGTCGGGATGATCGCCTTCGATGCCGACACGGCGGAAATGTGGGCCAAGAAGGAGAAGCGCCAGGTTGTCATGGTGCGGCCCGAAACCAGGCCCGATGACGTGCACGGCATGCTGGCAGCCAACGGGATCCTCACCAGCCGGGGTGGGCGCGCGTCCCACGCGGCGCTCGTGGCGCGCCAATTCGGCAAGCCGGCGGTCGTGGGGGTCTCGGAGCTGAAGATCGATCTCGACGGGCGGAAGATGCAAGTCAACAACCGGGTCCTCAAGGAAGGGGATTGGGTCTCGATCGATGGGACGACGGGCGAGGTGTTTGCCGGTCAGGTTAAGACGGTCCTGCCCGATCTGAACGATCCCTATCTGGTCAAGTTCCTCTCGTGGGCCGACAAGTTCAGGCGCCTGCAGGTTTGGGCCAACGCCGATTACCCGCGCGATGCCCAGCGAGCGCGGAATTTCGGTGCGCAAGGAATCGGCCTTTGCCGGACCGAGCACATGTTTTTCGAGACCGAGCGGCTGCCCTATGTTCAGCAAATGATTCTGGCCAAGAACGACAAGGATCGGAAGAGCGCCCTGGACAAGCTACTGCCGTTCCAGCGTTCAGATTTCGACGGCCTCTTCCGTGCCATGGACGGGTTGCCGGTGATCATCCGCCTCATCGATCCGCCGATGCACGAGTTCCTTCCGGGGCACGACGAATTGCTGCGCGAGGTCACGGAGATGCGGGCTAAGGGCGCCACTCCGGAACAGCGCGCCGAGAAAGAGAGCTTGCTCTCGGCCGTCGAGTCGATGCGCGAGGCGAACCCGATGCTCGGATTGCGCGGGGTACGACTGGGCATCCACATCCCGGCGTTGACCGAGATGCAAGTCAGGGCGATCTTCGAAGCCGCCTGCCGCTGTGCCAAGGACGGGGTGGAGGTCCATCCCGAGGTGATGATTCCCTTGACGGCACACGTGAACGAATTGAAAGTACAGCGGACGGCGCTCGAAGCCGTGGCCAAGGAGGTCATGGAGCGCGAAGGCGTTGTCGTGGACTATAAGTTCGGGACGATGATCGAGGTCCCGCGCGCCGCCTTGACCGCCGATGAGATCGCAGAGTACGCTCAGTTTTTCTCATTCGGGACGAATGACCTGACTCAGACGACGTTTGGCATTTCGCGCGACGACGCCGAGGCCGGCTTCTTGATGGAGTACCTGGAGAAGAAAATCCTCCCGGAGAACCCGTTTGCCAGCATCGACGAGAGTGGGGTGGGCAAGCTGATGCGGATGGCGGTCGAATCCGGCCGTAAGACCAACCCTCAGCTGGAGGTCGGCATCTGCGGCGAGCACGGCGGTGACCCTAAGTCGATTTGGTTCTGCGAGAGTATCGGACTGAACTACGTCTCGTGTTCGCCCTTCCGCATCCCGATCGCCAGGTTGGCCGCAGCGCAGGCCGCGCTCGGTGCAGCCTCGGACGGGAAGGCCGCGAAAGGGACTCGCAAAACGGGCGCCGCCAAGAAGCGCTCGACCTCGAAGCGGGCCTCGCCCGGTCGCAAGCCCACCCGGAAGACGGCGAAGAGAGCCAAGCGGGTTGCCAAGAAGGCAGCCGGGACCGCAAGGAAGGCGGTCACGAGGGGCAGGGCGCGGTAGATAAGCTGTCAGCAATCAGCAATTAGCAATCAGCAATTAGCAATTAGCAATCAGCAATTAGCAATTAGCATTAAGCAGTGAGCAATAGGCTCTTGCTTATTGCTTACTGCTTATTGCTGTTTTCGAGCGCTCTTTGCTTGTGGCTTGACGCTTGAAGCCCAGGTGTATCTGCCCTCACGCGGGGAATGCAGACCTGAGGAACGCCAATCCGAAGTACGCC
>MGOM01000062.1:14696-16715 GCA_001797105.1 Chloroflexi bacterium RBG_19FT_COMBO_62_14
GGGGGGTCAACCAGCGCCGGCCCGCGGCGGTGATCGACGACAGCAGACTGTTCCAACCAAAGTCGGTACTGATGTGCCCAAGGTAGAAGACGCTCAGGGCCGCCATTCCCAATGCTCGAGCCTCGGCCAGATACCCGGCGGCGACGGTGACCCACCAGGCATACCAGAAGGGGTTAGAGAGAGTCGTCAGCACTCCAAGCGTGAACAAGGCTCGGGTTGACCGCGGCGAGTGTTGCCCACTCGACTGAGGCAGACGGATGCCTCCTCGCCCCGCCGAGATCAGGTAACTAACGCCGATGAAGATCAGGAGCAAGCCGCCCCCGAAAGCGAAGCCGCGTTGGATGCCGGGAGTTGCCAGATCGGACGAGAGGCCGATGCCGATCAGTACTACCATGATCAGCTCGAGCAGTGCGTGGCCGATCGTAACGATGGGGCCGACCCGCCAGCCATACCTAGGCGACTCACTCAGGACGGCAGCCGTGACCGGACCGGGCGATATGACCGCGCCGAGCGAGACTGCTATGGCGAACATAAACACAGCGAACAATGAGTCGCGTGGCACGCGCCGACTCTACACACGGACGCCCGAATTGTAGTCGAAGCTCTGGATCCGGTGAGGAACGCCAAGGAGAAGACTCGGCTGTGGTTTGGCTGCCTGAAGCGGGAGGGGAGGCTACTCGCGGATGAAGCGGCCCAAATCGGGGTAGATCAGGAACTGAAGGTGGCCTCGCTCGAGGGTGAGGCGATTGGCGGCTTCGAAGTTCTGATGAACCTCGCGCAACGCCCGCACCTGCCATCCTGGAGGATCCTGGGAGAAAACGACCAGGGCGGCCGTGTGGCGGCCGGGGATCAGCAACAACGTCGTCCCATCTTCCAACTGAGTCGCCAGCATGCGTCCGGGGGCAGCCTCGCCCCCGCCCGATCCAAATGTCCCCAGGAGCGACATGGCCTCTTCGGCCGACGCCGGCATTTCGCCCTGTAAGTGCAAACGGCTTTTTGTGTTGATATCGTATAGACCAACACCCAGGCAGCTGGCCTCGTTCAATTGGAGGAGGAACGAAGTCTTGCCTTCTTCGAGGATGACTTTCCAGCGGTCGCTCTCGGGATGGGACTTGTGAAGCCGCAAAGCGACTTCCTGCTGTTCGACATAGTGACGGTGGATCGCCCGATACTGTGAGGCGTTTATCCGGCCATGCTGGAAGTCCTGCTCGAGCCGGGCAGTCTTCTGATCGAGCGCGGCAAGACGATTGCGAAATTCGGGAGCGTCGTCGGAATCCGGAAGCTCATCCGTCATGTGTTCTTCGGCAAGAGGCCCGGCTCTGACCACTCCCGGATGAGAAATCGCGCTCGGCTGAGTGATCTCTTCGACGAAAGGCTGCGGCTGCCGGCCCTGGAACTGCGAGGTGCGTTGCTCAGCTTCGCGCATGAGTTCACGCACGGCGCGAAGCTGGCCGGCACTTATGGTCCCATCGCAAAACGCCATCGCAGCTGAGAACAAGCGCGTACGCGCTTGCTCGAGTCGCTCCAGCGCGGCCTCGACCTCTTCATGCGGGTTGGATGACTTCCCGCGCTGCATCTCTCTTGCCGAGTAGTGCACCTCAGCCCGATGAACGCTGGTCTCAGTTGAACCCAACCTGTGACCGTCCATACCAACCATGATACACGCTCAGGTGGGATGGCCGGAGAGGACAAGGGTACCAGATCGGTGGGGAGCGGCCTCCCGGCGGGGGGAGGGCGCGGCGCGAGGCCTTTGCCTGGGGTGGGTTATACTGGGTAGGCAAGTAGATCTCTGTCCACCCTGATGGACCCCAGCCGGGGTTCGGAGGCTCGTCGTTATGTTAGGAAACACCCGCCTTGGGTTGTTGCTCATCCTGGCGCTCGTCCTGGCGGCATGCAGGCCGGCCGAGGGAACCGCCGCTACCCCGACGATTACCAGTGAGGATGTTCTCATGACCGCCGAGGCGATCGCCGAAGCCACGCGCAACGCGGTCCCCCCGACGGCTTCCCCCACGCCGGTCA
>MGOM01000062.1:16733-26427 GCA_001797105.1 Chloroflexi bacterium RBG_19FT_COMBO_62_14
GACTTCTACGCCTCTTTCGCCGATCGTGGCGGCGGACTATAACGCCAACGTGCGGAGCGGCCCGGATGAGGTGTTCCCGGCGATCGACATTCTGCTCCAAGGCAATACGGCCAACGTCGTTGGCCGCTATACCAACCCGACTAACGGGATCTGGTGGTCCATCCGGCGAGTCGGACCGGGGCTCAACGGCTGGGTCTGGGGTGGGGCGGTGACCTTGTCCGGCGATGCCAACCTGGTGCCGTTCCTCGTCTCACCGCCGACGCCCGAGATCGAGCCGACTGAAAAACCGAAGAAGACGAAAACGCCCGAACCGAGTGTCACCCCGACAACCTGATAGGGGGTCCCAGACGATCTCCCTTTCGTGCTAGCGCGCGACCCATCCGGTATCGCAGCTGGGATCGATCGCGGATCCGAACATCTGATTCTGAAGCAATGAACATCGGGCGTGGAGCTCTCCACGCCCGATGCATATGATCAGCTTTTCGGGTTCTGACCTGCGAAACAACCCCATCCGGGGCTGGCACCTAGCCTCCGAACTTGATCCCCTGGGCCAACGGAAGTCCTGTCGACCAGTTGATCGTGTTGGTCTGCCTGCGCATGTAGGCTTTCCACGCGTCTGACCCCGACTCGCGCCCTCCTCCGGTCTCCTTCTCGCCCCCGAACGCGCCGCCGATCTCCGCACCCGAGGTGCCGATGTTGACATTGGCGATGCCGCAATCTGAACCCCGGGTAGAGAGGAACGTCTCCATGGCGCGCATGCTCCCGGTGAAGATGGCGCTCGATAGCCCTTGCGGAACGTCATTGTGAATCCGGATGCCCTCTTCGAGATCCCGGCACTCGAGCAGCCACAGGATCGGCGCAAACGTCTCCTGCTTCACGATGTCGGTCTGGGCGGGCATCCTCACGATCGTCGGCTCGACGAAGTTCTTTCCAAGATCGGGCCGCATCTTCCCTCCGGCAACGATCTCCCCGCCTTCAGTCCTCGCCTGCTCGAGCGCTTCAAACATCTCCTCGACCGCTGTACCGGCGACGAGCGGGCCCATCAGTGTGTCATCGTCGAGCGGGTCGCCGAGGCGGACCTGGGAGTAGGCGTTGACCAGCCGTTCTGTCAGATCGCCGGCAATCGATCGCTGGACGATGATCCGGCGGGTCGTCGTACAACGCTGCCCTGCGGTTCCGACCGCGCCGAAGACGATCGCCCGAGTGGCCATGTCCAGGTCGGCGTCCTCGGCGACGATGATGTCGTTGTTGCCGCCCAGCTCGAGGATCGTCCGTCCGAATCGCCGGGCAACGCTCTCAGACACCGTTCGGCCGATCTTGGTCGAGCCGGTGAAAGAAATCAGACCGACTCGGTTGTCGTTCAACAGCAGCTCTCCGACATCGCGGCCGGTCCCGATGACGAGATTGAAGATCCCCGGCAACCCGTGGTCTGCCATGACCTGATTGCAGATGTGTTGGACGGCGACCGCGGCCAAAGGGGTAAGGCTCGAGGGCTTCCAGATCAGTGTGTCCCCGCAAACCGCTGCGATCGTCGCGTTCCACGACCATACTGCGACAGGGAAGTTGAAGGCGGTGATGACACCCACGATCCCGAGCGGGTGCCATTGCTCGTACATGCGATGGCCCGGTCTTTCAGAGTGCATCGTCAGGCCGTAAAGCTGGCGGGACAGACCCTGGGCGAAGCCGCAGATGTCGATCATCTCCTGGACCTCGCCTTGTCCTTCGGCCCGGATCTTTCCCATCTCAAGGGTCACCAGGTCCCCCAACGCCTCCTGGTTCTCACGAAGGGCCTGGCCCAGGTCCCGCACGAGCAGCCCGCGCTTCGGGGCCGGGGTCTCGCGCCAGCTCAGGAAGGATTGCTGGGCGATCCCCGCCACCCGGTGGTAGCTCGCAGGGGTGGCCTGGATGACTTTGGCGATCGCTCCGCCGGTCGTCGGGTTGTATGAGACCAGTTCTGGCCCTTCGGGATCTTCGATCCAGCCATCCGGCCCTGTGCAGGCGCCAGGGTTCACGGGTTTGATATGCAGTCGATCGAGTATGCCCTTCATTCGAGTCTCCCGGATCCATGTAGAACAATCATGATTGCAGATTGATAATCGCCCACCGGCCCCTTCGGCAATCGAAGTCTATCACGGCGAGGTGGAGATAGGCTCCCGGAGCCTAGGGGGTTCTGAGGTTCGGGAGCCCTAAGTTCGGGTTATTCTCGGTTCACTCGCCGGGGGATTGGAGAAGCCTTAGAAGCGAACGCCTTGCCAGCAAGTCGGAACACACCATCCCCATCACGCATCCGCGTTCGACCACCGGCATTGCGGAGATTTCGTGGTATTCCAACTTGCGAACCACCTCCAGGATCGTCTCCTCCGGCGCCGACGAAATCACGTGAGGGGACATGATGCCTGCAAGGCGCGAATCACTTCCGGCGGCGGTGGCCGTCGCCTGGGTGATGTCCCATTCCGTGACTACGCCGGCCAGTGCGCCCTCCGCGTTTAGGACCGCGACGATGGGGCTCCCGGCCTCGACCAAGAGCGCCGCGGCCTGTTGAATCGTGTCGTCGACTCTGGCAGTGGGGATCGGCTCCATGATCTCCGATACGGTCCGATCGCGCTCGCTGGAGGCGATGCGGCGGATGCTTATCCGCTCAGCGGCCTCGCACGGAAGCATATCGGCATCGCTCAGCAGGAGGTCGACGAGTTCACGCATGTTGCGCCGGATGACTTCGTCGCGGTAGGCGATGGCGGCGATCCGCCTTCTCTCGGCCAGGGCCTCCAATCCGGAGGCGTGTTCAGCCAACCAGCGCTCAACGGCCTGAGGGTCGCCCAGGCTCCCCTGGGGAATTCGAAGCTCTTCCGGAGTCTTGATCAGGTGTTCCTGAGCGGCGAAAATCACTCCGCCCGAATTCACGAGATAGTCAGTGGCGATCAACACCCCGCGCTCGCGATAGACGGCGCGCTCCAGCCGGGCGCGGGCCTGTTTTCGGGCGGGAGCCGGAGAGTACGTGTTTGCCCCCTCCACGATTACATCCCACTGGCCCATCTGCTCGACCGTCATGCTCGCCTCGAGGTCGCCCTCGAGCCCGAGGTAGTTGGCAATCGGGGCGGCCGGAAGGAAGCAAAACGCGGATTCCCGCAGCAGGTCATTCGGCTGAGATGAGTACTTGAGGGAAGGGAGCTTGTCGCGACGGCCACCGAGGAGTTGCTCAAACAAGCTCAGCGTGACCAGCCGCTGTGACTGCCACATCTCGAAGAGCTCATCCACGGGAAGGCCCTTCTGATCGAAGAGGTATCCTTGCTCGTCGCTGATCCCGATTACGCGAATCCCAGGAATTCGTTCGCATGCGATCTTGGCAGCATGAGCCCCGACCGCGCCGAAGCCCTGGATTAGCAGGGTGATGTCCTTTGGAGTTGTCGCCTCGCGCCTCGAAAACTGCGGCAGCGAGCGCAGGCGAAGCATGTGCTCGATCAACGCCTCGAGGGCGATGACCGTCCCTCCGGCGGCTGCCCCGAGTTGATCAATCCGATTGCCACCCATCTCGATCGGCTTCGAGAGCGCATTGTCGAGCCCGTTTTCAATGGCGATCGTCCGCATGTCAGCATCGTCGGTTCCGACATCCGGACCGGGCAGGTAGATATCCCGATAGCGATAGATGAGCCGAGCGAAGCCGCGCATGACTCGGGTGTGGTCTTCGGGCGAGAGATCTCGCTCAGCCACGATCCCGGCCTTCCCGCCGCCGTAGGGGAGAACGGCGGCGGCGTTCTTCAAAGTCATCCCACGCGCCAGATTGTGGATCGTGCCCGGGGAGACATCCGGGAGCATCCGGATCCCGCCCATCGATGGCCTGCCCATGGCCATGTTGTCAACGACCAGGTAGCCTCCGATTTCCAGATCGGAGGTCTCGTCCCAGGCACAGACAACGAGCGTCGGCCCGAGGTTATCGACCTGGATCCCGAGCGCGGCCAGGCGTTCGACGTCCAACGGGCCGAATTCGATGAAGGCAAAGCCATCTTCCCGGATCAGTCGACTGAGCAAGGTCTTCGTGGGTAGATGGCCCTGAAGGAAAGCGTGCATTTTCTTGGGGATCATTTTCGCTCGACGCTCCAGGAGTACTTCACCTGGGTTGAATGTCTCACTCGTGCTTCCATGTGGTTCAAAGGCGCGCCGGGGACGCAGACGAAACCTAGAGCTATCTCCGGATCCTGGCCTCAGACGCCGACCGGTTCACGCGCGTGATGCAGGTTCCTGGCTGCGATGAATGACAGACCGCGTTCGGTGAGGGCGCGCGCCGTCGCGTTGGTCGCTTCGAATTTGTCGATGAAGTTCTGGGTCACGCTCTCCCAGTCTCCACTAGCGATGATCTCCGACCGGTCTCTGAAGTAGTCCAGGATGTCCGAAGGGTGTTCCCGCAGCGGCTCGACCTCCGGATCCCCCCCTTCGTGTTTGGCGGAGATGTTTGCCACGTGGTCGGCGACATCCACCAGCTCTGCCCGGCGGTTGTACGGCTGCCGCACGATGCTCTTCCACGTCTCGGTGATGTGGTGCTCGAAGCGCACGACGTTTTCAAAGCCGAGGCGGTCGCGGAATTCTGCGCTGATCTCCATGGTCCGATTGTCGATGGAGTTGCTCCAGTTGAACCCGATCAGCGGCGACGAGCCGTCCTCTCGGGCGAACAGCCGGGCTCCGATGAGGGTCCACAACGCGGCATAGGGGTTGTCATTGCCCATAAAGACCGAGATCTTGAACTCGATGTCCACGCCAAGCCGATGGAGCAGGTACCCAAGAATGACCGTCCCGGGATTGATGTTAAGAACCTGGCGGACACCGTAGTGGGTATAGTAGTAGAGATACTCATCTAGCCATTGGAGGGCATACCCATTCGGCTCCCCGATCCCGCCGAAATAGCCCGTGATCGTCGCCGGCCCGCCGAGGTGGACGTTCGAGCCGTCGGTCCCCTTGGTGTCGAGGGTCTCGACATAGCTGGCTCCGATGATCTGCATCGCCGCCGCGAAAGCCGGAAGATCACCATCCGCCTCTTGCTCCTTCATCTTGCGAACCCGGATGTAGCGTCCTGGCATCAGCGACCGGTGAGTGATCGCCCGTTGGGCGGCTTCGATCACCCACTCGAAGTACTGGCATGCGCTCACCTCCAGCGTCACGGCGAAATCATCCTGGAAGTCCATTCGAGCGGCCCGCTCGCCCAGGACTTGCCGCCGGTACTCGTCGATGGTGATGAATGCCTTCCGGTCTCGTTGTTCGGTCAACCAATCGAGATGCTCCAAGTTCTTCGGTTGAGTTTGCTTCACCCTCTCGAGCAGCCGGCTCATCTGTCGGGCGTCGGCGGCTTTGCGATTGATCTCCTCTGGGGTCCCGTATTTTCCGACGACCTCCAGGAAATCGTGCATGACCTCGAGCGAGGGGTCGAGCAGGAGCGCATTGATCTCCTCGACATGGGCCGGCGAAATTCGCAGCCTCTCTAGAAGCGCGCTGTCCATAGCCTTCTCCTCATCCGGGCAGGGTTCCGCCCTTGTTGGCCGTTCGATCGGTCGATGGCCGTTTGAGGCCATCTAGTCAAGAAGGGTCAGGAGTTCCTCGTAAGCTTCGTCCGGCATCCCAAACCAGTTCTCTTCGGCGGGGAATTTCCTCTCCGACACCTCCGAGGCGTACTGCCGAAGTCCATTCAGGATCAGGGAGCCGGCCTCCCCAAATACCTTTGCCATGCGCGGTCTGAAGCGCGGGTAAAGCCCGAACATGTCGTGGTAGATCAGAAGCTGACCGTGAGCCTGGAGGCCCGATCCAAGGCTGATGATGAAACAATCCCGGGCTCGCTGAGTGATCAGTTCACACAAACGATCCGGGACCATCTCGAGCAGAACCGAGAACGCCCCGGCCTGCTCGAGGACCTTCGCATCGTCGACGATCTTCTTGGCTCGGAGCGCATCCTTGCCTTGAACTCGAAAGCCTCCGAGTGCGCTGACGCTCTGTGGCGTCAGTCCCAGGTGCCCCATTGCCGGGATGCCGGCGGCGACGATCCCCGCCATCCGGTCGGCCATCTCGGCGCCGCCTTCAAGTTTGACGGCGTCGCATCCCGTCTCGGCCATGAACCTCCCGGCGTTGCGGATTGCAGTCTCGACGCTGGGCTGGTAGCTCATGTAGGGCATGTCGCCGATCAACCAGGCATTCGGTGTCCCCCTGCGCACGGCCTGTGTGTGGCGGATCATGTCATCCATGGTCACGGGAAGGGTGCTCTCGTATCCGAGCACGGTCATCCCCAGACTATCGCCCACGAGGATCATGTCGATCCCGGCCTGCTCCTGCAGGTGGGCCGTAGGGTAGTCATAGCAGGTCAGCATGGTGATGGGTTCACCCGCGGCCACCTTCTTGAAAAGCATCGGTAGGCTCGTTTTCTTGCGATCGGTCATGCCTGGACCTCCATAAGATCAGCCACATGAACCGCGTCGAGCGTCTTACGCACGCGGGTCGGCTCGTTGGTCTCGAACAGGTAGAGCTCCAACCCGCCCGCCTTGAGCGGTCGACCGGAAGACGAAAACGGACCGGATCCGTGGGGTTGAACGCTTGCGACCGCCGCGTGATCTGGACCGTCGTCCATGCACCCTTCATTGTCCCTCGACGGGTACTCTCTCAGTCTAGGAACCTCCCAGGTAGCTCACAAGTAACGTCCGTCCCATTTGAGGGTGAGTTTTGCCGGCGGGGGCGCAGGAGGCCGGGCGTGGAGCAGGGGCAAGTGCGTCTGCCTCCGCCGGCCATCCTTCGTGTCGTCTCGAGAGGACACGCGCCCTCGCCCTGAAGCGTGACGGGACTCCGCTCGGCCGGACCTTCGGCCCGGGCTACGCGAGGGACCCGGCTGGCCGGCGCGCAGAACGCGCCTATCGGCCAGCACGGGAGTGCATCACACCCGAGGCGCCCGGGTGCGCGGCGAGCCACGATCTGTCGCCGAGTTGTCAGGAAAGCAGCCGGGACGGATGGATCACCGGATCTCATCGGAGGCAATCATCGCTTCGAAGAGCGGCTGGAACGAATCCCACACGGAGACCGCGGTGCACCAGGGTTCAGCGGCTCACGTTCCAGCCATTGTGCCGTAGCCGGACCGGCCGGCCTTGTGCGGGACCTGCAGGAAGTTGGGGAGGTGTCAAGTCAGGCGGATCAAGGTGCCCACGGGAGCTCCGGCCAGGGCCTCGCGGACCGCGCCCGATTCCATGCCCGAGAAGATGCGAACCTGAACGCCGGGGACTGCCTTGGCCAGTGCGAAGGCCTGGTTGACTTTGTCCGCCATGCCGCCGGTAACGTCGGTGGATCGAGCCCCTCCTAGCGGGACGTTCGCCAGCATCTCGGGCGTGATTTCCGGGAGAAGTTGCCGGTTCTGTGGGAAATCCGCAAAGACCCCCGGCTCGACGCCGGCCAGGAGAACGAGGGACGGCCTGAGGATGGGCGCCAAGAAGGTCATGACCTTCTCCGTCGAGATGATCGAAGAGCCTCGCTCACGATCGAAGGCCACATCGCCACGGACCACAGGGAGCAGATCGGCGACCAGTGCGCGTTCCACTGGCTCTGAGGCGAGGGCGATGAGCTCCCCATCCTGGCAGACGGCAGATGCCGACGGCGGAAAGGCGACGGCCGGGAGGCCGGCGGCGACCAGAGAGTCGATCACGAGACGGGTAAGTCGGCTGGCTGCCGACCAGACTGAAGCAAACCCCCGCCATTCTTCCATTGTCTTCGCCCCGGCGTGGGTGCCGAAGCGGGCGGCAACCTGATGGCCGTAGGAGCCCGAGCCATGACCCAGGAGCAGACTGGGGTGTTGACTTTCGCGCATTGCCGCGGCGACTTCGGCCGAAAGACGCCGAAGGACCTCTTCGCGGGCCGTCTCAACCCGGTCCTTGTCGGTGATGAGCGAGCCCCCCAACTTCAAGAAGATCGTCAATTCCGAACCTGGGTGTGCATCGTCATGATCGCCCCGGCCGATTCGTAAGCACGGAGCACGCGTTCCCGCGTCTCGGGGGTTACCAGTGCGATCACATTCCCGCCCAGCCCCGCTCCGGACAACTTGGCACCCAGGGCTCCGGAGGCGCGAGCCGCAAGGATCAACTCGCGTAGGGCAGAACTCGACACGCCCAATTCTTCGAGCAGGTCCTGATTCTCGTCCATCAGTGGGCCAAGCGCCTCCGGCTGGCCGGAGTGTATGACCCGGCGGGCTTGTTCGCTGATGTGCCCAATGGCGTCGAAAAGATCGTCGTAACGCTCGGGATCGGTGAGCCAGCCTTGCCTGACCGTGGAGACCGCCACCGCGGTCGGCGCAGGCATGTCGCTCACTCCAATTGCCAACTCGAACCGCCGGCCTATCTTGAATGATTCCGGTGGCGTGCCCCGGACAAAGTAGACAGGTTGGCTGAAGGTGATGACGGTATTGTCGACGCCCGAGGGTGTTCCATGATGAAGTCTTTCGACTTCGAAGGCAATACTCGATTGGCGCTCCAGGGGCAGCGGCGAGCCCAAGTGTTCGGACAGGGCGCGGATGACGGCCACCGAGACCGCCGCGCCCGATCCCAGGCCGCTGGCGATAGGGATCTGAGATGTGACCCGGACGCTCAAGGCTGGTGGATCGACTGCCCGCACTTCGGCGAGCGTGAGGCGCACTACCTTAGCCAGTGGATTGTGCGTCGGACATTCGTGTAGCCAACAAGAGAGATCGACGGCTGAGGCTTGGAGCCACACGTTGCCACGAGGCGAGTCGCTCAGGTCCGTGACTTCCCCGGTAGCTTGAAGCTGAAGTAGGGGGACAGCGATCGCCGGTCGGCCGTAGACGACGGCGTGCTCGCCAAACAGGATGATCTTCCCCGGCGCGTGGGCGGTGGTCATCCTCCGGAGCCGACATACAAGATGCCGACCGCGGCCAGGCCCCAGAGCGCGATCGTCACGAGGAGCGGCCTATCGGAGAGGAAGAGTTCTTCCGGAGCGCCCCCTGCGTCCTCGACATGGATCAGATACAAGTAGCGGAAGACGCCGTAGATCACGAACGGGATGGTGAGCATCATCAAGTGGTTGCGAGGCAAGTTCTCGGCCGAGAAAGTGTAGAGCGAGTAAGCGATAATCGTTATGGCGGAGACAATGACCAGCAATTGATCCAGGTAGGGAATCGTATACCCGTCCAGGACTCGGCGGTGGCTGTTGGCCTCGTCTTGGAGCATGACCATTTCCGCTCGGCGTTTGCCGAATCCGATGAACAACGCCCCCAAGGTGGTCACCACGTATAGCCAGGGGGAGAACCGCACGACATGGATCAAAGAAACGCCGCCGCCGACGCGTAGGACGAAGCCTGCGGCGACGATGAGGACGTCGATGATCGGGATATGCTTTAGACGGAACGAATACAGCACGTTGATCACGATGTACGCCAGGACGATGAGTCCGAAACTGGCGTTGAGGGCAAAGCTGGCAAGGAGCGTCGCCGTAGCCATACCGATCGAGGCGACCGTCGCCGTGCGGATCGAGAGCTTGCCGGCAGCAATCGGTCGCAGTCTCTTGGTTGGATGTCGACGATCCTGCTCGACATCCGCCAAATCGTTGACCAGGTAAATCGTGCTCGAGGCCAGGCAAAGCAGGACGAAGCCGGCTAGCGTCCTTATGAGAGGAGCGACCTGGAGCAATTTCAGGTCGAAGACCAGAGCGGCAAAGATGAAAACATTCT
>MGOM01000063.1:0-355 GCA_001797105.1 Chloroflexi bacterium RBG_19FT_COMBO_62_14
CCGCAGTCTGCATGAATGACTCTGACTGGTTCAACCGGTCGGAAGATCTCACCTGGTTGAGGTGCCCGCTCTGACTTTGGCCTCTCGGACCAGCTCCCACAACCGGCTTGGGCTGAGAGGGATCTCGAGGAGTTCCAAGCCCTCGATCTGAAGTGCGTCTTCAATCGCCTGAGCGAAAAGCGCTCCGACGGGTATGGCTCCCGCCTCGCCGGCGCCTTTAACCCCCAGCGGGTTCAGGGGCGAGGGGGTCTCCTCGTGGCCGACCTCGATCGGTGGCATATCGAGCGCCGTTGGCAGCAGGAAGTCCATAAACGACCCGTTAAGCAGCTGACCGTTCTCGTCGTAGACGAGCTGC
>MGOM01000063.1:371-1938 GCA_001797105.1 Chloroflexi bacterium RBG_19FT_COMBO_62_14
CGATCCCTTGTGCCACACCCCCGTGAACCTGACCCTCCAGGATCATGGGGTTGATCACACGCCCGCAGTCGTGGACCACGACGAACTTCTCGATCTTCAGCTCCATGGTCTCCGGATCGATCTCGACGATCATGGCATGCACTCCGCTGGCGGTGGCCCCGCGGTCCGGCCCGAAGTAGTTTGTCGCCTCCAGACCTGGTTCGGTACCGGGTTTGACGGCGCCGCGCAACGGGTTGGCTCTGGAGGCAAGCTCGCCCAATGCGATGGCCTGCTCGGGGTCTCCCTTGACACGCACCTGACCTCCGACAAGCTCGAGGTCGTCTTCAGTGGCGTCCAACTCTTCAGCGGCCGCTTTCAAGATCTTCGCCCGCACGTCTCGGGCAGCCTCATTGATGGCATTGCCGGCGACGACGGCCCCCCGGCTGGCAAAGGTCCCCGTGCCCCAGTGAAACTGATCTGTGTCACCGGTTACGATGTTCACGTCCGAAGGCGAAACACCCAACTGATCGGCCACGACCTGGGCGAAGCTGGTGAAATGGCCCTGGCCCTGGGTTCCAATGCCTGTGGCGACGGATACCTTCCCGTTCGGGTGAACCTGAACACGAGCTCCCTCGTACGGCCCGATGCCGGTTCCCTCGACGTAGGCCACGATCCCGATCCCGACGTACTTGCCATCCTTGCGGCGTTGTGGCTGGGTTGTCTTGACGAAGTCCGCGTAGCCGATCATGCGCACCGCCGAGTCCATGATCGGCTGGTAGTTCCCACTGTCATAGACCAGCGGGGCGAAGTCCTGGTAGATGATCTGGTTGTCGTGAGGGAATGAATCCGGGGGAAGGAAATTGCGGCGCCGGATCTCCACCCGGTCGATCCCCAACTCGCGCGCCGCCAGGTCGAGCATCCGCTCGATAACGAACACGCCGTGCTGGCGGCCGGCGCCGCGGTACGGCGTGACGATGGTCTTGTTGGTGAAGACCGCCGTGAACTCGCTGTAGTAGTGCGGAATGTCGTATGGCCCGAGCAGAGTGCATTGGCTGTTGATGGGTACGGTGAGTCCGTAGGGATCGTAGGCGCCCGAGTCGTGCAGGAACTCGTCGCGAACACCCAGGATCTTGCCGTCGCGCCTCAGGGCGATCTCGGCGTTGTGGATTTGCTCGCGTTCCTGGGTCGTGGCGACGAAGTTCTCCGAGCGATCCTCGATCCACTTCAAGGGACGGCCGAGTTGCATAGCCAGCCAAGGGATCAGCATCTCCTCCGGGTAGAACATCATGATCTTGGGGCCGAAACCGCCTCCGATGAAGGGGGCAATGACGTGGATCTGATGCTCGCCCAGCCCGAGCATATCGGCCAGTCCGTTGCGGATCGGGATCGGCGCCTGGGTCGTGTCCCAGATGGTCAGGCGGGCGGCACGCGGATCCCAGTTGGCGACCAGGCCGCGATTCTCCATGGCGGCGGCGGTGCCGTGATCGTAGCGCAGGCGTCGTTTCAGGATGAGATCGGCTTCCTTGCGGGCTTCGACGTAGGCCCCGCGGTGTTGGATCACATGCGCGGCGACGTTGGAGTCGAGGTC
>MGOM01000063.1:2022-2522 GCA_001797105.1 Chloroflexi bacterium RBG_19FT_COMBO_62_14
GGTCAACGCGTCCTCGGCCAGGGCGCGCGACTCGGCGGCGACGGCCACAAGCGGCTCCCCGACGTGCCGGACCTTGTCTCTGGCCAGGATGGGCTGGGTTCGCTTGTTGAAGACGATGTCTGGGATGGGTGGCGGGTCTACCAGAAGCGCGCCGGTGCGCCAGTAGGAGCCGAGCTCGGCGGCGCCGTACGCGGCGACAACTCCCGGCCGGCGCAACGCCGCCGTCAGGTCGATATCCTTGATCCGCGCGTGGGCATAGGGGCTGCGCAAGAACGCCACATGCAACATGTCCGGCAGATGGACATCGTCGACGAAGAGGGCCTGGCCGGTAAGCAGTCGAGGATCCTCGTTCCGCTTTACCCGTTTGCCGATATACGGGGTCGCCATTTTTCATATCCCTTTCATTGGCTCGAATGTCATGGCCGATCGATCCCGCCACCCCCGGACAGGAATACCCGTCCTAGTGGGGGATTCGATGTCGCCCCCACCCCCTCTATCCC
>MGOM01000063.1:2624-12191 GCA_001797105.1 Chloroflexi bacterium RBG_19FT_COMBO_62_14
GTGGACACAGTCGTGGGGGAAGAGCGCGTTGTGTGTCAGTTGATAAGCTCTTTCCGGAAAGAGCTCGTCCATCTTGTCGGCACCAAACTTGGCCTCGGCCTGGCGGCGGACCTTGGCCCAGTGTTCCAACCCACCTTTGCCCAGGAAGCGGCCAATGGGCAAGTTCATCGGATGGTCCGTCGAGACCATGTCCACGCCCCAAAGGTGGACCTTCTTCGCCAGTAGCCAATCGACGATGTCGAAATGTGGCCCCGGGTGGCGGAGGATGTACTTCTCCTCATCGGCGTCGGATCCGAACTGGGCATATTTGTGCCACCCGGTGTGGATGAAGATGATGTCCCGTTCCTTCACCTCGACCCGGTCCTCGATCATCTTGGGCGTGAAGAGCGCCAACTCGTCGAGTTCGTCACTCAGATCGACGATCACCCCTTCGCCATAGAGCCATTGCAGCGGAAGCTCGTCGATCGTCTTACCCTTGGTTACGAAGTGCCGCGGCGCATCCAGGTGGGTTCCCATGTGGTTAGAAGTCATGATGTATTGCGCGTTCACACCTTGCTCCGACTTGCGCTTGATGTATTTCACTTCGAAGGGCGGGTAAAAGGGCCAGAAAGGTGCGTCTTGATTGAGGGGCTGAGAGAGATCGTAGATCTTCATGAAGGGCTCCTGTCGTTGGCTGGGTCTTTACAAGAATCGCCAGGGATCCGGCGAGCGAAATTCGTGCGAACTGTCTGTACTACAAGGCATAGCGTTCGGCAAAGGCGACCAACGCCTGCTCAAAGATCTCTTTCGGCGGGCGAACCAGGCCGGCACCGACCTGGCCAATGCCCGGTTCTTTATGCGCGATCCCGGTGTTGATCCGGGGTGTGATGCCCAATTCGACAACCTTGCGGATGTCAATCCCGGTCGGTGTGCCTCGGAAGTCGAGGGCGGGAATGGTGAAATGCTTGTGTTCGGTCGTCGTGATCTCGTACATCTCGAGCGTCGTGTTGAGCGCGTCCTTGGGAGTCCCGCTGACAAAGGAGACGATGGCCGGAGCGGCCGCCATGGCGAATCCCCCGATGCCGGCGGTCTCGGTGATCGTGCTGTCGCCGATATCGGCGTTGGCATCCTGGCTGGTGAACCCGCTGAAGTACAGACCATCGGGGATCTGCGCCGGCGCAGTGAACCAATCATTCCCAAGTCCGCTCACGCGGATGCCGAAATCGGTCCCGTTCCGCGCCATCACTGTGACCACGGTGCTGCCTTCGACCCCGTGGGCGGCGTCGGCCATGGCCTTGCAGGCGGCCATGACCGGGTTGAGGACGCTTAGGGCGTTGTCACCCAGGAAGCGCAGGATCTTCGCCTCGAGCGCATCGTCCTTGGCCACTTCGGCGATCCAGGGCGAGAGAAGCTTCAGATAGAGCAGGGATCCCGCCTTATTGCGGTTGTGCCCCTCATCGCCCATATGGAGCGCTTCGGCCAAGAGCGCTCGAAGATCCACCCCGCCGCTCCGCTCAAGAGCTTCCGCCAGGACGGGCCCCATTTGATCGTTCATCCAGTGCAGTTTGTCGAGGACCTCGGGGCTGAAGGCGCCGTAACGCAGGACCTTGCCGTAGCCCTCATTCAGGGTTGAATACCCGCGATTGCCGTGGGTGACGTTTTCAACGGTGTACACAGCCATCGAAGCCGAAATCACCCCCGCCATCGGACCGGCGGCTCCGTAGTGATGGCACGGTGCGAAGTCGACCTCGCCTGAGGCGGCCATTTCGGCCGCCCGCTTTTCATCCTTGGCCAAGCCTTCGAAGAGAAGCGCACCGATCACCGCGCCCTTAAGCGGCCCCGACATCCGGCCCCATTCGATGGGAGGGCCGGCATGCAGAATCAGATTCGCCTGCATGCCGGGAATGACCTCGGCGGCGGTGCCCAGGCCTTTGAGGATGGGCCGGGCGGACATCATCTGATCGACGGCTTGGGCGTTGGCGGCATCAATGTCAGGGGTCATGTGTTTGTCCTCATCTTCTGCAGGATGGCCGCCAATCGATCGTCACCTCCGGCTGGCGGCCGCCAATCCGTCTGCACGGCCTGAGCGCCTTGGCTGAGGAGGCTCTCGTAGAAGGATTCAAGGCCGAAGTTGATTGCGGCCAAAGGCTTTGTGAGGGCTTCAAGCGCGACCGGTTGCCCTTCGGGTAAGAGGCCCACGCCTAACCGCTGGAGGATGAACTCGGCCGCAGCCGCCGTGTCTTCGAAGATGTGCGCGCCGCCAGCTTCGAAGCGTTTTCGTTGGGCATCCAGGTTCTGCGGATCCTCTTGAGTGCCGACCATCAAGATTGGCACTTCGACAGCATGCGCGCGGCGCATCTCTTCGATGACCGGCACCCACTCCGCAGCCGGGTCAGGGTGGGCCCCTTCGCCGAGGACGATGTCGAGCAGGATGATGGCCACTTCGGGATCGGCGGCTTCTTGACGGAAACGACGGATGCGCAGGTCGTTGTCAATCATCGGATGAAGCCGGCCGACGGTGAACTCGTCCTCGCCCAGGTCGAGGATCGTGTGGGCCCGACTCACAAGAGGGTCTGGTAGCTTGGCCGCCGAATCGGAAGTCAGGTTGGCAAAGAGCGGATCGAGCAAGATCCCAAGGGTCCGGAGAGCCTCGCTCGCCAGCGTCCCACCCGAGAACAATCCGCGCAAGAAGCGCCGTCCGCTTCGAGTGACCGCGGAACCGGACCTCTTACCATCGCCAGCTTTAGCCGGGGGTGTCGTGGCTGAGCTCTCCCGCTCGAGCCGGACGGCGATGGAAGCCGCCTCCGAAAGCGAGTTGGCGAAGGTCAGGTTGCCGAGGCTTCGCGCCGGTGCCGGATAGCCGATGAAGTGCACCACTGTCGGTTTGCCGAGGGCATAGGCCGCGGAGAGAACCCGTCGTGTGACCGTCGCATCGGGGGGCTTGGAGATCAACCCGATCACCTTCGTCTGTGGGTCGCGGTTCAGCAGATCGAGGCATTGCAGAGTGGTCCGACCTCCGACTTCAGCCTTGAGATCGCGGCCCCCCGTCCCCAGCGCGTGAGAGATGCCGCCCCCAAGCTGGTGGATCCGGACCGTGACCGCCTGCAGGCCGGTTCCAGAGGCGCCGACCAATCCGATTCGGCCTCGGCGGACCCGGTTGGCGAAACCCAGGCCGACCCCATTGACGATCGCCGTGCCGCAATCAGGCCCCATCACGATCAGGCCTTTGTCGGCCGCCACCTGCTTCAGACTCACCTCCTCCGGCAAAGGCACATTGTCGCTGTACAGAAACACATGCCGGCCGCACCCTAACCCCTGGCGGGCAACCTGCGCCGCATAGCGGCCGGGGACGGAGATCAGAACCCACTGCGCTTCGGGGAGCATCTTGGTTGCTGCATCTAATCCGTGCGGCCGGAACTCCGCCTCGACGGCGGCGCGCCGGCGAGCGAGCAGGCCATCGACGCGCGACAGCGCCTCTGCTGCGTCTTTTTCAGTGGCGGCCCGAACGACGATCAGCAGGTCTTCCGGCGCAGCAACAAGATCGGCCGGCAAGAGTTCGTTTTGTTGGAGAAGTTCGAGGTTGGCCGGGGTTGCCATGACCACGCCCGCATCCGTGACCTCATCGAGTTCGACCAGAGCCCGTTGGAGCTGCATCAGCACGACCGAGTCGTAATATGCCCCGCGCCGGATCTCGAAGGAAACCTGAGTCATCGGTCACCGTCCCGGCCCGGATTCAGATCACGTTCGATCACCTTACCGAATGCAAGCAGGGTTTCATCCTTGTCCCACCGGCCGACGATCTGGCTGCCAAGGGGAAGCCCGTCCGCGGTGGTCCCGGAAGGGATGTTTAACGCCGGCAGCCCGGAGTGCGTCCAGGGGAGGTTCATCACCGGATTGCCGGTGCTCTCGAGCCCCAACGGCGCCGGACCGGGTGCCGCAGGCGTGATCCACCCATCCAGGCCGTGTTCGTCCATGAGCGACATCAGCGTATCACGCAGAGCTCGTCGGCCTTCAAGCGCGCGGATCAACGCCTCCGGAGAGACCGACCTGCCCCGGTGGACCAGGTCAGCCGTTTTTGGCCGGTAGAGATCCCCAAATTCATCGAACCAGACGCGGTGGACCTGGGCGGCTTCGCCGTCAATGATGAGATGATGTCGGTGCATGATTTCTTCGTAGTCCGCCATGGCGTTCACGTGCTTCAGCGCGTATCCGGCCCGGGTCAGGCGCTCGCACGCTCTCTCGAAGTGGGCCAGGCTTAGCTGCGACCCGTAAGCGAGATAGGGCCCAGCGGGGATGCCAAGAACTGGTCGGCTGGAGGGGGAGACTGCCGGGCCGCGCCAGTCTTCCAAGAGCACAGATGCGGCCATTTCGGCGCTCTTGACGTCCGTAGTGAACAGTCCGACGTGGTCCAATGAAGGCGCCAGGTGAATGTACCCGTCGCCCGAGACTCTGTCCCGGGTGGGTTTGAACCCGACCACGCCGCAGAATGCCGCCGGCCGGATGACCGAGCCGGTGGTCTGCGTTCCAAAGCATAGGGGAGCAAGACCTGCGGCCACGGCGGCTGCCGAGCCGCTGCTTGAGCCTCCGGGGGTGTGTTCTAGGTTATGGGGGTTGCGGGTAGGGCCGGGGGCGAAGAAGGCGAACTCGGCCGTCACCGTCTTGCCCAGGACGAGCGCTCCCTGAGCCTTCAGCCGGGAAACGCAGGCCGCTTCCGGGCCTCGCAAGCGCGCTTCCGGCACCCGGCTTCCGGCGTGCGTTGGGAGTCCGTCCACGTGGATGACATCCTTGACGCCGAAGGAGATGCCGAAAAACGGTGGGCGAGCGGCAGGCTCGGGATATGCGTTCAGCAACTCCCCGGCCTCGCGCCGCAATCGGCTGAATCGGCCTTCTTCGGGGACGAATGCCCGCACCTGCGGCTCGCGTGCCTCGAAGTTATCTTCCAGATCACCGATGTGTCGTATAAGATCCAACTCGCCGGAACGAAGGCTCCGCGAAAGGCCAGCTAGATCCCCCGCAGCGTCGGAAGCGAAGGAACTCATGCGACGTTCATGCCCGAGTGCCGGGATAGCGATCGTCTGGCTCGCGGATGCAGGCAAGGAGCGCGTGATGAAGGAATGAACTGAAATAGGCGCTCATGCGACCTTAGCCTGCATTCGTTCCGCTGCAGACTGGATGGCTTTGACGATATTCTGATAGCCGGTGCAGCGGCATAAGTTACCCGAAATGGCGGCCCGGATCTGGTTCTCTGAAGGGTTTGGGTTTGTTTCGAGGAATGGCACAAGGGTCATGAGGAAACCCGGGGTGCAGAAACCACACTGCAAGCCGTGCGATTCCCAGAAGGCCTGCTGCAGCGGATGCAGCTCCTTCAGGTTCGCCGACAGTCCCTCGACCGTGGAGATCGCATGTCCGCTTGCCTGGACGGCGAGCATCAGGCACGATCGCACCGGCTGGCCGTCGTACAGAATGGTGCAGGCACCGCACACACCATGCTCACAGCCGACATGGGTCCCGGTCAATCCGATCTCATGTCGTAGAAAATCGCTCAGCAGGGTGCGGGGTTCGACATCGCGCTCGAATTGCTTTCCATTGATCGTTAGATGGACGGTGTGAAGCTCGTTCTGCATCTTTCACTCCGGTGGGGTTTGCCTCGAGTATCGCGAAAAACAACCCATTGAAGGTGCAGATCGCTCAGTTGGCCCTGGCGCGTTGGGCCCGGCCCGAGGCCTGCTCGAGCGCCCGGCGGGTCAGGACGTGCGCCAGGTGGCGCTGGAAGTCGACCGTGGCGTGGATATTGCCGAAGGGATCGATCTCCTTCTGTGAAGCGATATCGGCAGCTTCCTCGAAGGCGGCCGCGGTTGGCTTGCTGCCTATGAGCGAGGCCGCGGCCTCGTGGGCGTCGACGGGCCCGTCGCCGGCGTTGAGGTAAACAAGGCGAGCAGAGGCGCAGACACCCTCGCCGTCGAGCCTCAGAAGGACGGCTACACCCATCATGGCGTAGTCGCCCCGTCGGCGTGAGGCTTCCATGAAACTCCAGCCGGTGCCCGGCGGCATCGGCGGGAAGACCACCTCCACTAGGATCTCTTCCGGCGCCAGGTCCGTCATGAACATCCCCTGGAAGAAACTCCCGATCTCGATCCAGCGTTCACCTTCGCGACTGCGCGCTTTCAAGCGCGCCCCGCAGGCGAGTGCGATCACCGGGAGTTCAGCCGCGGGATCGGCATGCACCAGGCTGCCGCCGAGAGTGCCCCGATTGCGTATCTGCGGATGGGCGATATGCGGGAGAGCCTCGAACAGCAACGGCACCCGGTCGGGGACCTGGCCATCGATTTCGAGCTCGTGCTGGGTGGTCATCGAGCCGATTGCCAGCGCCCCGCCTTCGTTCTGCCGGATGTAGCGCAGCTCGGTGACTCGGTTCAAGTCGATCAGCATGGCGGGCTGAACCACCCGGAAGTTCATCGCCGGGATGAGGCTCTGGCCTCCCGCCAGCAACTTGGCGTGGTCGCCATGTTGGGCCGCCAGGCTGACGGCCTCCTCCAAGGAATCAGGGGCTAGGTACTCGAAGGGAGCTGGCTTCATGGTTGTTACCTCGGGCGCTTTCCACGGGGACGTTCAGCGGAGGGGCACTGCGGCCCATCTGCATTGTATAACACCACGTGCAAGGGTTCAGTTGTGAACCGAATCCGGCTGGGTATAATTCTAACCGCTTCCGACACGTACGGCGACGACACGCATCGGGCGTACCTCCGGTCCGTGGCACACTACTTGTGATGTCCAGTCTTGCTCCGAAAGGCCTCTCCGAGGATCGGTCCGCCCCTCGACCCATGCTCGACGGGATCCGAGTGGTCGACCTGACGCGAATCCTGGCCGGACCATACTGTACGATGCTCCTGGGTGATCTGGGGGCGGATGTGATCAAGATCGAAATCCCGGAGCGCGGCGATGACACCCGGCAGTGGGGTCCGCCCTTCGCCGAGGGGGGAGAATCCGCCTACTACCTTGCGGCCAACCGGAACAAACGCAGTCTGACCCTCAACCTGAAATCCGACCGCGGTCTGCAGGTCTTGCGCGATCTTATCCGGCAGGGCGATGTAGTCGTGGAGAACTTTCGGGCCGGGACGATGGAGGAATGGGGGCTGGATTATGACACGCTGCAGGAGCTCAGGCCCGGTCTGATCTACTGCACGATCACCGGCTACGGCTACGACGGTCCATACCGGGATCGTCCCGGATACGACTTCATCGTCCAGGCTTTGGGAGGATTCATGAGCGTCACCGGGCCGATCGACGGCGAGCCGACTCGGGCCGGGGTTGCGATCGCCGACCTGGCGAGTGGGATGTTTGCCTGCAGCGCGGTTCTGGCCGCACTCTTTGGTCGGGAGCGGACGGGATCCGGCCAGCGGATCGACATCTCGCTCTTGGACAGCCAGGTGGCGTTGATGTCCTATGTGGCGAGCAACTACCTCGTGTCGGGTGAACCGCCCAAACGCTACGGAAACGCGCACCCGAACATCGTTCCCTATGAGGCTTTCAAAGCGCGAGATGGGTACATCGCTTTTGCCGCCGGCAACGACCGTCAATGGGCTACTTTCTGCAACGCCGTGGGACGGGCCGAATGGGGCGTTGATGCACGGTTCTCCACGAACCCTGCCAGAAACCGGAACCGGGGCGTCCTGATTAAGCTGCTCAACGAGCTGTTTCAAGGACGCGATGTGGCGGAGTGGATCGCGCTGTGTGAGGCGATAGGCCTCCCGGCGGGGCCGATCAACACCATGGACGCGGTATTCGACGATCCGCAAGTGCGGGCGCGTGAGCTGAAGTTGGATTTCCCGCATCCGACGGCAGGCAGTGTGCCTTTGCTTGCGTCTCCGTTGAACATCCCGACCTCTCCGACTGGGGTGCGCCTGCCTCCACCTCTTCTGGGTCAGCACACGGATGAGATCCTGGCTGAGGTGCTGGGCTACGATGCGGAGGCCGTGTCCGCCCTTCGGCGGGAGGGGATAGTATAGGCCAGGTCGCAAATGAGCCGTCTCGAGTTGCGTGCGGGCATTTCTTACGTTCGCCATCATTCTCGCTGCCTGAGCATGTGAGCGAGATGGGTGACCTTATCCGGCGGTGGGGAGCGTCTATCTCCCCGCTCCCTGCGCCGTCCTCGGCGCCCTTGAAGAACACAAGGACAGGCAGGACAATCAGAGCAGCCCTTTTGGGGCAGCCCCCACCCACTGCCCAGGCTGGGGATTCTCACCCAAGAACGTCGCCAGGACGCCGGGGACGGGGTGCGGCGAGGCCTCATGGGGTCCATACTTGATCTGCCGTTGAATCTGAGAGAAGATCGGTTTGCTGTCATGGATGAGTAATCGGACGCATCAAATCTCAAGCTCACGAGGTTCAAATCGCCCTTCTTCATATTCATAGAGAGATGAACCAAGATCGGAGGCCGGCTTGAGAGAAGTGAGCATCGTCGGGATCGGCCAAGTCCCGGTGGAGAAGGCTACCTCCAAAGGGCTGCGCGAGTTGGGGGCGAACGTGGTGCGGCTGGCCATGGCCGACGCCGGTGTGGATCTAGTGGATGCCCTGTATGCCAGCAACATGCTGGCCGACGAGCTTCAGGGTCAGAAGCACATCGCGGCGCTGATCGCGGATGCCGCTGGTTTAGCGGGGATCGAGGCCCTGCAGATCCAGGCGGCGATGGCCAGCGGATCGGCGGCGCTCAGAATGGCGTACCTATCCGTCGCAAGCGGCGAGGCCGATCTGGCAGTAGCGGTCGGCGTGGAAAAGATGAGCGAAGGTCTGGCCACGCCGGCCATGTCGAAGGCGCTCGATGCCAAGGAAGTTGAGGATGGGGCCACGCTGATCAGCAAGAACGCCGATCTGATGCGGCTCTATTTGAAGCGTCACAAAGTGCCGGCCGACGGTCTGGCGAACTTCCCGGTTGTTGCCCACCGCAATGCCCGCAACAATCCAAACGCCTTGTACCGTGATATGAGAGTCACATCACGCAGCGTCATGCACTCGCGTGTGGTCCATGAGCCGCTGCGGCTGCTCGACTCATCCCCGATTTGTGATGGGGCGGCGGCGGTCGTGCTCTCAGCTTCGCAAGAGGCGCGTGCCCACAATCCCAATCCTGTGTGTATCCTGGCCTCGAGCGTTTCGACGGATCGGTTCCGCGTCGGCGATCGTGCCAACCCGCTCTGGCTGGCGGCGGCGTACTCGTCGGCGCAGAAGGCATTTCGCCAGGCGAACGTCAACCGGGGGGACGTCGATCTGTTCGAGGTACACGACGCCTTCAGCATCATGGCCTGCATGTGCCTGGAGGCGGCCGGGTTCGCTCCGGCGGGGAAGGGCTGGCGGCTGGCTGCGGAAGGGCGCATCGATCTGCGCGGAGAGATCCCCATTTCCACGATGGGCGGCCTGAAAGCCCGTGGCCATCCGATCGGGGCGACCGCCCTCTATCAGGCATGTGAGATCGTCCTGCAACTCACCGGAAGGGGGGGCAAGAATCAGGTTAGGGGGGCCGAGGTCGGGATGATGCAGAGTGTCGGAGGTGCGGCCAGCACGGTCATCACGCACATCCTGGGGACTTAAGCCTGC
>MGOM01000064.1:0-10227 GCA_001797105.1 Chloroflexi bacterium RBG_19FT_COMBO_62_14
AGATTCTGGGGCTGCGCGTTGTGAGCGATGAAGGCCAGGAGCTCGGCCAAGTGGACGAGATCCTGGAGACTGGCGCCAACGATGTTTACTCGGTAAGGGACATGACAGGCGCCGAGCTGCTTATCCCTGCCATCGAATCCGTCATCCTCGACGTCGATCTCGAGGTCGGGGAGATCAAGGTCCATCTCATCCCCGGACTGCGAGGCTGAAGTCCAGGGCTAGGCGCATGCGGACCAGGCGGCGTCGCTCATCCCCGATCTGCACACCGTGGTTCCCACAGAACCCCTCGACCGGCTTTCAAATCTCGAAACCCTTCTGTTGCCCTAAGCTCCCCTCAGAACCGCTGGTCAAGATCCGCCCCAGCGATATCAAATTGCGTGAACATCCTGTCGAACTCTGCGGGAGGCTTGGTCACGATCCCCTACGCATCGAGGCGATTGTAGAAGTGAGAAGAGGGGTGGCTTCGCCGCCCTCCTTCTCACTTCTACAGACCGGGGTTGTGAGCAGATTCAGAAAGCCCATTAGCCGGACGGGGGAGGGGGTCGGACATATGAGGGGATCACCGCCGTCCAGGGATCGACACACCGCGAATCGCGCCTGGCCTCGACCCCTCAAAGCCCCCGGCTTGCCGCTCACTGGCGGCCATGGTACACTCCGCTGACTTTGCCCCCGACAGGAACCGGCGCGCATGGAGAAATCCCGAACGGACATGATGGTCGACCGGCTCCGGACTCTCCAAGGAAACACGCCGGACGTGACAGCCTCGGCGGTAGTCAGTGTCGATGGTCTGACTATGGCCTCCTCCCTCCCGGCCGGCGTAGAAGAAGACCGGGTTTCGGCCATGTCGGCGGCGATGCTCAGTCTCGGAGAAAGAATCGCCGGCGAACTGGGGCGGGGGGGATTGGACGAAGTCTATATCCACGGGAGCGATGGATACGTCCTGTTAATGGCGGCTGGAACAGATGCTGTGCTGACCGTCCTGGCAAGAGAGCAGGCCAAGTTGGGCCTAGTGCTTCTGGAGATGCGTCGTGCGGCGGAAGACCTCACGGAACTGGTAGGGTGATGTCGAGAAAGATCATCCGGGACATCCGTCCTCGCAACGGATCAGTGGGGAGGTCACCGCAAGTCGGCCCTCCCCACCGCCCTTTTAAAAACGGATCACTCAAGGGGAGGTAGAGCAATGACCAAGTACATTTTCCTGACAGGCGGCGTGGTCAGTTCGGTCGGGAAGGGTGTGACGGCGGCGGCGCTGGGGAAGCTTCTTAAGAGCCGGGGATTTGCGGTTTCAATTCAGAAACTCGACCCGTACATCAACGTTGATCCGGGGACGATGAGCCCTTATCAGCATGGGGAGGTTTACGTTCTGGATGATGGGGCGGAAACGGACCTCGATCTCGGACACTACGAGCGCTTTATCGACACCAATCTAAGCCGGGTGTGCAATGTGACCACCGGTCAGATCTACTCAGAAGTCATTTCCCAGGAGCGTCGAGGCGACTTCCTGGGAGGGACGATCCAGGTCATCCCACACATCACCAATGAGATCAAACAACGCATCGGTCTGGTCCCACGCGACACCGGGGCGGAAGTGGTGCTGGTGGAAGTCGGGGGGACGGTCGGGGACATCGAGTCGCTCCCATTCCTCGAGGCCCTTCGGCAAATGCGCTCGGATGTTGGAAAAGAAAACACCTTCTTCATCCATGTCACCTGGTTGCCGCACATCGGCGCCACAGGTGAATTGAAGACGAAGCCGACCCAACACTCGGTGCGCGAGCTCCGCTCGATCGGCATCTCTCCGGACGCGATCATCGCCCGCTCGGATTACCCGATGGGCGAGGACTTGCGCGAGAAGATCGCGCTCTTCTGCGACGTCGAGCCGAAGGCGGTGATCCCTCTGACGACGACGGACGTGCTCTACGAAGTGCCCTTGCTTCTTGAGCGGGAGGGGCTCGGCCAGTACGTGCTCAGCCGCTTCGGCCTGCAAGAACGCCGCAAGCCGGTTTGGGACGAGTGGGAGCAGCTTGTCGCCAAGGATCGGACGCGACGACCGAGCGTGAAGATCGCCCTCGTCGGGAAGTACATCGAGTTGAAAGACGCGTACATGAGCGTGCGTGAAGCGGTTCGGCATGCTTCGCTGGCAGTCGGGGTGGATGCGGAGATCCTGTGGCTTCACTCGGCCGAGTTGGAGAAGGGCAAGGGCTGGCAGGAGCTCGAAACGGCCGACGGTGTGATCGTGCCTGGGGGGTTCGGTTCGCGGGGGATCGAGGGTAAGATCGCCGCGGCCCGTTTCGCTCGTCGCAACAAAGTGCCGTACCTGGGACTATGCCTGGGTATGCAGGTCATGGTGATCGAGTTCGGACGTGACATCCTCGGATCCGAGGATACGAACTCGACCGAGTTTGATCGGAACACGCCCCACCCGGTGATCGATTTGATGCCTGAACAGCGTGGCATCGGAAACATGGGCGGGACGATGCGCCTTGGGGTCTACCCGTGCGTCCTTGTACCGGGCTCACACGCCGGTGAAGCGTACGGCGTGCCGCAGGTCAACGAGCGTCACCGGCACCGGTTTGAGTTCAACAACAACTACCGCGAAGTGATGGCGGAGCACGGTATGGCGTTCTCTGGCTTGTCGCCGGACGAGCGGCTGGTCGAGATCGCCGAGATCACCGACCATCCCTTCATGGTGGGTAGCCAGTTTCATCCTGAGTTTCTATCCCGCCCGAACCGGCCGCATCCGCTTTTCAAAGCCTTCCTGCAAGCGGTGGCCGAGCGAGCGGCGAGAAGGAACACGGCTGAGGCGGAAGAGGAGCTGTCCGACCGGGCGGCAGCGTAGAGCCGTCTCCTGAGCATGCGCTGTTGGTGTGGTCGGTGGCGTCCGATCGAGCAGATTCGACAGGGCGGCGCCATAAGCGCCGCCCTGATGTTCAACCTTGAAGCCCATTCCCAGGCCGGTGGCTCTCACTGCTCTTCGTGGATATCGCTCCCCAACTCCACCTGCACCGCCCGTTGGCGCTCGGCATTCAACTTGGCGATCCCGTTGCGCGCCTGATTGAGGAGCCGGGTGAGCTCCGATTCCAGCGTGCTCAACGAATTGAGGATGTAGTCGTCCGCTTCCCGGCGCATCGCTTCAGTGTCTGCCCGGGCCTGGATCATCACCTGCTCGGCTCTTGATTGTGCGGCCTGCACGATAGCATCCCGCGTCACGAACTCCTCCGACTTCTGTTTGGCCAGGGTGATCGTGCGATTCGCTTCTTCCTGCGCCTGAGCCAGCATGCGATCGCGCTGGGCAATCACCTGCTGGGCCTTCTTGACCTCCTCCGGGATCGAAATCCGCATCTGGTCGATGATCTCCAGAATGCGATCCTCGTCCACGATCACGTTGTGGGTGAGCGGAATCGGCCGACTCTCATTGAAGAGCTCCTCAAGCCGATCCACCAGGTGCAGGATGTCCATCCTACCCTCCGGTCCACCTCGTCGGTTGATCGGGACCACGCCTCAAGGTGCAAGGTTCAGGCCGAAGCGTACACCGATCCACAACTTGGGTCAACCCGCCTCAATCTCGCAAGGAAGGCGTCGGCATGTACCCCAGCCCGTCGTTGCTCAACTCGAGGAACCGTCGCTCCAGGGCCTTGGCCACGTTGGCCGGCACGAAGCTGCTCACGTCCCCCCCCAAAGAAGCGATTTCGCGGACAGTGCTGCCACTCAGGAAGCTGTGCTCCTCATTGGTGATCAAAGCTATTACTTCAACGTTCGGCGCCAGGCGGTGATTGGCCAGGGCCATCCGGAATTCGTACTCGAAATCGGAGAACACCCGTAGTCCACGCACGATCACCTTAGCATCCAGCCTACGGCAAAGGTCGACGGTCAACCCCTCGTAGCCGACGACCTTGATCTTCTCCTCCCCGGCGAAGCTCTGGCGGACGAGGTCGATCCGCTCATCCGGGGAGAAAAGCAGGCTCTTCAAAGGGCGGTCGTATACGGCGACGACGAGTTCGTCGAAGAGCAGAGCCGCGCGTGAGGCGATATCGATGTGCCCCATGTGGATCGGATCGAACGTGCCCGGAAAAACAGCTCGAACCATCAGCTGATCTCTCCCTTCCCGGCGGAGGTGAACCGGGCGACGGCCCCGGCAAGCTGAGTGTGCTCGGAGGCCTCCAGCCGCGGATCGGCCTCGAACAGACGCATGGCCTCGCGGCGGGCTTTGTCGATCAGGCGGACGTCGGTGAGTTTGGCCATCTTGAGCTCGGCAAAACCCGATTGGCGCCTGCCCAGGAAATCGCCTGGACCGCGTTGCTCCAGGTCAAGTTCGGCCAGTCGAAAGCCATCATCGGTCGATTCCATCGCCTTCAAGCGCTCATTGTCCGCCTCGGTGTCGCTGTCCGGAATGAGCAGACAGTAAGGCTTGTGTTCAGACCGCCGGACACGACCACGAAACTGGTGAAGTTGAGAGAGGCCAAATCGGTTAGCGCCTTCGATCAGCATCACCGTTGCATTCGGGACGTCCACGCCGACCTCCGCAACGGAGGTCGAGGCCAAGACATGATACTCGCCCCTCCGAAATGCCGCCATCACCGCGCTCTTCTCTTCCGGCCGCATCCGGCCGTGAAGCAGCCCGACCCGGTAGTCTGGGGAGAATTCCTCCTGCAAACGCGGTTGCCCTTCGACTACGGCCCACGGTTCAGTATCATCTGAGCCCTCGACGAGCGGGTAGATAACGAACGCCTGGCGACCTTGCTCGAGCTGGCCTCGGATGAACTGGTATGCGCGCAGCCTTTCGTTCTGGTATAGGACTCGCGTCTCTACCGGTTGGCGGTTGGGGGGCATCTCGTCGATGACCGAGAGATCGAGGTCCCCATAGACAGTCAATGCGAGCGAGCGGGGGATCGGAGTGGCGGACATGACCATCAGATTCGGGTTGTCGCCTTTTGCCCGCAGGGCAGCCCGCTGCTCGACGCCGAAGCGTTGCTGCTCGTCGATGACCGCCAGCCGCAGGCGTCGGAACTCGATCGGATTCTCAAGGAGTGCGTGTGTTCCGACAACCACCCGGATGGATCCTGCGCGGAGGCCGGAACGAATCTCCTCCTTCTCGGGTTCGGACGTTGCACCGATGAGAAGCCTGATAGAGCTCGCCTGAATGTCCGCCGCTCGCGGGAGCAGTTCACTGAATGTCTGGTAGTGCTGTTCCGCCAGGATGCTCGTCGGAGCCATCATTGCCGACTGGGCCCCGTTGGCGGCAGCCACCCCGATCGCCGCCGCAGCGATAATCGTCTTGCCCGAGCCGACATCGCCCTGAAGCAGGCGGTTCATCGGCTGCGTCTTTGCCAAATCGGTCAAGGCGTCATCGAGCGCGCGATCTTGGGCGGGTGTGAGCTTGAAGGGGAGCGAGGTGCGGAACCGTTCGATCCACTCCGGTCCGACCCTGAGTGGTTCGGAGACGAGCTGTTGCCACTCGAGTTTCTGCTTGAGCACGGACAGCTGAAGAAGGAACATCTCATCGAAAGCCAGACGCTGCTGTGCCTGCTGAAGAGCTTCCCAATCGTCGGGGAAGTGAATCTGGTACAGGGCCTTGCCGAGCCCGATCAGGTTGGCGGAGCCGCGCACGGACTCGGGAACGGGATCGACGACGCGTGGGGCCAGCCGCGTGACGACAGAGTTGATCACCCTGCGCAGCCACTTCTCCGTTACCCCAGCCGTCAACGGGTAGACCGGGACAATGCGGTTGGTGTGAAGCTGCTGGCGCTCGACCGGCTCCCATTCAGGGTTATTCATCGTCAGCCGGCCGAGATACTGGTCCACCTTTCCCGACAGGACGACCGTCTTGTCGGGCCGGAGCCGATCGGCAATCCACGGTTGGTTGAACCAGGTGACGCGCAGGCTGCCCGTCCCGTCCCCGACGACGGCTTCCACGAGCTTCCGGCCACCTCGGATCGGACGCAGGCGCACGTCTTCGACCGTGCCCATGACGGTGATCTCTTCGCCGTACCACAGGCGGTTGATCGTTTTCAGACGCGAGTAGTCATCGTAGCGGCGTGGCACGTACCATAGCAAATCGCCCAGAGTCTTCAGCCCCAATTTCTCGAGGGTCTTGGCTGACTTCGGGCCGATACCGGAGACGGCGGTCAGCGGCGAGGCGAGATCAATCGGCTCATTCGGGGGTCGGCGACGCGCCCTCCCTTCGCCTTGGGCGGATGGCCCGAGTCCTGGCCCCTCCTCGCCGCCCTCCTCGAAGCCGGGGGGCCTGGCCTCGTCCCCGGTCCCTTCCTCCTCGAAGTCCTCAGCAGGCAGCGACACCAAGTTGTTGTCAATCGGTTCCTCTTCGAGGTCGGTCAGTCCAGTCCGATCAGGCTGCCTGGATCGCAAAGCGGAGGCCGTCTCAGGTTCCTCCGCTGTCGCAGGTAGGACCGGGGCGATCTGTCGCTCCTCCCCATTCGTGTCGGAAGCCGGGGAGGGCGGCACAGGCCGTCCTGCATCGGGGGCTGGGTGGGAGGCCACAGACGAAGCAGGCGGCCCACCGCCTGGCGCAGATTGAGGCGGGCGCGCCCCGAGCGAGGAAGGGGGCCATGCGTCAGGGAACTCGCCTCGCAATCTCGCCCACAGCCCTTCTAGAGCCTCCTGGCGCGACCGAGGCGAGAGTTGCGCATAGTCGCGTAGGCGCGAGACGACAACCTGGATCAGTCCTTCTGGGAGGGAGGACGCGCGCGCTTCGGCCTCCCAGGGCTCGAGGATTCGGTCGAGCCCTCCTACGACGGCTCGGTTATCGTAGCCGCGGTCCGCCTCAAGGCGCAGGTACTTGGTCAGCTTGTCAAGCGCAGGGTTCATGCTCTCTGGTTTCCACTGGCCTAACTGTAGGGGGATGCCCCAGTCGTGTCAACCCTGGGCGAGCAGGGCTGTCAAGCCAAGCGATCCCGGCCCGACGTGTGCCCCGATGAGAGGCGTCACGTCGGCGAAGACCGGGGGCAGGGGGGTTAGTTCCCTCAAACGCTCGCCCAGGGCTTGGGCCTCCTGCGGCACGCCCGAGTGAAGGATCGCCAGGCGGTCGCTGGCCCCCCATGAGCGAGCGATCGAGTCCAGTCTCTCCAAAGCCCGTGCCTTCGTCCGGATGTGATCGATCCGCTTCACCAAGCCATCGACAACCGCGATAAGCAGCTTGACCCTGAGCAAGTCGCCCAAACCGGCGCGGACCCAAGTCACCCGGCCGCTTCTTTTCAAGTACTCGAGAGTGTCGATCATCGCGACCAGTCGCACCGCCTCTCGGGCCTTTTCGGCGAGGCGGACAACCGCCTCAAACGGCGCGCCATCACGCGTGGCCTCGGCGGCAACGACTGCCTGGAAACCCGGGGCCATGGATACGTGCTGACCGTCGAGGGCCACAACCCGGTCACCGAAGGCCTTGGCAGCGTGGGAGGCGGCGTTGAAAATCCCGCTCAACCGGCTCGAGGCATGGATCGAGACCACGGATTGCGCGCCGGCGGAAAAAGCGGAGTCATAGGTCGACTGAAACGCATGCGGGGAGGGAGAGGCCGTCTGGGCGGGCCGCGCCAGGGAAGGGAGACGTCGATAGAACTCGGACCGGGTCAGCCCAAGGCCGTCCTCGAATGTCGTCCCATCCAAGGTCAAGAGGGCCGGCACGACGCGGATTCCGAGTGATTCGGCAATGGCCGGAGGGATGTCACACGTGCTATCGGTAACGATCGCCACCGCAGGCGATCCCGAGCTCACTCGACTGCCTCAGCCGACTCGAGTGCCACGACTCCCAGGCTGTTGGTTCCAACGAGGGTGGCCAGGCATGGCCCATAACATGAGATGCTGATCGGCGTCTCCGGATGCAGCAGCTCGAGCCTCTCGGCCAGACCGTAGGCCTCTTCGCTCGGCGTGCTGCTGCTTTCGAGGATCGAGAGGTGTTCCAGAACAGAGAATTCAGACACGAATTCCGTCAGCTTCTCGAGTGCGCGCGGGCGCGAACGGACCTTCTCCATCGGAATCAGCTTGCCCTCCTCCAGCGTGAGGAAGGCGATGACACCCATCATGTTCCCCAGAACGGCCTGGGAGCGGCTGACCAGCCCGTTCCTCTCGAGGTAGGTCAGGTCGTCCAGGAAGGACACCATGTACATGCGTGGGATCATGCCCCGGACAATGCGGACGATCTCATCGAAGTCTGTGCCCTCGGCTGCGGCCTCCGAGGCGGCCTGAACGAGCAACCCCAATCCGGTCGAGATCGACTCCGAGTCGACTACCTGTATGTCGCAGCGTCCGAGGAACTGCTGGCTGGCTGCCGTCGCGTTGGCGGAGGCACGGCTCAGCCGGCTGGAGGTGTGGACGGAGATGATCTTGTCGGTTCGGGGCAGGAGTTCACGGTAGATCCGCTCGAGCTGCTCGATGCTTGGAGGGAGGAAGACCGGGGCGTGCCTCGACCCTTCGAACAGGGCCCGCACGCCGGCCATGTCCGTCGTGGGGGTGTCTTCGATCAGCGTGTCGCCAAAGCGGACCGAGGCCGTGGCATAGATGACCTGTTTGGGGTTGGGGCGCCACGACGGCTGGAATCGGACGGAGCTGTCTGTGACGATGAAGACTTCGTTCATTCTCACTCGATAGAGGCGATGAGTTGGTAGTGTGGTTGGCCGCCGTCGACCAGCTCGAACTCTAGATGAGGGTGTTTGCCTTTGACCCGGTCCACCACAGCCTTCGCCTGGTCGGCTGACAGGTCGACGCCGTAGTAGATCGTCACAAGTTCGGATTGCTCGAGGCCGGCGTTTCCGAGAAGCACATTGAATGTCTCGGCCAGATCTTCACCGGCGGCCTTCAGCACTCCTTCCATGAGGCCGATGATCTGACCCTGGCGGACCTTCACACCGTCGATCTCGACTGTTCGAGTAGCCAGAGTCAGCTCGACGGTGCGTACGTTCGCCATCGCCTCTTCCATTGAGGCCACATTCGATTCAAGGGGGCTGTCCGGATCGAGGGCCAAGATGGCGGCAATTCCCTGGGGGACAAACCGGGAGGGGACAACGTACGCTTGCTTCGAAGTCAGTTCGGCCGCCTGTTCGGCGGCGAGGCGGATATTCTTGTTGTTCGGCAAGATCACAATCCTGTCCGTGGGCAGTGCCTCCAATGCCTGGAGGATCTCCTGCGTGCTTGGATTCATCGTCTGACCGCCGGCGACGATCGCCGAAGCGCCCAGGCTGGCAAAGACCCGCGAGATACCCTGGCCAGGGGATACGACCACGGCCGCAATCTGGCCGGACTTCACCTCGGCCAATTGCAGCGGAGCCCTCCGGCCGGCGGCCTCGCGCGCCGCCATCTGCGACATCAGGTTCTCGAGTTTGACCTGGGTCACCGTGCCCAGGCTCTTGACGTATTCGATCGGCTCGTACTCCGTCTCTTTGGGGACGTGGATATGAACCCGGTACATCCCTTCTCCTTCCCCCACCTGGATCGACGTCCCCATCGACTCAAGCCGGTTGTAGAAAGAAGGCAGGTCCAACTCCGCGCCCGGCTGGAAATCGACGATGACCTCCCAGTCCTGGCCCGGCTCGATTAGTTCGCTGCTTTCTTGCAAGACCAGGCTGGACAAAGGCATGATGTGCACCTCGGCCTGATCGAGCGGCTGGCGATACGCTGCGCGCAGCATTCCTTCCAGAAGGAAGAAGAGGCCCTTTCCTCCGGCGTCGACCACCCCCGCCTCTTTCAGGATGGGGAGCAGATCGGGGGTGCGCTTGACAGACTCATCTGCCGCGGCGACGACGATCTCGAGGATTTCCAGAGTCGAGTCGGCGCCGTCGTTCAAAGCCGTCCGGGCGGCGGCGGCGACGTCCTTCGAGACGGTCAGGATCGTGCCTTCGACCGGTCGGACGACACCCCGGTAAGCGGTTTCACGGGCCTCCTCGAGCGCGGCTACAATCCGCGCCGCGTCGACTTCAGACAAGTCATCCACCGCACGGGCAAACCCACGCCAGAGCTGCGAGAGGATCACGCCTGAGTTACCCCGCGCCCCCATCAGCGCGCCGTGAGCGATGGCGTGGGCGACCTTCCCTAGGTTGCGCTCTTCCAGCAGAAGCACTTCATCCCAGGCCGATTGCATCGTCAAGACCATGTTTGTCCCGGTATCTCCATCGGGGACAGGAAAGACGTTCAGGGCGTTCAAGCTCTCCTGGTTGGCGCGCAACCAGTTGAGGCCGGCCTCGGTCAGACGGCGCAGGAGCCGGCCATCGACGGCCTGATAGCGCT
>MGOM01000064.1:10243-17614 GCA_001797105.1 Chloroflexi bacterium RBG_19FT_COMBO_62_14
CACCGAGCCCTTGAGTTGGACCGAGGTGTATGCCATCCCAGCTACTCAGTTCCGATCAGTCGGTATCACTGATGCGAAGGTCTTGCACGTGAACATTCACCGCCGCCACTTGCATGTCGATGACCCTCTCGACCTGATAGCGGACGGTGTTGGCAACACTCTTGGCCACGGAGGATATGCGGGTGCCGTATTCGACGATGATGTACAGGTCGATGGTGATCCGATCATTGACAACCTGCACTTCCACACCCCGCCTCGGATCGCGCGCTAGAAGGTGAGCGATCCCGTCGGCCAGGTTGCGAGCGGCCATGCCGACTACCCCATAGGACTGCAGAGCCGCCTGGCACGCCACGGTTGCGATTGCCTGGTGTGAAACGCTGATCCTGCCTGGAAGGGGAGTTCCACGGGTCATTCTGCGCCTTCTCCGTACTGGTCGGGCAAGTTTGAGGAAGCTTCAGAACTGTGTTATGATTACGGCCGCAATGGTCTGAGGCCATCCGAAGAAAGGAACCATGCGCAATGGCAAAGTGCGCTCAGTGCGGCAAGACAACGACCTTCGGGCACAACCGAAGCTTTTCGATGAAGGCAACCCGGCGTCAGTTTCGCCCCAATCTTCAGCGCGTCCGAGTCCTGGAGAACGACCGGCTTATCCGCAAGCTCCTGTGCGCCAAGTGCATCAAGCGCCTGGCCCGCGTGTAGTTCCCCCGAAGCTCCTGCCGTACCACCCGACATCGACCGGCCGCCCGCAGGCGGCCGTTGTCTTCCTCAGGCCGAGATGACCTCGCCCAGCGCCTGACGCAAGGCTGCCATCCCCGGGCGGATCCCATCTGGATGTTTGAACACTGCGCTGGCGGACACGAACACGTCCGCACCGGCTTGCACAGCCAGCCGGGCGGTGGCGGCGTTGATCCCTCCATCCACCTCGAGCAACGCCGACGAGTTTCGTTCGCGGCGCATTGAATCGAGTTCTCTGACCTTGTTGAGCATGCCCTCCATGAAGACCTGCCCGGAATAGCCGGGGTTCGTCGTCATCACGAGAATGCTGTCTACCAGAGGCAGGACTTCGCTCACGGCATAGGCAGGTGTGGCAGGGTTGAGCGCAACCCCGGAGCTGAGGTTCAGGTTGCGGATCTTTTCCAGGGTGCGGTAGAGCTGCGTACAAGCTTCGACGTGAACGATGAGTGAGTTGGCGCCTGCCTCAGCAAACGGCTTGAGCAAGCCATCCGGCTCAACCACCATCAGATGGACATCCAGCGGGAGATCTGTACAGCGGCGGCAGGCTTCGACGACCACCGGCCCCATCGTCAGGTTGGGGACGAAGTGTCCGTCCATAACGTCGATGTGGATCCAGTCCGTTCCGCCGTTCTCCGCCTCTTCGATCTGTTCACGTAAGGCGGAAAAATCCGCAGAAAGGATCGAGGCGGCGATCAAGTGGGCTTGAGTCATCGTCCAAATCATACCGTCTGCGATGGCATTTTACAAGAAGAAGGGTCGGCCTCAACCCGACCTGGACAGATCGGCCGTCTGGGTCTCTCCGGCCAAGGGCATCTCAGGCGGGCGGACCCGCCCTTGGCTCGGAACTTGACGCTCAAGTCTGAGACCCACCCGGTTACCCCGGCCGCTGGGCGTACCTAGGTCTTAAGGCGGATGTAGGGCAGCTGTAAGGTCGCAGGCCGCCCGGACCGGCGCATACTCTAGGCGTAGGGCAACGCCCGAAGCGGCAGGTGGTTGGCCCGGAACCGTCGCAAGCGATTGCGAGACCCTTGCCTGATTCGGCCCTTCTGAGGGGGGGATGACCGAGTGCCAATCCGCGTCTCCCTCGCGATGACGCCCGGGCTTTGGCGGCCGAGCCGGCGAGAGAGGTCGCCCGATCGAGAGCAAGAACGGCGAGGCCGTCAGCCTCCCGCGCGAGCCGGAGACAGGCAAAACATGGTTGCTGGCGAGAGAGCTTTGATCGCAGTTCTCATGAGCGGTGCGAGGTGTGGCCGATGAGCTGGCTCAACGGTTCGCGGCGTGGCTCGGTTCGGAACCGCGACGAGAGCCAGACGCAGGAACTTGCCCGTCTCCGCAAGCGTGAGCACGCGCTCGAGGCCAAACTGGACAACCTGCGCTCACTCTTGCGCATGACCGCTTCGTTGAATGCCACGCTTAACTACGATCGGGTCCTCGAGCTCGTCCTCAATCTAGGCGCGGCTGTGCTCAAGGACACCAAAGGTGACGACTCGGGGCTCGTCAGTGCCCTGCTGCTGTTTGATGACGACATGCTCCAGGTCGTCTCGGCCCGCGGTTTGACCCGTGCGGACCAGAGGGTCCGGCTTGCGGCGAAGGAGGGAGTGATCGCCGCCGCCTTGTCGGCCGGCAAACCGCAGGGCACGCGCAATCCGTCGGGCGATCCCGAATTGCGGCGACTGGCGGGGATGCACGCCTGCGGGTCCGTGGTCTGCCTCCCGCTGGCGGTGGGTTTGGAGACCTATGGGTTGGAGCTCTTCGCCCATCCCAATCCAGGCTACTTCAATGGGGAAAGGCAGGAACTCCTGGCGGCCGTGGCCAGCCTGGCCATCGGCGCCCTGCAGAATGCCAGACTGTATTCAGATCTGGAAAAGGAAAAAGAGCATATCACTGAGATCCACGAGGAGGCCCGGAAGAAACTGGCGCGCGATCTGCATGACGGGCCGACGCAATCGATCTCGGCTATTGCGATGCGGGTCAACTTCGCCCGACGGCTCATGGAGCGCCAGCCAAGAAGCGCCGCCGACGAGCTTTTCCAGATCGAAGAGCTGGCGCGGCGGACGACGAAAGAGATCCGCCAGATGCTCTTCACCCTTCGACCTCTCGCACTCGAAGCAGGGGGCTTGAACGCTGCCCTGAAGGAGTTGGCCCAGAAGACCCGGGAGAACATGGGTCAGATTGTCGAGGTCGAGGCTCAAGAGGGTGCGGCGGAGGAGCTCGACCTGGGCAAGCAAGGGGTGCTCTTCTTCATCGCCGAAGAGGCGGTGAACAACGCCCGAAAGCACGCCGAGGCCGATGTCATTACCATTCGCCTCAAGCGAGACGGCGACATCCTGCTGATGGAGATTGAGGACAACGGCAACGGGTTCGACGTGGCCGCGGTCAACGCTTCCTACCACGAGCGAGGAAGCCTGGGGATGATCAATCTGCGAGAACGAGCCGAGTTGGTCAATGGCCAACTGCGGATCGACTCAAACCCCGGGCAGGGAACCCGGATCTCGCTGGTCGTCCCCCTGAGCCCGGCTGCGGCCGAGAGGCTACACCGGCCGAGTTTCGCCGCCTGAAGTCACGGCCGCCCGGCCGCGAACGTCGCCCTTCACCGCCAGCTGCCCACACCCGGCGTCAATCTCGATCCCCCTTCGGCTGCGAATTGTGCACGTGACACCCGCTTCCGCCAAGATGCGGGCGAAGGCGTTTGCCTGCACTTGAGACGTGGCAGTGCCTGTGAATCCCGAGGTCGGGTTTAGCGGGATCAGGTTTACGTGGCAGGTGAGGCCCTTGACCAGCTTGACCAGCGCCTGCGCTTGATCGGCGCCATCGTTCACACCCGCAATCAGCGCCCATTCGAATGAGACCCTCCGGCCGGTCTGTCTGACGTAGTTTCCACAGGCTTCGATCAGGGGCGCCAGTGGATAGCGGCGGTTGACCGGGAGCAGCTGGTCTCGCAACTCGTCCGTGGCTGCATGGAGCGAAACCGCCAGGTTAACCTGGCGCAGCTCGGCCGCGAAACGTTCGATCATCGGGATCAGGCCGACCGTGGAAACCGTGACCCGACGGGCTCCGAAATTGAAACCTTCGGGATCCCCCAGGCAATCGATCGCTTGCATGGTCGCCTCGTAGTTGTGGAAGGGCTCCCCCATTCCCATGACCACCACGTTGGTCAGGTGTTGACCTTCGGTGCTCAGTGCGCGGGCAAAAAACAAGACCTGTGCGACGATCTCGCCCGAGGTGAGGTTCCTTTGGAAGCCCATCTGGCCGGTGGCGCAGAATACACAACCCATCCCACACCCGGCCTGGGTAGAGATGCAGGCCGTGTAGCGTCGGGCGTAACGCATCAAGACCGCCTCGATGGAATGGCCACTCGCCATTGAAAAGAGGACCTTGCGGGTGTTCTTGTCCGACGATTCGGTAGAGGTGCGCGGCACGAGTGCTCTGAACCGGAGATGCTTCTCCATCCGGGTGCGGAGCTTGAGCGGAAGGCTTGTCATCGCCGAGGGCTCATCCACAAGCTCGCGGTACAAGGCGTGCAAGACTTGCCGGGCGCGATACGCAGGCTCTCCCCATTCGACCAAGATCCCGGCTAAGTCATCGGGCGAGAGATCGTAGACAAGCGGAGAGTCGTTCATCCTGCGCCTCTTTCGAGCGCGCGGCACAGAGCGGGTAGATCGTCAAAGGTCCAATCCGGCCTCAACCTCGTGCCGGAGAGCTGGCTTGCGCTGGTGACACCGGTAAGGACAAGGATCGTCCTGAGCCCCACGTTATGGCCGCCGAGGATGTCGGTCTCAAGTCGGTCGCCGACCACGGCGGTCAGCTCCGCCGGGGTGCCCAGCCGGGCCAAGGCGGCCCGGAACAAGTACGGCGCGGGTTTTCCGATGATCAAGGGTTCCCTGTCGGTTGCTGCCTGCAGAGCCGCCAGGATCGAACCGGCGCCCGGAATGATGCCGATCTCCGATGGGAAGGTACGGTCGGGGTTCGTCCCGATGAAGTGCGCACCGGCCCGAATGGCCAGCGTAGCCTCGACCAGCATCTCCCATGTGAGCGAGCGACACATCCCCACGACGACTGCCTCGGCCTGCCTGTGGTTTCCGGCGAGTTCTAACCCATCAGCCTCGAGCGCGGCGGACAAACCCTCCTCGCCGATGGCGTAAACCGAGTGAACGACCGGAAGATGCTCCTTGATGTAGTCGGCCGTGGCTTGCGACGAGGTGAGGATCTCACGTGGCCGGGCATCTGCCCCGGCGGCATTGACCCGCTCAAGCACTTGCTCGATCGTCGGGGTCGAGTTGTTCGAGGCGATGACGAGCGAGATCTCACGGGCGCGCAAGAGCCTGAAGAATTCTTGGACGCCGGGCAGAGCGGCCCGACCTCGTATCAGGACTCCGTCCATGTCGAGAATTACCCCGCGCAGATCAGCCAGGGGAGGGCCCGTGCTCACGTCCGGCGTCCGAGAACTCGCGCGGGAGTCGATCGAATCAAAGTGGGGTGGGGCTGAGGGACAGGAAGGGCACTGCCACCGACAGTCTTCCGACGAGCTTGCGTGGTGCCAGGCCAGGTATGCGTCCTCCTGAAGGGCGGAACCAGGGGAGGCCAGTCGGTCGCCTTAGGCAGGGGAGAGTGGAGTGTGTTCACGCGTGAGACCCGGTGGTTGACCGCTCGGGCTCGGTTATTCGAGGAACATCTCAACAAGGTGCTCGAAAACCGGCCGATCGATCCGACCATTCTCGACGTCGGTGCGATCCTCGAAGTTCTCATTCCCGATGAAGCGGCGCAACGCCTCGCGCGTGGCTGCATCGTAGTCGCCATGGCTTTCTCCGCGATAGTAACCGTGGCGAGACATCATGGTTTGAAGCGACCTGGCGGTGGAGCCCGTAATGGCCAGTCTCTCATCTTCAGGGCTCTTGCCGAAGTACAGGTCGTGCAGCCTGACCAGCTTCGCCAGCTGCGGAACCGGATCAGGATAGTCATCCACGCGGTAGTCAAGCCAGCGGTCGTTGTGCCCACCGTATCCACCTTGGGGCTTAACGACGATCAATGCCGCGCTCTGCCTTCCGCGGCGATCGCTACCGGCCCGATCTCCGGCGGCCAGGGCGGCAAGCAGCCGTTGAGGCAAATCGCCGGGCGAACTCTGGAATGCCAGGTACATTTGCTCCACCACTTGCGGTCCGGCCAGGATGTTGCCTTGAACGGCAACCCCGGCAGACGACGTCCCACCGGCCCAGTCGAAGCACGGGTCGCCGGTGAAGGTGGCACTCCCGCCCCGGGTGTCGACCAGGCCGACCTGGCGCTGATTTCGATCATCATCGCCGGTCAAGAGGTGCTCGAGCGCCTCGAGAGCGGCCATTCCCGTGGACAGCAGCTCCAGGCCCCTCGGCCCGTAAGTGGTATTGGCCAGCGCCTGAGTGGCGACAGCTCCGGCGCCGGCTGCGGCCCAAGGGACGACTGCCCCGACGGCCGGGAACTTCGAGGCGACGGCGACACCCCAGGCGGGCCCGGCCGGATCGAAGGCGACGATCGAGAAGGTCGACGGAGCGAGCAAGTTGGAATGCCCAGGTGGAATAATCGAAACTCAAGCGGCGTCCGGCAGGGGTTGCTGGTCGTCGAGAGGCAACTCCTTGCCGCGCTCGTCGAGCATTTGCGGGATCGAGGCACCCTCAATGACGTCAGCCGTGACGATCACCTGCCGAATAGCGGGTCGAGAGGGGATCTCGTACATCACGTCCAATAACACCCCTTCGATGATCGCCCGAAGGCCGCGGGCGCCCGTCTCGCGCTCAAGCGCCATTCGGGCGGCAGCCTCAAGAGCGGGCTCTTCGAAGATGAGCTGGACATTGTCGATCTCGAAGAGCCTCTCGTATTGCCGGACCAATGCATTGCGTGGTTTGGTCAGGATCGCTCGAAGCGCATCGAAATCGAGCGGATCGACGCTGGCCACCACCGGTAACCTCCCGACGAGCTCGGGGATCATGCCGTAACGCATGAGGTCGTCCGGATTTACGAGCTGCAGCAGGGCGCTGCCCTCGAGACTGCGCGCCGACTCTTCAACGTGCGTTCCCGAGAAACCCAGCCGGCCACGTTTTCCGACACGTTCGGCGATGATGCTGGGCAAGCCGTCGAACGTCCCGCCGCACACGAACAGGATATCCTTGGTGTTCACCTGGATGAATTCTTGCTGAGGGTGTTTCCGGCCGCCCTGAGGCGGGACGTTGACGACTGCGCCCTCGATGATCTTGAGCAGCGCCTGCTGGACGCCCTCGCCTGAGACGTCGCGGGTGATGCTGGGATTGTCCCCCGACTTACGCGCCGTTTTGTCGATCTCGTCGACGTAGACGATCCCGCGCTCGGCCCTTTGCACGTTGAACTCGGACGCCTGAAGGAGTCGCAGCAGGATGTTTTCCACATCCTCGCCGACGTAGCCGGCTTCGGTCAGCGCCGTCGCATCGGCGATGCAGAATGGGACGTCGAGGGTTCGGGCCAGGGTCTGGGCCAGAAGGGTCTTGCCGCATCCGGTTGGACCGACGAGCAGGATATTGCTCTTGTCGAGTTCCACCCGAGAGACGCCCCGGCTTCCGATGCGTTTGTAGTGATTGTAGACGGCAACAGAGAGCACGCGCTTGGCGTGCTCCTGACCGACGACGTACTCAT
>MGOM01000064.1:17687-26393 GCA_001797105.1 Chloroflexi bacterium RBG_19FT_COMBO_62_14
CGGACCGCCGCCGTCGAGAATGTCACGGCAGAGGTCGACACACTCGTTGCAGATGAAGACGCCCTCCGGGCCTGCGATCAGACGTTGAATCTCGGACTCGCCGCGGTTGCAGAACGAACACCTTCGCGTTGTCGGCGTGTCCGGATCCTTCCCGGTCATGCGTCAACTGCCTTTCTTGGCCGGCTCCTTCTCAATCTCGCGACTCGGATACAAGACGTGGTCTACCAGTCCATAATCCTTGGCCGCTTCACCGTCCATATAGAAATCCCGCTCGGTGTCACGCTCGATGACCTCGAGCGGCTGTTCTGTGTGCTTAACCAGTATATTATTCAATTCTTGCCTCAGACGCAATATCTCTTTGGCCTGGATCTCAATATCCGTTGCCTGGCCCTGGACTCCTCCCAATGGCTGATGCAGGTGGATTGTGGCGTGGGGCAAGGAGTAGCGCAGGTCCTTCGTCCCGGCTGCCAGCAGGACTGTGCCGAACGAGGCCGTCACGCCCACCGCTACGGTAGAAATCGGTGCGGTGACCTGCTGCATCGTATCGTAGATCGCCAGGCCGGCATAAATCGCGCCCCCGGGGCAGTTGATATACATCTGGATCTGCCGCTCGGAATCCTCACGGTCCAAGAACAGCAGCTGGGCCACCATCAGGTTGGACACCTGATCCGTGATCGGTGTTCCCAGGAAGATGATCCTCTCTTTGAGCAGAAGCGAGTAGATATCATAGGCCCGCTCGCCTCGGCCGCTGCTTTCGATTACCATCGGGATCAAGGATTGGGGTTCGTGATCGGACATGGCTTCCTATTCACTCCTCATTCGATGGGTCGGCCTCGGAGGTTTCCGCCGGGAGACCATCGGATACCTCCTCGACCGCCTGCAGTACTTCGGTTTTCTCGACTTCCGCAGATGAGACGGGCCCGACAGGAGCCTGACCGCGGGCGATCTGTGTCAAGAGCTTCACTGCTTTATCCGTCAACAGATCGAGCGCGATCCGCCTGCGCCCGGCGGGCGAGTCGAGTGCCTTGCGAAGCTGGCCCGCTTGCTCCTTGAGCGGGGCAACCACACGGTCCAGCTCTTGGTCGATGTCAGGATCCTTCACCTCGAGGGCTTCGACCTCGACGACCTTCCCCAAGATGAGAGCCCGCCGCAAGCGCTTCTCCGCCTGAGGCTTCAACTCGTCTTCCAGCTCCTTTTCGGTCTTGTTCTCGATCTTCAGGTAGTCGGCCAACGTCAACCGCTGCCCCTGGAGACGGCGATCCATTTCGTGCAGCATTTCGTGTACTTCTTGTTCGAGCAGCGCCGGGGGAAAATGCACCGTCGCCCCACTGACGACTTCGTCCACGACTATCGTCGCGTATTCTTCCTCAGCCTGCCGTTGAGCCCTTTGCTCGAGCGTCTTTCGGACTTTGATGCGCAAATCGAGCAAATCCTGGAATTCACCCAGGTTGCGCGCCAGATCGTCGGACCAGGCGGGGACGAACCGTGATTTCACTTCCTGACAGGTGAGGCTGAACTTCGCCGATCGTCCAGCCAGGCTTTCGTTTGGATCATCGGCAGGGAATGTGTAGGTGAATTCCCTCTGGTCGCCCGCCTTCAGCTCGATCAACTGCTCGTGAATCTTCGGCACCGGCCAATCGGTCGTCTCGGCGACCAGGACCGACACACCCTTCTCATCCAGCAAGTCCGGCTTCTCTCCTTCGGGGGGATCGATCAGTTCACCATGGATGTCCAGGATGACGACATCTGTGAGTTTCGCCGGACGGTCGGCCGGCTCGATGAGCGCCTGCCCTTGACGGAGTTCTTCGAGCATCGTCTCGACGGCCTCGTCGGTTATGTTCGGTTCTTCAAAAGCCAACCGTACATCTCGGTAGCCAGCCAGGTCGACCTCGGGAGGCAATGGTACGGTGTACCGTAGGATCAGAGGCTGCCGGCTGACGACCTCGTTCAGCGTCCCGGGTGCGAAGGCTTCGATCTCGGCGCTCTCGAGCGCCTGCCGGTAGGTCTCTTGACCGAGGCTCTCGAGCGCTTCTTCAAAGACGGCCTCGTCTCCAAGTTTATTCACGACGATTTCGTAGGGGACTTTCCCGGGCCGGAAACCGGGTATGCGCGTCTTATTGCTCAAGCGGCGAGCCGCCGAGCGCATTGCCGCCTGGATTTCGTCATCGGCGACTTCGACCGTCAACTGCACCTGACGGTCCTCGAGCTCCTGTGTCTCTACCTTCAACGCTTGTGCCTCTCGATGCCGATTGGGTCGTGGTCTGCAGGCCGACGCGTACAGGTGATCCCGCATCCAACGTCGCTCTCCCCCGGTTTCGCCGGCCGGCTGTGGGGAAGGAGGGACTTGAACCCTCACGCCTCGCGGCACGTGATCCTAAGTCACGCCTGTCTGCCAGTTCCAGCACTTCCCCATGCGGTGGATTATAGCCTCCGCCTTGGCGCCGTGTAAAGCGAGCTCGCGTAAGAACTTCGTTTGAGTCTGGGAGGGGGCTTGGGGTGGGAATGAGCACGCTATTCGTCGCTTTCGAAGACTTCATCCTGAGCCGCCAGGCGGCGCTTTGCAGCCCCGAGACCATCGACTTCTATCGGCGGATGCTTGAGCCGTTCCTGGCCCTGGCGGATGGGGGCCGACCCTCAAACCGCCTGGTCCGAGAGTTTCTTTCGACCGTCGCACAGCGCGGCGTGTCGTCCGCCACTGTCCACGCCCTCACCAGAGCAGTCCGGGCCTTCCTGCGGTCTGCCCACGAAGAGGCCTGGATCGATGAGCCCGTCACTGCCCGGATGCCCCGGGTCGATCAGAGTCGGGTGGAGGTGCTCAGGCCTGAGGAGGCGAGAAGAGTGCCGGCCGTGTGCGGCTTCGAAGACCGAGCATGGGTGATGACCCAGGATGACAGCGCTCTCAGGCGGGGCGAGGCCTCAGCTCTGAATTGTGACGACGTGGGCTTTCACACGAGAAGGTCCATATATGGCGAGGAAGGGGGCGCAAATCCATTCAGGCGACCATGCTTCGCGGGGTGAATGAGTATAATCAGCCAGGCCCGGCTGAGCGGAGGTGGCGGGGCTTAGGCGGGCGCTGAAGCGGCCCCACGAACGAGGGCAAGCGAACTGATCCGAGGCTTGGAGGTGGCGACGTGAAGCGAGTAGGGTTGTTGCCCGCGCTGTTGAGCGCCGCGGCGCTCGCGTGCTCACTGGGTGGCTCAGCGAGCCCAGAACCGGTCGCGACGGAGGCTGGACCGTCAGGTGGAGTCGCTGTGTCCAAAGCCACCCCAACAACTCCGGAAGAGATCGTCCTGCCAACGGCGACCGAGGTGCCGCCCACTGCAACGCCAGAACCTACCAAGGAGAGCGCTCACCCCGGATTCTCTATCGCACCCGAGAATGAGGGGATGCCGATAGAGATCATTGACCTCAACTTCCTTCCCGGTGTGGGCGTTCCGCGGGTGTACGGGATCTTCCGGAACATCGGTGAATTCGAAGTAAGCACCGTTGAGATCGCCATTTTCTTCCATGATGCGAATGGGGAAGTGACCGGCATGGCCAGCGGTTTCTCCTACTTTCAGCGGACAGCCCCCGGAGAGGTCACACCTTTCGACATTCCGTTCCTCGAGGGGGTTCCGGAAGAGTTCGCCTCGGTCAGTTTCGGGGCGCGGTGGAACCCCGCCGAGGAGGACGACAATATCCGAAGGCAAGGCTTCGAGGTAGAGGTTCTCAAGGAAGATCAGGATTCGTTTGCCCATGAGATCGACATCAGCGTGACTAACAACAATGAGAGGACGGCGCGAACCGTTTTCTTCGGCACCCTCTTCTACAATGCCGGCGGGCGACTGATCGGCCTCGACCTCTCAAGTGTGGACGACCTCGAAGCCGGCGAAACCGACTTCCTCAAGCTCTCCTACCCGTTCGAGTTCTTGGCCGAACCCGAGTTCGACCACTACGAGATTCTGCTGGAAGGCTATTTGCCTTCTCCATGAGGCCTGACTTGGTACTCGGTCTCGGCGATACTTCCCGCATTCGAGCGACTGCGCCCGCTCCTTCCTAAGACAGGGGTACCCATTCGGCCCGGACCCTGGCCACTGCACGGGAGCCGGGAAGATGACCGGCGCCAACCCCGCGCTCGGCGCGCACATGCAGCCCTATGCCGGCATTCCAACCTTCATGCCTCGGCCCGCCACTCTAGACCTTGACGGAGTGGACTTGGCTGTCGTGGGCGCGCCCTTCGTCGGCTGAACCAGCCATCGAAGCGGCGCGCGATTTGGCCCGCGGAAGAAACGCGGAGCCTCACTCCTGCTCTGGGGGCACACCGCGGCTCTCGGGGTGTCGCCGCTCGACCGGTTGACCGTCGTGGACTACGGGGAGGTCGAGGTCGTGCCGGTGGACATCGGGGCCACGATGCGAGCCATCGAAAGCGAGGTTGGCGCGCTACTCTCGGCGGGCGTGATGTCGCTGCCTTGGGTGGTGACCGCTCGATTGCGCTTCCGCTCCTGCGTGCCCACTCCAAGAAATACGGGCCACTGGTCATCATCCAATTCGCCTCGCATCCGGACACCTGGAATCGCGAGTACCCCGAACACCCCTACAGCCACGGTACCCCTTTCCAACGCGCCTTGGAAGAGGGCCTGATTGACCGGGAAGCCTACGTGCAATTTGGAATTTGTAGCCCGGTCGGGCAGGCGGGTGACTTGGCAGAAGCCCAGCTGCCGGGCGCGCAGCACATTACGATCAACCGCGCCACGGAGATTGGCGTCCCCGCGCTGGTCGAGTTCATGCACGCCGCGGTCGGCGTGCGGCCGACCTACTTGTCACTCGACATTGATGCTGCCGACCCGGCCTTCGCCCCCGGCAAAGGCACGCCTGAAGTGGGAGGCTTAACCGGTTCCCAGAGGCTGGAGCTGGTTGGGGCCTGCGGGGGCAGCAGCTGGTCGGCTTCAAACATCGTCGAGGTCAACCCTTCCTACGACCTCGGAGGCATCCTGTGAGGGGGCGGCCCATCCTCGTGGTCAGGCCGGGTGATGCCCTCGAAGACCTGGCTGGACGGAGCGAGTTCGCGAGTCTGCCGCAGCGACTCTTGGAAGCACGCCTGGGCCGCCCGGAGGTGCGATCCTGCGTTCCACCCTTGCGACTACTCGTCCGCCAGAGCCCCGATCAATTCGCGACAGAAGTAGGGGATATCGGGCACGACGCGTCCCCACACGAGGTTTCCATCCCGGAAGGCAGCATCGTCGACCCACGTCGCACCGGCGTTGACCAGATCGTCTTTGATCCCCAGGGAACCGGTCGCCCGGTGACCCTTCACGATCCCGGCAGAGATGCCGACAAGCCCGGCATGACAGATCATGGCGACCACCTTGCCATGGCGGTACATGTCGCCGACGAGCCGGGTGATAGATCCGTCTCGTCGGAGCTTGTCGGGGGCCCAGCCGCCGGGGACGACGACCGCCGTGAGTTGCTCGACGGTCAAGTCGCTGGGCACAACCTGAATGACCGCCTCCAACCCCCCGGTCTTGCTCATGACCCGCTTGCCGGCCAGCGTGCCGACGACATGGGTCTTGACCCCCTCTTCTTGAAGACGCATCAGAGGTACCCAGAACTCCAGATCCTCGTAGCCCTCATCGACCAGAACGGCGACTTGCTTGCCTCTGAGGCTCATCGGGCATTCTCCTTCGTAAGCACACTCGGCGCATCCACATTCCCGACCTGTAGTGGTTGACCGCGCTCCGATTGGCCGACGGGCTCCTCAAGGACGACCATCGGAGGGGGTGGGACGCCAGAGAATGGGGTCAGTTTTTGGCGTTCGACAAGGCCCGGCGCAGCTGATCGAGATGGAGTACGTCATGATCGGCGGCGAAAGACACTAGCTCCGCCAGATTGGTCGGACCGAAGATCGCGTGCAAGGCAGGGCGGTTCCAGATTGTATCGCTCGTGGATTGGAGCAGCCGAACATTCTCCAGCCGCGCTCGGCAGAAATCGCCCAGGGCTCGATCTCCGTCTTGTCCAAGGTAGCCTCTTTCCGCCGCCCACCGGTCCGGGTCGGCAGCGGGAACGAAGGCGCCGCTCTCCGATAGGAGGGCGTGATAGAGCGGTCCGTTGACCTCGCGCTCGACATCACGCATGTGGCAGATGATCTCCACGGGCGCCCAGGAGGCCGGTCCGGGACGGGCCCGCCAGCCGGCATCGCTCAGGTTCCGGGCCAGCTCGGTCAGCGCGGCGAGGTGCGCTCGCATGCGCGCCAGGATCACTTCCGGAGGCTGGGGGGCAGGCGCGCCCTGAGGCTGGGGGTCGCTCTCAAGCCACTTCAGGGCCTGCCCGAGGTCCCCTCCCGCTGAGCCGTTCAGAGCGGGCGATCCGATGTGGAAGACCTGCATCCCCAACGCGCTGGCCGGCTCAAGATCGGCCTTCGGGTCGTTTCCTATCATTACGGCCTGTTCGGGTGTGCGCCCGAGGCGCCCCAGGACTTCTGCGAAATAGGCTACCTTTGGCTTGCTGAAGTGTATCCGCTCGTAACTGGTGATGAGGGCGAACGGGTAGTCTCGAACCGAGAGCCCCGCCCAATCGAGGCGTTGTTCAATCGCCGTCAATGGAAAGAGAGGGCTTGTGGCGATGACGATCTCGAGGCCCATGGCGAGGGTTTTCTCAACCAAAGGGCGGGCGCCATCGGCTGGCCGGGTGAGCGCCCGCAGGTCGGGGAACACATCCAGGTAGAAGATCTCAAGGCGCGCCTGCAGCTCGGACTCGGTGTGGCCCAGGTTGGGGTAGAAGTGTCCGGCGAAAACGTTGTGCAGCGTCAGCGTTGGGTCGTTGTTCTCGAGCATCGCCCGCGTTCCGGCCTGGAGCTCTTGAACGATCCGCTCGGGTGGGGCGATTTCCGAAAGGTGAGTTGCCAGGAGATTCAGGTAGGCCGGGACGAACGCATCCATGTTGTTCTCAAGAAGCGTCCCATCGAGATCGGTGAGAACAGTCGTGATCATACGACTTCCCAGTTTTCGCCCAGACGCCCGAGGTCTGCGTGACACAGGCTGCATCCTATTTCGGGCTCGGTCACCGTCTCCAGACTCTTCGTACATGAAGCTGTGATTTCCACCCGCCGGCCCAAACCGAGGATCCCGACGCGCACTCTGGGCTCAAGCATCAGATGAGGACAGGCATTGGCCATTACGAGGCGCGGCACCGGGCAGCGGGCGCACAGGTCCGGGGTCCAATGTCCCGCCCCGGGGGTGCGGTCGATCAGGCGGCACTCCTGTCGATGGCGAGCGCGCTGGAAGTCGGCATAAAAATGGGGGCACTCGCTGCCCGCAGGTGTTCTCATCCAGGTTTCAACACGTTCAGGAGGCGCTCAGACCCGCGTCACATACGAACCGGATCGGGTGTCGACGCGAACCGTGTCGCCGGTCTCGACAAAGAGAGGTACCTGAACCTTCAAGCCCGTCTCCGTCGTCACAGACTTCGTCGAACCAGTCGCGGTGTCGCCCCTCACGCCGACCTCGGCATGGACGACCTGTAGATCAACCGTTGTCGGGAGCTCCAGGTCGATCGGCTCTCCATCATACAGGGTGAGCTTGGCCTCCAGCCCTTCTTTCATGTAGTCCGCCGCACTCCCCAGGATGGCCGGGCTGAGCGCTGGCTGCTCGTAGGTTTCGGTGTCCATGAAGTAGAAGAGGTCAGTATCTCGGTAAAGGAATTGCACGACCCGGTGGTCCAGGCGCACGTTCTGGACCCGGTCGCCGGAGATAAAAGTCTTCTCCAATACGGTCCCCGTGCGCAGATCGCGAACTCGAGTGCGAATCGTGGCCTTGCCTCGCCCTGGCTTGTGGTGTGCGTACTCGATGACCTTATACAGGTTCCCGTCCAGTTCGAATGTGACACCATTCCGCAAGTCATTGACGTCGATCACGGCCCATCACCCTCAAATGGAAGTCTCGGAGCATTATATCGCCCGCCTCGCGCATGCGTCAATCAGAGATGCAGGCGGCGACTAGCGTATGTAGTCCCGCACGGGAGGTGGTGAGGAGCACGGAAGCTAGACGACAGACGATGGACGGTAGACGACAGGAGACCGAAGACCGGAGACCGGAGTGATGACGTGGGAGGGTCTTTGTCGGTCTCCCGTCCCCCGTCTCCGGTCTTGACCAACGTCCGCCGTCCTGCCTCATTCCCCCAGCCAGCGCGCGGCCGCCTTGGGAAGTTCAGCCAGCGGGCCGTTCTTCAGCGTGCAGCGTGGAAGTGAATCAATGAAGGCGCGGCCGTAGCGTTTGGACAACAAACGGCGGTCGAAGCTGACGACGACTCCCCGGTCTGAGCGAGATCGGATGAGGCGGCCGAAGCCTTGCCGGAACCGCAGGATCGCCTCGGGGACGGAGTACTCGTCGAAAGGGTATTCGAACATTTCAGAGCGCGCCGCAACGATGGGGTCGGAGGGAACGTCGAACGGCAGCCGGACGATCACCAGCACCGACAGTGCTTCACCGGCCACGTCGACGCCTTCCCAGAACGAGCGGGTGCCAAGTAGGACGGCCTGCTCGGTCGTACGAAACGACTCAAGGAGTGAGTGGCGCGAGGCGCCTTCACCCTGTTCAAAGACGATGATCCCGCTCGCTGCCAGCGGATCGGATATAGCCCGGGCGGTCCGCCGCAACTGTTCATAGGAGGTGAATAGGACGAGGGCCCGGCCGCGTGTCGCTCGGCATAACGGGATCAGACCGCGCTCGACGG
>MGOM01000064.1:26512-26830 GCA_001797105.1 Chloroflexi bacterium RBG_19FT_COMBO_62_14
AACCGTCGGCGGATGTAGTCGAACTCGCCGGTGGTGGTCAGCGTGGCCGAGGTCATTACAATAGCTTGCTTCTCATGCCAAAGATAACGTTCGATCAGCGGCCCGACCTCGAGAGGGGCGGCGTGCAGCGACAAGCGGCCGCGGTTAGCCTGGATTTCCAGCCAGAAGATCGTCTCTCGCCCGCCCTCGAAGATCATCCGGTCGAGGTTGGTCAGGATCTCATTCAGGTCGCTACCCGCCGAGCGGGCGGTGACGGCCAGATCCTCGGCGGCCTCTCCGGCGGATTCGCTCAAGGAAAGGAGCGACTCGGCCATCTCC
>MGOM01000065.1:0-3165 GCA_001797105.1 Chloroflexi bacterium RBG_19FT_COMBO_62_14
CTCCTTCCGGGTCGGAATGGCGGACTTCCTAACTGGCTAATCGACTACACGTTGCGCCGCCGGCCTTCTCTGTGGAGGGAGCAGGGGGAGAATGCGTTCCCCGCTAAGATCATACGGGGCGAACGGTCCCCCTGCTCCCTCCACACCTCCCGCTTCCCCGGTAAGAACATCCGGGGCGGACGGCCCCTCCGCACCCCCTCCGGGGGCGCTTCGCGGAATGGCCGTTGACGGAATCTTCTGCAACAGTGTGAAGTCGGCCATCCCTGCTTGGAGCCGTCTTCTGGCATTGGAAGGGACGGATTCAAGTGAAGCGGCGTTGCCTTGGGCGAAGCTGTGCTCCCACTGCATAGCTACATAGAGTATAATGTAGCCACATCATGAGATGGGAGGGGACGATGGGCGAGCGAAGTGTGGGTGTGCGGGAGCTGAAAGATCGCCTCAGTGCGTACCTGCGCGAGGTCAAGCGCGGGCAGACGATCGTGATCACCGAGCGGGGGAGGCCAATCGGGCGGATCGTCCCGGAAGGCATCAGCCTCGACGAGAAGCTCAAAGTGCTCGTAGACGCAGGCCTGGCCGAGTGGAACGGTCAACATCCGCCCAAGGGCGAGCCGGTCGCTAGGCTCAGGGGGAAGAAGACCGTGGCCGACCTGCTCATTGAGGATCGACGTTGATCGCCTATCTCGATGCCAGCGCACTCGTGAAGCGTTACGTGCGGGAAGCTGATTCGCGGGGGGTAGTCAACCTCTTCGAGTCAGGAGTCACCCTCGGAACATCTCTTGTGACGCGTGCGGAGGTGGCGGCGGCGATCGCCAGGGCAATGCGGCGGCGCATGCTGGGTCGCAGAGAGGCGGATGCCGCCTTCGATGAGATCCACGCCCATTGGCCGAGTTTCATCAGGCTGCGGGTGGACGAGGCGACCGTCTCCGACGCGGATGGGCTGACCAGGCAACATGCGCTGACAGGAATCGATTCCATCCACCTTGCCACGGCTCTAATCTGGCAGAGTGCTCTTGGGGAGGCGGTCGTGATGGCGACCTTTGACAAGCAGCTTCGGGAAGGCGCCCGGGCCGCCGGCCTGGCGGTCTGGCCCGAAGCGTGAGGCACGATGCGTGACCGGTGGCCAAAGGCAATTGATCCCTTGATGTGCGCAAGAGCTCGCCACGCGCGACCTAGGCGCGTAGCTCGACATGGAGGGACGCTTTCCTTGTAGGGGGCGATGGGGGAAATTGCGTTTTCCCCGCTAAGGACATGCGGGACGAATGGCCCCCTGCGCACCCCCTCCGGGGGCGCTTCGCGGAATGGCCGTTGTTGGACCGCCGAACATAAGCATTGTCTCGGCCATCCCTGCTTGTACGTTGACATTGGATTCTGGAGCAGCCGGCTTCAACGAAGGTCGGCATGGCTTGGGTCCTTCGACTGCGCCCGGCCTTGCGGCCTCGCTCCGCTCAGGATGACCTTGTCGAAGTTGGGCTGCCCGCCGGGGAGCAGGGGGAATCCCCCCAGGAATGGGATCAGACGAGGTCTCGATCGGGCTCGATATCGTGAAGATCGAGCTCCTCCAAGGGGATTTGAAAACCGTGAGCCTGTTGCTGCATCAGGGAGATCACTTCGTAGTAGGCCATCAGCCGGCCAGATTCGAGATGGTACCCTTCCGTACCCCGCTCTTCTTTCTCGGAGATCTGCTTGGCTTCGAGGGCGCGTTCCTTGAGCAAGTTGCCAAGGTCCCTCAGGTAGTACTTGTGCCTAAGGTTATCAGGCTCGGTCATGGAGGTACCTCCCTCCCCAGGTTCCTTATGGATTCAGCCAGTTCGCGATTTCGGACCGCATCGTCGATGTGCCGGGCGCGTCGCAGTCCCACGGATGTCGCCCAACTTGAGTGCGGGGCGCCTTCGTGGGGGGCTAAGGGAGCTGCCCGCCAGGGAGGGGGGTCAATCCCTGGTGAGGCGGATCTGCCTCCACGGGCTCGCCCCAGAAAGGGGGTCAGGCGAGGTCTCGATCGGGTTCGATATCGTGAAGGTCGAGCTCTTCCAAGGGGATCTGGAATCCCTGAGCCTGTTGCTGCATGATGGAGATGACTTCGTTGAACCCCAACAACCGACCCGATTCGAAATAGAATCCATCTGAACCCGGCACTTCCTTCTCGGATATCTTCTTGGCTTCCAGGGCGCGTTCCTTGATCAAGAAGCCAAGATCTCCTAAGTAGTTCTTATACTTGGCGTCATCACGCTCGTTCATGGACTGACCTCCGGCAACATTCTCCTCATGATCTCAGCCAGTTCGTGATTCCGGACCAAATCGCTTTCCCATTTGCGTAACAGGCCTTGTTGGTATCGGGGATCCAAAGTCGCCCAATTCTCGACAAAGCGTTCGGGGTTGTTCAGTTTCTGGAGATGTTCGGCGACCTGGCTCTGGTAACCCTGGACCGCACTTTCAATTTGCGATGCGGGCCTGCCGGCGTAATTGCCGAGCGTCCCACTGTGTCTTCCGCCCGCTCTGGCTACATCGTAGGCGTTGGCGGCTGCCGTTTCGGCGCGATTCAAAATCCGGATCCCGTCGTCGCCGTACTTGCCAACAAGCCCGACCGCATCATCGCCGAATTTGCCCAATAACTCCACGGCATCCGGCCCGTGACGCATGACAGCGATGAGTGCTTCTGGATGCTTCATCAGGGCCAGGGCCAGATCCGAATTCTTGGTGAGTGCGACCAAAACGTCCCCCAGGCGTTTGGCTTCGTCGGCATTCTTCGCCGCCAGTTCGACCATCTCTTGTAGAGAGTCGCGCGCCGCCCCAGGGGGGATCTGCTTGGCGAGGGCCTTGAGGGCGGCCAGGACGGCGTTGGGCGCGTCTTCGGCGGAGGGGAGCGGGTTCAACCATCCCAGATCGGCGGCCATCCCCAGCAAGGCCAGGGTCAGGACCAGCTCGTCGACCTCCTGGCCACGGATCCGATTCCAGAGCTGCTTGACCACGTCGATGGCATCGCCGAGGGGAACGAGGCCGATCACGAAATCCCAGACCCAATCCGGAACGGTAAAGCCCAGCCCGGGAACGGCTGCCATGACGCCGGCCCAACCACTGGCGGCTGTGAGCTGGAAGAGACGAGCGGCGTCGTCCTCGGCCTGCTTCATGACCGAGCTGATCTGCACCGTGGTTCTACGGCCCTCAGCA
>MGOM01000065.1:3229-3335 GCA_001797105.1 Chloroflexi bacterium RBG_19FT_COMBO_62_14
CCGTTCTCAAGGGTGTGGGCCTTCTGGTTGATGTCCTTGAGCAATCGTTGGGTTTCGCTCGAATGCCGGTCAAATGCCGCGGCGATCCGGGCCAGTTGATCGTAAT
>MGOM01000065.1:3469-4158 GCA_001797105.1 Chloroflexi bacterium RBG_19FT_COMBO_62_14
GCGGTGGATGGTTGGAGTCTTCCCACAGCGCCGTTCGACTTGGCTCAGGGTGCTGTGGAGGAGTGGGGCCGCCTGTCCCGATGACCTTGTCGGGGTTCGCCCCGTATGAACTTAGCGGGGGTGTTGGGGGTTTCAGGGGGCTACCCCCTGGAATGGAATGCACCCCTTCGATGGGCATGGGTGCACTGCCTGTGTAAAATGTGCTATAATGTGTGCGATTCCTTCAATACTATGCGAGGTTCCGCACACATCATGACAAGACCGGATCACGACGCGCTGTACCAGATCGCCGAGGGCCAGGCTGGCTATTTCATCGCAAGGCAAGCCAGCCAGGCGGGTTTCTCCTGGGGCCTGCTCTCATCCCACGCGAAGAGGGGCCTCTTCGACCGGGTCGCTAACGGGATCTACCGTCTCAAGCGCTTCCCAGCGTCGTCCTACGAGGACCTGTCCATCGCGCTGCTTCGGACCGGTCCGCAGTCCGTCCTCTCGCATGAGAGCGCGCTGGCTCTTTATGAGCTGACCGATGCCCTGCCAACTCAAGTCCATATCACCGTTCCCAGAACCGCTTCGCGGCGGCGCGAGGGGATCCGGCTTCACACGAAGGCGATCAAGGCATCTGAGACCACCACCCGCGAGGGTCTGCGGGTCACCACCGTTCCCAGGACCATCGCCGACGTCGCCGCTGCGGG
>MGOM01000065.1:4192-4341 GCA_001797105.1 Chloroflexi bacterium RBG_19FT_COMBO_62_14
CAGGCGATCGATCGAGGTCTCTCCAACCCAGCCGAGCTCTTTGGTGCAGGTGAGAGGTACGGAGGCAGGGTTGCACGAATCCTCAAGAAGACCCTGCGGGAGGGAAAGCCATGAAGTACAAGACCGGCTCTGCTTTCCGGCGCGCCCTG
>MGOM01000065.1:4372-4599 GCA_001797105.1 Chloroflexi bacterium RBG_19FT_COMBO_62_14
GCGGCATGCCGATGGTGCGTCTGCGGAAGCTGGTGGCGTTCGATCGACTGCTGGCGCGTCTGCGGGAAACCGGCCCCGAGGCATGGGTACTGAAGGGCGGGTTCGCTCTCCAGTTGAGATTTGGAGCGAGTTCACGAACGACCAAGGATCTCGACCTCTTGTTGCTGGAACCCTTTATGGCTTCCTGGGACCTGCTCAGGCTGGCGGCCGCCACGGACTTGGGGGAC
>MGOM01000065.1:4810-4935 GCA_001797105.1 Chloroflexi bacterium RBG_19FT_COMBO_62_14
AGAAGCTGCACGCCTACACCCAACCGCATGTCGGCGCCGAGAACACGCGTGTTCGGGACTTTGTCGACATGCTGCTCATCGCCAGTATGTCCAGCATCGAAGCGAGAGGTCTGTCTGCCGCAATC
>MGOM01000066.1:0-959 GCA_001797105.1 Chloroflexi bacterium RBG_19FT_COMBO_62_14
GACGTGGCCTGGAGCTTGTGGAGCGTGATCCAGGAGCACATCTCCGAACTCGTAGTTGACTTCCGTAGCTACGGGCGGAAGCGCTGGGAGCGGGCATGTCAAGTACTTGAATCGACCGAACTGCCGCGTTGGATTCAGCAGGCGCGTCATTCGGGCTAGGTGGCGCCGCCGGCCGACGCCAAATCCGACCTTCCAGTGGGGATTTCGCCCTTCAGCCGGGATACCAAACGTCCCGGAATGGGCGGATGTCGGTCATAATTCCACCCGTTCGGGCAGGTCGGTCGGGGTTCGCCCTCTATAATGGAATCGGGTGTCCATCCGGACAGGTTCGATGGGACTCCTTGCGGAAGTCGTTCGCGATCGGCAGGCCGACGCGCTGGAGGCCTTGACCGAGGTCGCCAAGGCTCTCGTCACACCTCTCGACCTACCCGAGTTGCTCGAGGCCGTGATGCGCACGATCGGACGTGTTCTCGCGCCGGCCGACATCGGAGCCATCATGCTCTGGGATCAGCCCGCCGGACTCTTCCGCCCGGCCGCCGCCCTTGGGTACAACCCCGAGATCCTCAAAGACATCGGCCTGCGGTCCGGTGAGTCGATCACCGGGAAGGTTTTCGACGATGGTCATGCCTGCCTGCTGGCCGAGCCCGACGAGGTCGAGCGGGCGATGGCAGACCTGCGCCCCTTCAATCGCGAGATCCTGGCGCGCTCCATCGGCCGCAACTCCCTTCCCTGCTCCGCCGTCGCCGCCCCGATCGTCGCCGGCGAGCATCGCTTCGGCGTCCTCATCCTTGAATCGCTGGACCCCCTCACGCCTTTCCGCCCTGAAAGCCTGGCCTTCGTGCAAACCCTGGCCGACCTGGTGGCGCTGGCCATCGATCGTGAGAGGCTGGCGCAGCGCGCGGACGCCGTCCGCGAAGCGCGCCGTGCCGAACGCACACGCTCGGAAGCCCTCGCCACCC
>MGOM01000066.1:986-1308 GCA_001797105.1 Chloroflexi bacterium RBG_19FT_COMBO_62_14
CAACCATCAAGGGCTACGCTACGGCCATGCTGATGGACGAGTTGTCGTGGAGCGAGGCCAAACACCGGGAGTTCCTGCAGCTCATCGAGGAAGCGTGCGACGACATGGAGGGCATGGTCCGCGACATCCTGGATGCCTCCCTGATCGACGTCGAGCAGCTCAAGTTGGAGCGCCAGCCGATTCGCCTCCCGGCCCTCGCCCGGGAAATCGCCGGTGAAGTGCAGCACCGCAGCGGACAGCACCAACTGGTCGTCGATTTCCCGGCGGACTTCCCCCTTCTCCAGGCCGACCCGCGCTGGATCCGCCAGGTACTCCGCAACAT
>MGOM01000066.1:1455-1680 GCA_001797105.1 Chloroflexi bacterium RBG_19FT_COMBO_62_14
CCGCGTTCGATCACTCTCGACCTTGTATGTGCCCGGCACCGGCCTGGGCCTGCCCATCGCCCGGGCTATCGTCGAGGCCCACGGCGGACGGATCTGGGGGGAAAGCAAGGAAGGAGAAGGTACGACGATCCTGTTCTCCCTGCCGCGCGACTTGGCCACGGAGGCCATCCAGTGACGATCGATCCCGGCGGCCCACGCATTCTGATCGTCGACGATGATCCCCGG
>MGOM01000066.1:1795-2075 GCA_001797105.1 Chloroflexi bacterium RBG_19FT_COMBO_62_14
CTCAACGACATCGACGGGTATCGCGTGTGCCGCCAGGTGCGGGAGTTCTCCGACGTGCCCATCATTATGCTCACAGCCAAGGTACACGAAGCCGACCTGTTGGCGGGCTTCGACGCCGGAGCTGACGATTACATCACGAAGCCCTTCAGCGCCAAGGAGCTGCTGGCCCGCGTGCGGGCGATCCTAAAGCGCGGCCGCCGCGAGGACCTCCCCCCCGGCGAGGTCCGCCTCCAGTGTGGCGATGTCGTCATCGATCTGGCACGCCGACGCGTGACCGTCG
>MGOM01000066.1:2156-4684 GCA_001797105.1 Chloroflexi bacterium RBG_19FT_COMBO_62_14
GCTCTTGTCCGAAGTGTGGGGCCCGGAGTTCCGCAACGATGTCGATTACCTGCGATCGTACATCCACCATTTGCGGCGCAAGCTAGAGCGGGATCCGGCCAGGCCGGAGCTCATCCTCACCATGCAGGGGGTGGGCTATTTGCTGGCCTCGCCGCAGCCCGCGCCGCGCGACGAGTGACCCCTATGTCCAACCCTGCCTACAGCCTGCTCCAGGCTACCTTGCAGCAGTTCGACCATATCGCAGACCGAGTCGATCTCGACCCGGCCACTCGAGCTCTGCTTCGGCTCCCCGTCCGCGCTTTCCAGTTCACCATCCCGGTCCGCATGGACGACGGGCGGATGAGGATCTTCGAGGCCTCGCGCATCCATCACAACGATGCTCGCGGCCCGTGCCGCGGCGGGCTGCGATTCCACCCCCATGAGGGAGCCGAAAACGTCCGCGCCCTGGCGATGCTGATGACCTGGGCCTGCGCCGTGGTCGACCTGCCCCTGGGCGGGAGCATGGGCGGGGTTGCCTGCGATCCGCACGACCTGAGTCCCATGGAGCTGGAACGGCTCTGCCGAGGCTGGGTCCGCCAGATGGGCCCCAACCTGGGTCCGACGTGGGACGTCCCCGGCCCGGACCTTATGACGAACGCGCAGCACATGCTTTGGATGCTGGACGAATTCGAGACCCTACGCGCATCTCGCAGCCCCGGCTTCATCACCGGCAAGCCGGTGGGCTTGGGAGGGTCCCTCGGCCGCAACGAGGCCACTGGCTATGGTGTCATGATTACCGTGCGCGAAGCCCTACGCGATCTGGGGCTGGATCCATCCGCAACCCGCGCCAGCGTCCAGGGCTTCGGCCACGTCGCCCAACACGCGATCGCTCTGTACCATCGCCTGGGAGGTCGAGCGACCTGCGTCGCCTGCTGGGATCACGAGGACCGAGTGAGCCATGCCTATCGCCGCCGGGAAGGGATCGACCTCGAAGAGCTGAGGTCCATCGCCAACGCCTTTGGTGAGATCGACCGCCGCCAGGCGGAAGCGCACGGGTACGAGGTCCTTCCCGGGGAGGCCTGGCTGGAGCAGGACGTGGATATCCTCGTCCCGGCGGCGCTCGAGAGCCAGATCACGGCCGAGAACGTCGGACGGATCCCCCCGCGGGTGAAGATCATCGCCGAAGGCGCCAATGGCCCGACGACCTCGGAGGCCAGTCTCCGCCTTCGGGACCGAAACCTGGTGGTCATCCCCGACATTCTGGCCAACGCGGGCGGCCTCGTGTGCAGCTACTTTGAACAAGTCCAGGGCAATATGAACTACTACTGGCGCCAGGACGAAGTCCTGGGCAAGCTTGATGTCCAGATGACCGATGCCTACCTGGCCGTCCGCGAGCGGAAGCGCGAGCCGACCCTCGACCTGCGGGACGCCGCCCACGTGATCGCCGTCACGCGGGTGGCGCAGGCCTGCCGGGAACGCGGCTGGGCTTAGTCGCGGCCAGAGGCGGATGTGGACAGGGACGACAGCCAGGGTCAGTTCATCGCCTTCGGCCGCAACTTCCTCGATCCGTCCACACCCCTCATGCGGATCGGTCGAGGCGAACTGGGAGGCAAGGCGCAGGGCTTGGCCCACATCCGCCGCGAGCTGAGCCGCCGCTTGAAGACTCCGCTTCCCAACGGCATCCCCTTCGCCATACCCTCCCTGGCCGTACTCGAAACGGACGTTTTCGACCAGTTCATGCAGCAGAACGACCTCTATGAAATCGCCGCTTCGGATCTTCCCGACGAACGCATCACCCACGCCTTCGTCCAGGCCGACCTTCCCTTCCACGTCCTGGGAGATCTGCGCGCCCTGGTCGACCATGTGCATACCCCTCTGGCGATCCGTTCCTCCAGCCTCCTGGAGGACGCCCTGCATGAACCCTTCGCCGGGGTTTACGCTACCAAGATGCTTCCCAACGGCCAGTTCGACCCGGACGTCAGATTCCGACAACTGGCGGAGGCGATCAAGTTCGTCTACGCCTCGACCTTCACCCGGAGCGCCAAGGATTACAGGTCGGCGATTGGGCACGCCGAGAACGAAGAGAAGATGGCGGTCATCGTCCAGGAACTCGTCGGCCAACGCCACCATCTGCGCTTCTACCCCGAGATTTCCGGCATCGCCCGGACGTACAACTACTACCCCATGGAACCGGCCCGTCCCGACGAAGGCGTTGTCAGCCTGGCGCTCGGCCTGGGAAAGACCGTGGTCGACGGCGGGCTGTGCTGGACGTATTCGCCCGCCCATCCGAAGGTTGAGCCCCCCTTCGGCTCGGTGGAGAAACTCCTCAAGGGAACCCAGACGAGGTTCTGGGCGGTGAACCTGGGCGAGCCGCCGGCCTACAACCCCGACCTCGAGACCGAGTACTTGATCCATGAAGACCTGGCCGTGGCCGAGCGCGACGGCGCGATGGCACACCTGGCATCGACCTACAGCCCGCTCTCGGGGCGGTTGTCCATCGGAATGGGATTCGACGGGCCTCGGGCCCTGACCTTTGCCCCGATCCTGGT
>MGOM01000066.1:4723-5015 GCA_001797105.1 Chloroflexi bacterium RBG_19FT_COMBO_62_14
GCTCGCCGCCTGCCAGCCAGCACTCGGCTCCCCCGTCGAGATCGAATTCGCCATGACCCTGGACCCGCTCCGCTTCGGCCTGCTCCAGGTCCGAGCCATGGAGGCCCCGTCGGCGGGAACGAGCTTCGATGTCGACGAGATCCCCCACGACTCTCTCTTGGTCGCCTCCGACACAACGCTGGGCAACGGGGCGGTGGGAGACGTGTGCGACATCGTCTACACACGGCCCGACACCTTCGACCTTACCCACACCCAAGCTGTCGTGCCCGAACTCGAAGGCCTCAACCGGGGC
>MGOM01000066.1:5043-5221 GCA_001797105.1 Chloroflexi bacterium RBG_19FT_COMBO_62_14
TAATCGTTCACGGTCGTCTGGGCACGACCGATCCGTGGCTGGGGATACCCGTCAACTGGGGAAGGATCAGCGGCGCCCGGGTTGTGGTGGAAACAACCTCGGACAACGTGCGTGTCGAGCTGAGCCAGGGCTCGCACTTTTTTCACAACATCGTCAGCCTGGGCGTGAAGTACTTCAA
>MGOM01000066.1:5510-5696 GCA_001797105.1 Chloroflexi bacterium RBG_19FT_COMBO_62_14
GATGGCAGTATCCGGACGTCTGTCAGGCGGAGATCGTGTTCGGCAGCCAGGTTTATCGCACGACCGACTTCCGCGAGTCGCCTTGGATGCAGAGTGCACCCATCATCGTCCAGGACCGGCCCGTGGGCAGGGTCACCGTCTTCTATACGGAGGAACGCCCCGCTTCGGATGAAGGCCCCTTCCTAA
>MGOM01000066.1:5733-7291 GCA_001797105.1 Chloroflexi bacterium RBG_19FT_COMBO_62_14
GCTCGGGTTTTTCCTCCTGCACGACCAGCTCAAGCAGGTCTTTCAGGAACAGCTCCAGGCCGATGTCAACCGCATGACGGAATGGGACGTCATCCTGAACCTGCTCAAACGGACCGACCCCGATTTGCTCAGCCGTATCACGCGCAAGATGGTGAACTTCCTGCGCTGGAGCGGCATCCAGGAGGTCGAGGCCCTGCTGGCCCAGAGCGCCTCGCTCGAGCTTATCGAGGCCTGGCCAGACGACAACCGACCGTCCCGAGTCGGGCCTTCGGCTGGACTGCTCGAGCTGAGCGACCAGGTGTTCGCCATCGCCAGCCGCTCTATCTCACGTGAGGAGATCCTCGACAAGATCGAGAAGTGGAGCCAGGAGGACCGGGTACGGTTCCTGGTCGACGTTCTCGTCAATCCCGGCTCGTCGTTGGCCGACATCGCTTCGGCTCTCGAGCGTTACCGCCTGCTTGCCGCGCAGGGCCTGGAGCTCACGGCCTTGCGCGAACGCTGGTTCCGTGTCTCCATGATCCGCCGCATCTTGAGCGACGATCCCCGCTACATCGACGTTGCCCAGCACTACATCAGCGTCAACGAGTTCACCGAGATCATGCGCCGGGTCATCTCGCCTCACGGCAGCCATGGGCGGCTTGGCGGCAAGGGCTCCGGTTTGTACCTGGCAGCGCAAGTCCTGCGCCGCGCCGCTTCCGGAAAGGAGCTCCTCAGGGGCATTCGGACGCCGAAGACCTGGTACCTGACTTCCGACGCCATTTTCCACTTCATGGCGTACAACGACCTGGAAGACGTGATCGAGCAGAAGTACCGCGACCCGAGTCAGGTGCGCCAGGAATATCCCTACATCATCCACGTCTTCAAGAATTCGCCTCTCCCTCCGGAAATCCTGAAAGGCCTCTCGTTGGCGATCGATGATCTGGGGGACGTCCCTCTGATCGTCCGTTCGTCCAGCCTGTTGGAGGACCAGACCGGTGCCACCTTCGCTGGCAAATACAAGAGCTTGTTCATCGCCAACCGCGGGACCAAGGAAGAGCGCCTGGCCGCCCTGGGAGATGCCGTCGCCGAGGTGTTCGCCTCGACCTTCGGTCCCGACCCAATCGGGTACCGCCTGGAACACGGCTTGATCGACCGCCACGAGGAAATGGGGATCCTCATCCAGGAGGTCGTCGGCCGCCGCATCGGCCCCTACTACCTCCCGGTCTTCGCTGGCGTAGCCTTCAGCCGTAACGAGTTTCCCTGGTCGAGCCGGATCGCTCGCGAAGATGGCCTGGTACGACTCGTGCCAGGGTTGGGCACGCGTGCCGTCGACCGCCTCTCCGACGACTACCCGGTCCTGATCGCTCCTGGCCAGCCCCGACTGCGCGTGAGTGCCACGCCGGACGAGGTTCTCCACTATTCGCCGAAGAAGGTCGACCTCATCAATCTTGACTCCCGCCAGTTCGAGACGATCGATGTTCACCACTTGTTGGCGAACTACGGCCGAGAACTACCCCTCATCCGGCACTTGGTCTCCATCCTGGAGCCGGACCTCGTCCGCCGGCCCGTGGCCTCCGAT
>MGOM01000066.1:7325-7647 GCA_001797105.1 Chloroflexi bacterium RBG_19FT_COMBO_62_14
TCGACGGCCTCATCGACCAGACACCCTTTCTGCGACAGGTGCAGACGATTCTCGGGGTTCTGCAGGAAGCGTTGGGGTACCCGGTCGACATCGAGTTCGCCCACGACGGGACGGAGCTCTACCTGCTGCAGTGCCGCCCGCAGAGCCAGGGGGGCGAGAGTCCGCCGCCGGCCTTCCCCAGGAACGTGCCTCTGGCGAAGCCCCTCTTTACCGCCAATCGGTTCGTCACCAACGGCTCACTGACCGGCATCACCCACATCGTCTACGTCGATTCGCTTCGGTATGCCGAGCTCTCCAGTCTCGACGAGCTGGCCTCGGTGGG
>MGOM01000066.1:7760-8446 GCA_001797105.1 Chloroflexi bacterium RBG_19FT_COMBO_62_14
ATCAGCAATGCCGCCATGCTGATCGAAGTGGCGCGCCAGCAAGAAGGCTACGTGCCCGAACCCTCGTTCGGCACTCACTTCTTCCAGGATCTGGTCGAGTCCTCGATCCGCTACCTACCCCTGTACCCGGACGAGCCTGGCATCCTCTTCAACGAGGCCTTCCTGACTTCTCAGCCCAACCGGCTTCCCGATCTGCTACCCTCGTTCGCACATCTCGCCGACGTCGTGCGGGTTCTGGACATCCCGGCCGCCAACGCCGGACAGGTCGTCCAGGTCCTGATGAACGGCGAGACTGGGCAGGCGATCGCCCTCCTGACGGAACCCTCCAGCCCGCAGCCGGCCTGAACTCTTCCCCTTCCTGACGCACGATCTCTCCCCTTCGGCCTCCCGCTGAGAACCGAACCAGGTTTCCTCCGGAAACCTGGTTTCGTATCTGTCCGGCCCGAAGGTCCGCCGCTTGCCGTCGCCCCCTGACGCTTGTGGCGGCGAGGGTTCCGCGGTGCGAGGCCTATCTTTTTAATGCCGTTTTCACAGGCACGCCCCGGGTTTCCATGCGGCTGGCATACCCCGCGTGCTAGGTTGTAGACGACCCTCCCTGCGGGGCGGGCGAGGCCGCTTCTACCCAGCCGATCCCACACGAAGGAGAACCGATATGTCCGTAATTCAAGACGTCATTGCCATGGTGC
>MGOM01000066.1:8559-9812 GCA_001797105.1 Chloroflexi bacterium RBG_19FT_COMBO_62_14
CCTGGTCGTCCCCGACCGGGTGATCATGTTCCGCGTCCCCTGGGTCGACGACCGAGGCGAAGTGCAGGTCAACCGCGGCTTCCGCGTGCAGTTCAACAACGCCATCGGGCCGTACAAGGGGGGCCTGCGCTTCCACCCGTCCGTCAACCTGGGGATCATCAAGTTCCTGGGTTTCGAGCAGATCCTCAAGAACTCCCTCACGACCCTGCCGATGGGCGGAGGCAAGGGCGGTTCGGACTTCAATCCCAAGGGGAAATCGGACGCCGAGGTCATGCGCTTCTGCCAGGCCTTCATGCGCGAGCTCTACCGTCACATTGGCCCGGACACCGATGTGCCCGCCGGCGACATCGGCGTGGGGGGGCGTGAGATCGGCTACCTGGCTGGTTACTACAAGAAGATCGTCAACGAGCACGCCTGCGTCCTGACCGGCAAGGGCCTGGAGTACGGCGGCAGCCTCATTCGCCCCGAGGCCACAGGCTACGGCGCGGTCTACTTCGCCGCCGAGATGCTTGCCACCAAGGGCAAGGAGATCAGCGGTCGAGTGGCGGCCGTCAGCGGGTCCGGCAACGTCGCGCAATACACCGTGGAGAAGATCAACCAGCTCGGCGGCCGGGCCATCACTTTGTCCGACTCCGATGGCACGATCGTCGACGAAGCGGGGATCGACTCCAAGAAGCTGGCCTTCGCCATGGATCTGAAGAACAACCGCCGCGGCCGCATCAAGGAATACGCCGACGCCTTCAAGGGCGCCAAGTATCTGGAAGGCCGGAGCGTCTGGGACGTGATCAAGGAGCAGGGGCTGCACGTAGATCTCGCCTTCCCTTCCGCCACGGAAAACGAGATCAACGCCCAGCACGCTCAAGCCTTGATCAAGAACGGCTGCACCGTCATCTCCGAAGGGGCCAACATGCCGTCGACCCTCGACGCGATCAACATCTACCAGGGCGACGGCGTCCTCTACGGGCCGGCCAAGGCGGCCAACGCCGGCGGTGTCGCCACCTCCGGTTTGGAGATGTCACAGAACAGCATGCGCCTGACGTGGTCGGCGAAGGAGGTCGACGCGCGCCTGCACGAGATCATGAAGAATATCCATCAGGCCTGTCTGCAGGCCGCCCAGACCTACGGGCGACCAGGGGACTACCTGATGGGCGCCAACATCGCCGGCTTCGTCAAGGTCGCCAACGCGATGCTGGCCTACGGGATCGTCTAGGCTGGAACGGGCGGGAGGGCCGCGCGCGGCGCGGCCCTCCCCT
>MGOM01000067.1:0-2816 GCA_001797105.1 Chloroflexi bacterium RBG_19FT_COMBO_62_14
CTCGAGGCTTTGGACGATGTCACCATGGTCGTCGTCCCCGATCTGATGGCCAGCTTCCAGGCCGGCCACATCGATCTCGACGGCGTGCGCGCTGTTCAGGGGGCGCTGCTCGATCACTGCGAACGCATGAAGTACCGCTTCGCTATCCTCGACTCACCCCCCGGGATGAGCCCCCAAGAGATCGCCGACTGGCGCAAGAACAAGGCCGGATACGACTCCAAATTCGGCGCCCTGTACTATCCCTGGATCCGCATCCCGAGCCCCTTCGGTGCCGATGCCGGCAATCTGGCCATCCCCCCGAGCGGGCATATGGCCGGGATCTATGCCCGAACCGACACCCAGCGTGGCGTCCACAAAGCACCCGCCAACGAAGTCGTCATGGGCGCCGTGGGCGTCGAGCTGAATGTCACAAAGGGTGAACAGGACGGCCTCAACCCGATCGGGATCAACTGCCTCCGGGCCTTCCCCGGGCGAGGTTTGCGCGTGTGGGGGGCCCGCACGCTCTCCAGCGACCCCTCCTGGCGCTACATCAACGTCCGTCGGCTCTTCAACTTTGTCGAGGCCTCGATCGAGGGCGGCACACAGTGGGTGGTTTTCGAGCCGAACGACCAGGACCTTTGGGCGCGCGTCCGTCGCGATGTCTCCGCCTTCCTGCGGAACGTCTGGCGCGGCGGAGCCTTGTTCGGCGCCACTCCCGAAGAGGCGTTCTACGTGAAATGTGATGAAGAGCTCAATCCCATCGAAGTCCGCGATGCCGGCCAGTTGATCATCGAGGTCGGCCTGGCGCCGGTCAAGCCGGCCGAGTTCGTGATCTTCCGGATCAGCCAGTGGACCGGCCCCAACGCCGAAACCTAGGGGTAGAGCTAGAGGCGGCGGCAAACGAAAACGGCCTCAGGGGAGATCCCCGACGGCCGGATAGCATCGTATCTGTATGGATAGATCTCCGAAGGAGGAAGAACTGCCATGGCAATCGGAAGAGCGGATCCGCTCGTTGGATTTCACTATGCGGTCGAAATCCAGGGCACCTTGAAGGGCTATTTCACCGAGTGCTCGGGGCTTGGCTCGGAGCATGATGTGATCGAACACAAGATCGTCGACGAAAAAGGAAAGGAGGTCATCCAGAAGATCCCCGGGAGGCTCAAGTGGGAGGCGATCAGCCTCAAACGGGGCATCACGGACAACATGGACATCTGGATGTGGCGCAAGAAGGTCGAGGACGGCGATGTCGATGGCGCCCGCTCCAATGGATCGATCGTGATGTTCGACCAGCACCTGAGCGAAATGGCGCGCTGGAACTTCGAGAACGCCTGGCCCGTGAAAGTCAGCGGACCATCCGTCAAGTCCGACTCGAATGAGATCGGGATCGAAGAGCTGAGCATCACTCACGAAGGGCTGTGGCGGGTGAAGTAATTGTCGATGGATGCCCGCAAGAACCGGGATCGACGACCCGGCTTCGGGACGAAGATCTGACATGAATCCTGCCCCGAGATGATTCTCGGCCAAAGGATGAGGAGGTAGCCCGTGCTACAGACGGAGTTTGAATTCACGCTGCCGGTAGGCTATGTCGATCCGGAGGGTAACCTCCATCGCGAAGGCGTGATGCGCATGGCAACAGCCATGGATGAGATCGCCCCCATGCGTGACCCGCGCGTTCGGGCGAACGAAGCTTATCTGACCGTGATCTTGCTCTCGCGAGTGATCACCCAACTGGGGTCGTTGCGTCAGGTGAATCCAAACGTGATCGAAAGCTTGTTCTCGGCAGACCTGGCTCACTTGCAGGATCTTTACCGCCGGGTCAACGAGAACGGTCACAACCACCTGGCCGTTGTTTGCCCCCAGTGCGAGCACCGGTTTGAATGGGAGATGGTGCCGCAGGGGGAATGACTGTGTACCCGCCCGATCGTCTCTACGAGGAGATGGCTTACATCGCCTACCACTTCCATTGGTCCATCGGCGAAGTCATGCAGATGGAGCATGCTGAGCGCCAACGCTGGGTGGAGGAGATTGAGGCCATCAACAACCGACTTAACCAACTCACGGAGGAAACAGGATGAGGGCCCCCGATTCCGATCGAACCTTCCAGCCTGACAGCCGAGGCCAAATCCGGCATGCGGCCGCGGGTTCGGGCGGGGGCTCTCACTCTGAGCCGGGCCTGGCGGCGGATCGCCGGCGCCCAATCGAGCAGCATCGTCCGTCGTCGGTCGTCGGTCCCACCCTGCGTGGAGCGCGGGCGGGTACACATCCACATCTCCCTCGGCGCCTCGCCGGAGGGATCAGACAGTCGGTGCCACCCTGTAAACACTTAGCGCGCGGCTGAGACGGGGAACCCTCCGGTTGCCCGTCGGCCCTCAAAGGAGCTGCAATGGCAGGGAATGGAAAGAGAGGCGAAGCTCACGCTGCCTTCCGATTCGCTGTTCAGATCGAAGGCATCGATGAAGCCGTGTTCAGCGAATGCACGCTGCCCGCGTTGGAGGTCGATGTCCTGCAGCAGAAAGAGGGCGGTTACAACACGGGTGCACACCACCTGCCTGGTCCCGTCAAACCCGGGCGGGTGGTCCTCAAGCGCGGGGTCTCCCAAACCAACGGCCTTCTCAAGTGGTATCGGGCCGTGGCCAATGGTGATCACAAGCAGGCCGAGAGAAACGTCTCGGTCGTGATGTATGACTCGATGCTCAACGAACTCATGCGGTGGGATTTCCTGAGGGCCTTCCCGGTCAAGTGGAGTGGCCCGTCGTTCAATGCTTCCAACAGTGCGATGGCGATCGAGAGCCTCGAGCTCGTCTTCTCTGAGGTTGCCTTCTCTTAGGTAAGGTGGG
>MGOM01000067.1:2924-3144 GCA_001797105.1 Chloroflexi bacterium RBG_19FT_COMBO_62_14
GCCACCCTACCGGCTTGCGCGGGCCGGCCTTCTCGCCAAGACAGTCCTCGCTCGCGTTCAGACCGCCCGGAGCCGGGAGTTGTCCGACAGCCACAAGGGACGGAGAGGCTGGGCTCCTTCGCTCCCCAGGGGGCGGGAGCACGAATTGGCTTTGCCGCCCGTGCGGCTGTCTCGATTGCCGGCAAACCCGAGGCCTGTCTTCCTATCGGCGGATCCCCAG
>MGOM01000067.1:3243-5782 GCA_001797105.1 Chloroflexi bacterium RBG_19FT_COMBO_62_14
CCTGGCGACCCACGGCCTCAGGAAAACACGGATCGACTCTCTCATGTTCAAGAAGCGCCCAAACCCGAACTCCATCCGGTGCGGGAACACCTTGGATCCGAGCACCCCCGGAAGGCTGAGACCAGCCCGATCAGAATCCAGGTTCCTTCTCCGCCCTTGGGGGCCCCGAAATTGGCAACCTCGGTGGGCCCTTCAGCTCGTATGCCCCTCGTGAGGCGAGTCGGTTCCCTGGTCAAGCGAAATGTCGCCGACACATTCCCACACCGGCTCGCTCGGCGGGCGGATCATCCAGAAACACCCAGGTCGGAAGGCTCTACCATCCCCAAGGGCGGGCCTCGGGGCGGAATTGCGCCGTCGGCGACGGAAACCAGGGGGATCTCCCGGCGTCTGGTGGACGGGATACGGACTCTTGCACGACCTCTTCTTGCCCTTGCCCAACCACAGGCATCCTTAAAGGAAGGCTACGCTCAGGAGAGCGATCCTCTCTTACGCCCGAAAGAGCCAGTGTTGCCGAAAGCCGTCGAGCAAACGGTCGAGGGGGATGTGGCACCCGCTGTGGTCGTGTCACACATACCGGCGTCACCGCCGGCGCTTTTCCGGGAGGATTTCTCCCGGGGGAAAGCACAGGATCGCGGCAGGCCAGTTCAAGGGACCTCAGCACGGAAAGTCCCTCCCCGGTTGGGGCCGTGGACTGCAGGACGCGCTCTGGCACGCAAGGCTGAAAAGCCGCACGCCCTGAAACCGCGACCTCTCAAGTTGACGCACTCACTTCCGGTCCGCTTACAGAGGGACATCGTACAGGCGGAACCACTGGAGGTGTTGCTCTCGCTGGAAAGGAGCGAACTCCCTCTGGCGCATGCACCCTCCGGGTACGCAGCCAGGGCATCCGACGGTGTATCCGCGGTCCAAGGCCGTTCCAGCAGGCCACGATCCAGCAGCGCTGGAGCCGGTTCGGGAATGGAGCAGATCGCCCCGGCGCGACTCGCAACCGTCGACTCCCCGCTTGTGCAGATGGCGGCCTCGTCTGAGGTCCCATCAGCACCTTCCGCACCAAGCCCGAACGAGACCCCGGCGCCCAGCATGGGCCGGATGTCCGAAGCCGGGACCGAACAAGGCGTCGACACCGAAGCGATCGCCCGTCAGGTCTACCAAATGCTCAGCCGTCGGTTGAGGGTCGAAGAAGAACGCGCCCGAGGCTGGGCCCGCAGGTAGTGAGCGTGATTAACCGGAATCATGGGAAGGAAGCTGCAATATGACTCAAAGCCGAGGTAATCTCACCGCAGCCAACATCGTGAACCTGGCCACCGGCATGGTTGTCCACTGTATGTTCAATCCTCACGAGTACACGGTTGCGAAGCAAAACCAATATCAACCGGGCGAGACCATCGGGCGGAATGTGCCCAAGATGACTTTCAGGCAAGGCGGTGCTGAGAGCCTCAGGCTCCAGCTCTTCTTCGATACCTTCGCCGAAAAGGTGGACGTGCGGATTCACACCGAGCCCTTGTGGAGCATGATGATGGTGGGGCCAAAGGACCCGCGATCCAACAAGGCCGAGCCGCCGAAGGTGGCCTTCCACTGGGGCAGCTTCTACTTCAAAGCCGTCATCACCAGCATCTCGCAGAAGTTTACGCTCTTCGATAAGGAAGGCATTCCGTTGCGCACGACCCTCGATGTGAACTTCCAGCAGGTTGAGGATCCGTATGCCATACCGTTCCAGAACCCGACCTCCGGAAGAGGCCCGGCATTGAGGACACACATCGTCCAGGAGGGCGAGCGGCTCGATTTGATCGCCGCCAAGGCCTACGGCGACGCCTCTCACTGGCGACTGATCGCCGACGAGAACCGCCTATTCCACCCCATGCGCCTTCGACCCGGCCAGCAGCTCGTTCTGCCCCCGGTGGAGTAGAGAGAGCAATCGGCATGCCTCAAGAGCCGCGGCTAACCGACCATCTCTATATCAAAATCGACGGTCAGGATCTGCCCGCCGACGCGATGGATGACTTGATCGAGGTGAGTGTCGAAACCAGCCTGCGTCTGCCCGACATGTTCATGATCCATCTGCACGATGTGGATCTGCGTTGGGTCGATGAGGGACCCTTCGTCCTGGGGAAAGAGGTTGAGATCGCGGCCCTCCCCGAGGAGGGTGGCGAGAGCAAAGTGCTGATCAAGGGTGAGATCACCTCTCTGGAGCCGGATTTTGCCGAGGGTGCACTGGCCACCTTGCGTCTGCGAGGCTATGACCGGTCGCATCGCTTGCATCGCGGCACACACGCCCAGGCCTTCGTTCAGATGACCGACAGCGACATCGCCGAGCGAATCGCGCAGGATGCCGGATTGAGGGCGGAAGTCGATCCGACCAACGAGGTCTACGATCATGTGATGCAAGACAACCAGACCCATCTCGAGTTCCTCGCTTCACGCGCCCAGCGCATCGGCTATGAGGTCTACGTCGAGGATCGGACCCTCCATTTCCGCAGTCCTTCTTCAGACGGCGGTGAGCTCGAGGTGGAATGGGGCCGGCAGTTGCGCAGCTTCCAGC
>MGOM01000067.1:5812-6064 GCA_001797105.1 Chloroflexi bacterium RBG_19FT_COMBO_62_14
AGGTGATCGTCCAAGGTTGGGATCCGAAGACCCGCGACGTGGTCAGCGGCCAGGCCACTCAGGGGGAAGCTGAGCCCGAGCTCGGTGAAGGGGAGAATGGCGGCCAGGTTGCCTCCCAAGCGTTCGACTCCGCTCGGCGGATGATCGTGGATCGGATCGTTCACAGCCAGGCGGAGGCCGACGCCCTCGCCCAGGCGATCCTCGACGACATCAGCGGTGCCTACGTCGAAGCCGAGGGTCTATGCTATGCGC
>MGOM01000067.1:6126-6295 GCA_001797105.1 Chloroflexi bacterium RBG_19FT_COMBO_62_14
CGCGGCGACGCACATCTATCGGGCCGGTACGCATTTCCAGACCTACTTCAGCATTCTCGGTCGCCGGCCGGACGGCTTGTATTCCCAACTATCCCGCATTCCAGGCCATGACAATGGGCGGTCAGGGCCGGTCATCGGTATCGTCACGAACAACAACGATCCGGAGGAT
>MGOM01000067.1:6373-6713 GCA_001797105.1 Chloroflexi bacterium RBG_19FT_COMBO_62_14
GTTCTGCCTCCCGGAAGTCAACGACGAGGTTCTGGTCGTATTCGAGCATGGGGACATCGGGCGTCCATATGTCCTGGGCGGTCTTTGGAACGGAGAAGACGCACCGCCCGTCCCGACCGATCAGGCCCTGGAAAGCGGAAGGGTCCACCGCCGCATGTTCAAGACACGCTCGGGTCACGTCCTGACCTTTGTCGACGACAGTGACGCAGGGGTCACTCTCGAGACAGCCGGGGGCCACCGCCTTGCGTTCCTCGACGAGGGCAAAGTGGTTCAGCTCGAAACATCCGGAGGACACAAGATTGTTCTCGATGATTCGAGCAGCAAGTTGTCGGTCGAGTCA
>MGOM01000067.1:6737-7826 GCA_001797105.1 Chloroflexi bacterium RBG_19FT_COMBO_62_14
GCCGCCAACCTCACCCTGGAGGCCGGGGCGAAACTGGAGCTCAAAGGTGCGACCTTCACGCTCAGCGCCGACGGCTCGGGCGAGGTGAAGTCAAGCGGAACGCTGAAGGTGCAAGGCTCGCTGGTGCAGATCAATTAGACGAGGTCCATATGAGCAACCCGATCATTGGTCGCGGCTGGCAATTCCCCCCTGGGCTGGACGAAAGGGGAAATGTCGCCCTCACGCACGATGATGACGAGGTCGAGCAGTCGATCCGCATTATCCTGGGCACCGTACCGGGCCAACGCGTGATGCGCCCCGACTTCTGTTGCCGTATCCATGAACTTGTGTTCGCCCCCAACAACACCGCCACGATCGGGATGGCCTCCCGTTACGTGCGCGAGGCTCTCGCCCGCTGGGAGCCGCGCATTATCGTGGAACGGATCGACGTAGTCCCGGATCAGACGGAGAGCGGGCGCTTGCTGATCGACGTCGATTACCGGATCACCGGAACTCACAGCAATCGAAGTCTGGTGTATCCGTTCTATGTCATTCCCGAAGAGGGCCGCCAGCCAATCCCGTAGCGAGCACCATCTCGCCGGATTGATCGTGTGAGGAGCGCAGCATGAGCCTGCCAACCCGAGTTCTCGATGATCGGACATTTCAGGACATCGTCGACGAAGCCAAGAAACGCATCGCCGCCTCGTGTCCGGAATGGACCGACCACAATGTGAGCGATCCCGGCGTGACGCTTGTCGAGCTCTTCGCCTGGATGACGGAGATGGTCTTGTATCGGTTGAACCAGGTGCCGGAGAAGAACTACATCAAGCTGATGGACCTCTTGGGCATCCATCTGCGGGAAGCCGAGCCGGCCCGCGTCGGAGTTACGTATTACCTCACAGCTCCCCAATCCAACGCCCTGTCGATCCCGGAAGGGACCGAGGTGGCGACGGTGCGGGCTGAGGGCCGGCCTTCGATCGCGTTCAGTGCGGATGATGACCTGACAATCAACCCCGCCGATCTGACCTCACTCCTCACGCAGAGTTCGCGAGGCGACGAAGATAGAGCGCGCTTCCGGGTACATAACCTCAAACAACTCGGGGCGACCGG
>MGOM01000067.1:7972-8092 GCA_001797105.1 Chloroflexi bacterium RBG_19FT_COMBO_62_14
CCTGGGCATGGGAAGGTTGGGCCGGCGACGAGCAACGCTGGAGCCCGGCCGTGGTTGAACTCGACGCGACCGGTGGGTTGAACCAACCCGGGATGATCAGGGTTCGCTTGCCTCAGCTTG
>MGOM01000067.1:8159-9492 GCA_001797105.1 Chloroflexi bacterium RBG_19FT_COMBO_62_14
GGGGACCAACTATGAACGTTCTCCCGTCCTGATGAATGCCGCTGCCGGCTCGTGGGGGATCACAGGCTGGGCCACCCATGCCTCCTTTGTGCGCGGGGAGAGAATTGGGAGGTCGGATGGATCCCCCGGTCAGGTGTTCAAGCTTGAGCACGCGCCGGTGCTTCGCCGCAGGCAAGGAGAGACGGTCGAGGTGCCCACGGATCGCGATCAAGCCGGTGAAGAATGGACGGAAGTCGACGATTTTGCCGAGTCGAGCGGTTCAGACCGTCACTTCACACTGGACAGTATCACCGGGGAGATCCGGTTTGGCCCGGCGCTCCGCCAACCCGACGGCTCTGTCCGGTCATACGGCGCAATCCCCCTGCGGGGGGCTGAATTGAGCTTCTCGGCGTATCGACATGGAGGCGGGGTCGTTGGGAATATCCTCAAGGATACTCTGACGGTACTTAAGACGTCCATCCCCTACATCGAACGCGTGACCAATCACGAAAACGCCAGTGGCGGCCTGGATGCTGAGACGATCGAGCTCGCCCAGTTGCGGGCGCCTCAGACACTGCGAACGCGAGGCCGGGCTGTGACATCTGCCGACTACGAACTGCTGGCGCGCATGGCCGACCCTCGTGTTCATCGCGCCCGCTGCCTCCAACCGCGTCCCGACGCGGCCGGCGAGGGTCCGACCGCAGGCCAGGTGTATCTGCTGCTTGTCCCTTACGTTCAGGTTATGGAGGCTGCGATACCCCGCGAGCAACTAGTGATCTCGGATGAGCTTCGGCGCTCGGTTGCGGCTGCCCTCGATCAGTACCGTCTGCTCACGGTCCGTCTCAATATCCAGGAGCCAGAGTACACCTTGGCGGGGGTGGAGATCACGATCTCTGCCGCGGCAGAGGCCGACCGTGATCGCGTGCGCAAAGAGGCCGATAAACGCTTGTACAGATTCCTCAATCCGATCGAGGGTGGACCGGACGGCGGAGGTTGGCCATTCGGCCGCGACCTGTTCCCCTCCGACATCTATGCCTGCCTGGCGGGCCTATCGGGAGTCGAGTTCATCGAGGAGATGAAGCTCTTCCAAGTTCTGGCCGACGGCAAGCGCAAGGAAGTCACCGGGAGACTTCCGATACTTGAGCACGGCTTGATCGCTTCCTCTCAACACAAAGTGATCGTGAATTAGGAGCGAGGACCGTGGCCGAAAGCCCTCACACCCTTCACATCCTTTATCCGGACGGCACACACCACGCGATCTCGATCGTCCAGGCGACATTTACCTTCGGCCGTGGACCTGAGAACGACCTTCAGCTTCCGGATGCGCAAGTCTCCCGGCGCCACGCGCGTCTTC
>MGOM01000067.1:9502-9620 GCA_001797105.1 Chloroflexi bacterium RBG_19FT_COMBO_62_14
CGAACACGTCGTGTTGATCGACCTGAAGAGCGCCAATGGGACGATAATCGCCGGCGATCGCTTGGACCCCGAGGTCCCTCACCGGCTCAGGAGCGGACAAGAGTTCGTCATCGGCCCA
>MGOM01000067.1:9730-9865 GCA_001797105.1 Chloroflexi bacterium RBG_19FT_COMBO_62_14
AATGGATGAAGTCCGCCTCGGGGCCGATCCCTTGTCCGGGGAGCCCCCGGCAGGAGGGCCGGCAGAGGAACCCGAGAAGGATGAGAGCCGGCCTGCGCGGGAGTCACGCCCCCTCCGATTGCCGCAGACGACGCC
>MGOM01000068.1 GCA_001797105.1 Chloroflexi bacterium RBG_19FT_COMBO_62_14
CTGCCGCCGTCGCCTACCTCGAGGGCGGGACGCCGCCGCAGACCAACAGCTACAACAACGGCGTGATCGACGTGCCGGCCAAGCCATCCGAGGTGATCGCGGTTGACAAGGACAACGTCAAGCAGGCGATCATCGACTCGGGTTACTGGCCTGCCAGCGAGTTCACCGGCTTGTAGTAGCCGGAAAACATCAGTGCATACAGGAATAGTGATGGGCCGCTCCGTCACTATTCCTGTATGTCCTTTGTGGATCCGAGGATTCGTAACCGCCCCGATTACTCCCATTTTCCTGACCGCAGAGAAGGGAATATCGATGAACTCTGTCGCAGTAGGTACTGCTGTCGTGGAGTTGCGGAACATCAATAAGAGTTTTGGCGCTGTCCAGGCGCTGCGTGGAGTTGACCTGGTCTTGCGCCACAATGAAGTGCTGGGGTTGGTGGGGGACAACGCCGCCGGCAAGTCCACACTGATGAAGGTGTTGAGCGGAGCCTACATCCCCGAAGAAGGGGACATCTTCATCGAAGGCAAGAAGACGCACTTCGCCAGTCCCATGGATGCGCGCCGGCAGGGAATCGAGATGGTGTATCAGGATTTTGCCCTTGCCAACAACCTCGACGTGGCCGCCAACGTCTTCCTGGGGCGTGAAGCGGTGCGCACCCAGCTGGGTCCGATTGCAGTGATGGATAATCGTCGCATGGAGGTGGAAGCGCAAAAGCTGCTAAACCGCCTCAAGATCGACATCTCGTCTGTGCGTTTGAAAGTGGAAAGACTGTCCGGCGGCCAGCGCCAGGCAGTCGCCATTGCCCGCGCGACAGCTTTCGATGCCAAGGTCATCATTATGGACGAGCCCACGGCGGCGCTGAGCGTGGCGGCCATCGGCAAGGTACTCGACTTGGTCAGGGAACTCAAGGCGCTGGGCTCATCGATCATCATCATCAGTCACCGCCTGGAAGATATCTACCGGGTGAGCGATCGCATGATCGTCCTGCGCCACGGGCTCAAGGTCTCCGATACCCCGGTAGAAGGCGACATTCACGAGTTCCGCGAGCGGGTGGTGGCCTACATCGTTGGCGCCCGCGATGACTTTGGCGGCCGAGCCGCGGCTGATAAACGCCAAGAGGCCTGAGATGTCATTCATCGATCATGGGAAAAAGCAGCTGCGGGGCAATATCCGAGAATACGGGATGTATATCGCCCTGTTCGTGATTGTGGTCGGCTTTTCCATCGCCACGGACGGCGTCTTCATATCGTCGAGAAACATAGTCAATCTGGTGAATCAGACCGGCTACATCGCGGTGTTGGCGGTTGGCATGACGCTGGTCATCGTCATCCGGCACATCGATCTCTCGGTCGGCTATCTCTCGGGCTTCCTCGGCGCGGTGGCGGCCATTGCCATGGTATCTTGGGATCTGCCGGTGTCTGCGACCATTCCGCTTGTATTGGGGCTCGGCATTCTGGCAGGGCTACTCAGTGGGTTCCTGGTGGCAAAGATGGAAATCCCGGCCTTCGTTGCCACGTTGGCTGGATGGTTAGGCTACCGGGGAGCGTTGCAGCTCTCAACCAGGGGGACCGGCACAATCATCATCCCAGACGATGCGTTCAATGCCATAGGCAATGGCTTCGTTCCCGACATTCCCGGGATCGGGATTCTGCCGGGAGTCCATCATCTAACGTTGATCCTCGGCTTCCTGGGAATCGTCCTATTCCTCGTCAGTGAAATCAACGCCCGCAGAAAGCTGCAGGGCTACGAATCTGAAATCCTGCCGATGGAGATGTTCATCCTCAAGCTCGTATTCGTTACGGCTTTGGTCGGCGGTATCACCTGGATCCTGGCGGGATATCAGGGCCTCTCGTGGACTGCAGTGGTCGTATTGATCGTAATCATCGTCTATCAATTCATTACCACCAAGACCGTACTCGGCAGGCACATCTACGCGGTCGGCGGAAATCCGGAGGCGGCTGAGCTGAGCGGTATCAGTGTGAAGAGACTGACTTATGCGGTTTTTGGTTCGATGGGCATGCTCTCCGCCTTGTCGGGCATCCTATTCGCGTCCCGGCTGAGGTCCGCCACGACGACGGCCGGCCAGTTGTTCGAATTGGATGCCATCGCGGCGGCCTTTGTCGGTGGTGTGTCGGCAGCAGGGGGCGTTGGTAAGGTTGTCGGGTCGCTGATCGGCGCATTCGTCATGTCGTCGCTCTCCAGCGGCATGAACTTGATGGGCATGGACATTTCCTACCAGTACATCGTCAGAGCGACCGTGCTCGCCGCAGCAGTGATCTTCGATGTGGCAACCCGGAAGAGGGAGTGATCATGACCGTACCGCCTTTGCGCTGAGGCTACCTCTCGACTGGAAAGATCGACCGCGCCTTGACGCCTGCCCATTGGGGGTCGAGGCGCTGTCTGTTCTCCGTCATCTCAGCCGAAACCGGCAAGAGGCGAGACCCATGCGCGCAAGTGGAGGAATCCGTGCGCCCGAGCGAGTTCGATCTGGTGCCAAAGGCTCTGGGTCTCCATGGATTCCCCATCGGAATCTGGTAGGCCATAGCCGCGTGAGCACTCAAGTCGAAGGGACATATCGCCTCCCCGGTGCTTCCCTGATGACTGTACGCACAGACGGGCCGTTGTGCTCATAAATAGGCAAGGATGACATCCGTGACCGGGTCAACCGAAAGCGATCGGAATCTCTGGCGAGAGAACTGGCGGCGGGAGTTGGAGGGGGCTTACCTCTACGATCGACTGTCCGCGGCCGCGCGGACGCCAGGGACAGGCAAAGCCCTGGCCGACATGGGTGAGCAAGAAGAGCAGCATGCTGCCCTTTGGGAGGCGCTGTGCCGCGAGGCCGGCGCCGGCGAGCCGCCGCGACGCGATCTGCGCGTGTTCCTCATCGCCGGGCTCGGGCGGCTGTTGGGGGCCGAGGCCGTCCTGGGCGTACTCATCCAGGATGAACTGAGCGACATCTTGGCATACATCGATCAGGCCAGTGCCGCCGGCGAGAAAGAGCGCTACGCGATGGTTGTCGGCGACGAGGCGGACCATGCCCGCTCGCTTCAACTCTTGCGCGACGGAGGGAAGAGATCTGATGTCGAACCCTGGCACCGCGCCGCCGGGGCAGGAGGCACGCTGCGCCAGGTAGTCTACGGCTTCAACGACGGCCTGACGGCCAATTTCGGACTGGTGATGGGCGTGATCGGCGCCAACGTGTCGGACGCCGTCGTGCTCCTAGCTGGCTTGGCCGGTCTGCTGGCCGACGCGCTCTCGATGGCATCCAGCGGGTACCTGGCCGCGCGCTCGGAGGACGAGGTCCGTCAGTATCATCTCAAGCTCGAACGAGCTGAGCTCGAGTTCATGCCGGCCGAGGAGCGCGAAGAACTGGCCCGACAGTATCAAAAGAAGGGACTGACCCAGAATGAAGCCTACGTCGTGGCCGACCGCCTTCTCCGCAACCCGGAGGTCGCCCTGGCGCAGCTTGCCCGCGAGGAGCTGGGGATCGACCCCGAGCCCCCCGGCAGCCCGCTTCAGGAAGGCGTGGTCACCGGGATTGCTACAGGGCTAGGGGCGTTCATCCCCCTCATCCCGTTCATGCTGATGCAGGGTGCGACGGCGATTTGGATCGCCATCCTGATCAGCATGCTGGCCCACTTCGTCGTTGGAGCGGGGCGGGCAGTCTTTACCGGCCGGCCCGCCCTACGGAGTGGGCTGGATATGTTCGTGGTGGGGATGGGCGTAGCGTTGGCCACCTACCTGATCGGCCTGCTCTTCGGGCTCGCGCTTTAGGCAAGGCGACCCCCGAAGGACATCCGGGAGAGCCTGCCAGCCCCTATAGATAGGACAGGGGCCGGAGCGCAGGAGGGTGGTCGCCCTCCCCCGTTGAATCCCGAAAGAACAACGCACATGGACGACCGCTGCCGATATGCCAGTTATCTATTGATAGGAGTCGGAGCATTCAATCACAGCCGCATCAAGGCAGAAGGTTGGTGGAGATCTTCGACGACCTCGAGGCGCTCAGCCACGCCGCGGCCGCCCTTTTCGTGACAGAAGCGAAGCGCGCCGTCGAGGTGAGCGGCAGGTTCACTGTCGTACTCGCCGGTGGGAGCACACCTCGCCGCACGTATGAGCTGCTGGCAGAGCCTCCGCTCCGGGAGCAAGTTGAATGGGCCTCGGTTCACATCTATTGGGGCGATGAGCGATGCGTCCCGCCGGACGACCCTCACTCTAACGAACACATGGCCCGGCAGGCCTTGCTCGATCGCGTCCCGATCCCTTCCGATCACATCCATCCATTCTCGTGCCACTCTGATGCGGCCAAGGCCGCAACCGACTATGAAGACGCACTGCGCGAGGCATTTACCGGGGGGACTCCGCGTTTCGACTTGATCTACCTCGGCCTTGGAGAGGACGGCCACACAGCGTCTCTCATCCCTGGTGATCCGGCCCTCGACGAGCACGAGCGCTGGACCGCGGCAGTCGAATCCAAGGATCCTGGGCGGGTCACGCTCACCTACGCCGTCCTCAACCAGGGATCGATCGTTGCCTTCCTCGTCTCCGGCGCGAACAAGGGTGATGCCCTTCGCCAAGTCCTTGACGATTCGAATCCTACGAATTCTCTACCCGCCGCCCGAGTCCGCCCAGTGAACGGCATTCTGCGCTATCTTGTAGATACCTCCGCAGCCAGCAAATTGGCCGAAAGGAAGTAGCTTTCTCGCAAGCTATCATTTCACTTGCCTCCTACTTATTACTGACTGCTGATAGCTGATAGCTGAGAGCTGAGAGTTGTGAGGCCGCCCTAAGGAGGAGGCTTCGAATGCGCAAACTTCGGTGGGGAGTGATGAGCACTGCCCAAATTGGGATCAACGCCGTAATCCCGGCGATGCGTGGGTGCAGCAATGTCGAGGTCGTCGCCATTGCCTCGCGAGAGCTGGGGAAGGCAAGATCGGCGGCGAGGAAGCTGAGGATCCCCAAAGCGTACGGGTCGTACGAGGAGTTGTTGGCGGACCCCGAGATCGAAGCAATCTACAACCCGCTGCCCAACCACTTGCATGTGCCTTGGTCGATTCGGGCCCTAGAGGCAGGCAAGCACGTTCTTTGCGAGAAGCCGATCGCCATGAATGCCGGGGAGGCCACGCACCTGCTCGAAGCGGCCCGCCACTTCCCGGCGCTGAAGGTGATGGAGGCCTTCATGTACCGCTTCCACCCCCAATGGACAACCATCGCCGATCTCGTTGGCCAGGGCGGGATCGGTACGATCAAGACGGCCCACTCGATCTTTTCTTATTACAACATCAACCCCGCCGATGTGCGCAACATCGCCGAGATGGGGGGCGGCGGTTTGCTCGACATCGGGTGCTACTGCATATCGGCCTCGCGCCTGATCTTCGGGGCCGAACCGCGGCGCGTCTTCGGAATCGTGGAATTCGATCCGAAGTTCAAGACCGATCGCATGGTCTCGGGGATCCTCGACTTCGGGGAGGGGACAGCGACGTTTACCTGCGGAACGCAAATGGTTCCCGCCCAGAGATTTGAGGTTTTCGGGAACGAAGGGAGACTCGACATCGAAAAGCCCTTCACGCCGAGTTCATCCCGGCCACCCAGGCTTCGACTCCAGCGCGACGGGGAGACGCAGGATCTGAAGACGGTGAAGCGCAACCAGTACACCGTGATGGCAGAGCGATTCTCGCAGG
>MGOM01000069.1:0-7843 GCA_001797105.1 Chloroflexi bacterium RBG_19FT_COMBO_62_14
GGATGCGCTGATGGGCATCGGCCCGCGCCGATTGGTAGAACCGCTTGATCTCCTCGGCCAGGGGGCCGTTGACATCCGCCTCAGTCGGCGCAGCCACGAGCCCGCTCGCCCCGAGCTGCTGGATAATCTCGACCATGCGCGGGTACAACCGCGGGTAGAGATTGCGGGCGGCGTCCAACGGATCCCAGGCCGGGCGCATCACTCCGAACTCGTCGAGCTCAGCCCCGTCCTCGGCCGCCCGCAGGAACGCCTTCATGGTCTCGAGATTGATCCAAATCTCGGCGATCTTCTCTTGGACGTGCTGGAAAACTTCGATCCCGATCGTCTGCGACATCAACGCCGCCAACCCGAGCAGGAACTCGGTCTTGGCGGTGTTCTTGACCGCAACCTGGTGGGCCATGCTGACGATGGCCCCGGTGGCGGCGTAGGCCTGGTTGCAGGTCTCGACATCCCGGTAGAGGAAAACCCTGTCCCAAGGGACAAAGACGTCGTCAAACACAACGGCGGCGTCCATCTCTTCGAAGCGCGACCCCAGAGGGTGGTCATACCTCGATCGACCGTAGTCGACCGTCTCCCGGCATATGAATTTCAGCCCCGGCGTGTCGCAGGCCAGGGCCAGACCAAATGCATAGGGCGCGTCCTCAACCTGGTTCTTGAGCAGTGTCGAGGGGAAAACCATGATCTCATCGGCCATGGGCAGAGTCGCCAACATGCGCGCCCCGCGCAGGACGATGCCGGCGTCGGTCTCTTCCTTGACCCGGGCGGCCAGATACGGGTCGGCCTGTTCCGCCGTTCCCACCGCCCGGTTCGCCTGCGGTGTGATCAAGGTGTGCGTCAGACATAAATCATTCTCACGCATGTATGCATGGTATTTGCGGATGTTCTCGGCGAATCGCGGATCCTGGCGACCGAGGAATTCCGCTCCACCGGCATAGGCTGTAATGGCGCGGCTGAGGTAGTCCGGCGCGCGCCCCATCATCCCGTGATGGTGGGAGGCCCAGACTCTCATCATGCGAGTGACACTCTCCAGCTCCTCCCGGGAACGAGGGATCATGAACGCGCGCCCGACCCTGTCTCCAGAGGAAGGGGAGGGGAACAACATGACCTCGGGCTGCTCTAACTGAACGTCGTACAGCTCGGCCAGACTGTTAACCCCATTCTTGAAGGCAGGGTGGGTGGTGACGTCTTCGACCCGTTCGCCCCGATGCCAAAGCTCGGGGACGTGTTCGCGCAGCCTCTCCAGTACCTGCCGGCCCGATCGTGCACCCATCAATCCATCCCTCCTGTACCCAACCGCGGGATTTGATGATCGCCTGAAGCGACGTGGATCGTCGAGGTCTCCGTATAGAAGTCGAAGCTGTACCGGCCGCCTTCGCGGCCGATCCCGCTCATCTTGCTGCCGCCAAACGGGGTCCGCAAATCCCGGATATTGTGCGAGTTGATCCAGACCAGGCCGGACTCGATCGCCTCGGCGACACGCCGCCCGCGTTCGGGCTCCCCGGTCCAAACATAGGCCGCCAGGCCGAAGTGGACATCGTTGGCGATCCGAATGGCCTCGGCTTCATCCTCGAATGGGATCACAACCAGGACCGGCCCGAAGATCTCTTCCTGGGCCACACGCATATCGTTTGTCACCCCAGTGATCAGAGTCGGCCCGAAGTAGTTCCCCTCGGGGAAGGCCGAAGGGCGATCGCCGCCGACTTCGACAATCGCACCCTCACCCCTGGCGACATCCATGTAGTCGTGCACGCGCCGCCAGTGATCCGGATGGATCAAGGGGCCGACCTCGGTCATTGGATCGGCCGGTTCTCCAACCTTGATCCGGCGCACACGGTCCGCCAGCCGGCCGGTGAAATCCGTGAGAATGTCGGCCTGCACCAACAGACGCGAGCCGGCCGTGCAGCGTTCGCCGTTCAGCGAGTAGACCTGCCAGATGGCGCCATCGAGGGCTCTCTCGAGGTCGGCGTCGTTGAAGACGATCGTCGGAGACTTCCCTCCAAGTTCCATTGAGAAGCGCTTGAGCGTGGCGGCGCCGTTGCGGATGATCTCCTGGCCGGTCGAGGTTTCGCCGGTAAAAGAGATCAATTGCACATCGGGGTGGGCCACGAGGGGAGCGCCGGCCGTCTCGCCAAAGCCGTGCACGATGTTGAACACTCCGGCGGGCAGGTCGGCAGCCTGAACGATCTGGGCCAGCACGTCGGCGGAGAGCGGCGACCACTCCGCAGGTTTGAGCACGCACGTGTCGCCTCCCGCCAGGCAGGGGGCGACCTTCCACGTCTCGAGCATGAAGGGAGTGTTCCAGGGCGTGATCAGGCCGGCCACTCCGGCCGGTCGCCGCACCGTGTAGTTCTGAAACGATCCCACCGCGGAAAAGTTTTCGCCGCCGATCTCGAGAGCCATGTCGGCGAAGAAATGGAAGTTCTCGGCTGCGCGTGGAATGGCGCCCTTCTTGATCTGGCTCGCCGGTATGCCCGTGTCGGCGATCTCGACCTCGGCGATCTCGTCGGCGCGCCCTTCGATCAACTCACCGATACGGTGCAAGAACTTCGCCCTCTCGGCGGCGGTCATGCGTGGCCAAGGGCCGTTATCGAACGCCCGGCGGGCGGCACTGACGGCGCGATCGATATCCTCGGTCGACCCGGCGGCCACGTCTGTGATCGGACGATTGGTCGCCGGATTCAACGTCTCGAAGGTTTGGCCGTAAACGGCAGGGACGAAGTTGTTGTCGATGAAGTGACAGATCATGAATCCAGCCTACCCGATCACACGGTTCTCGAGCGCACCCAGATGGTCGATCTCCAGCCGCATCGTGTCCCCTGGGCGGACGTGGGAGATGCCACGCGGTGTCCCCGTCCAGATCATGTCGCCCGGCTCGAGGGTCATGATGGCTGAAATGAAAGCGATCAACTCGGGGATCGAGCGGATCATCGCCGAAGTATTCCCCTGCTGGCGGAGCTCTCCGTTGACGAAGGCTCTGAGCCCGAGATCATCCGCGTGGGGGATCTCATCCGGTGTCACCAGACAAGGCCCGACTGGGCCGAAGCTGTCATAACCCTTGGCCCGCACCGGAGGGCGATAGAAGTTGCCGACGAAATCGCGCACGGTCACATCGTTGGCGATCGTGTAGCCGGCGATCACGGAGTGGGCGCTGGAAGCGGGGACCGCTCGGCAACGTGTGCCGATGACCACGGCCAGTTCCACCTCGTAATGCAAGTACTCGACCCCGGGCGGATACACGACCGGCTCGCAGTGGCCGATGAGCGAACTGATCGGCTTGAGGAACAAGGCCGGCTCCTGCGGCGTTTGTACCGAAAGCTCTTCGGCGTGTTCGGCGTAGTTTAAGGCGAGGCCGATGATCTTGGTCGGGACGACCGGAGGCAGCCAGGTCACCTCACGGGCGGCATAGCACTTCCCGTCCGCGCCGACCAGATGGCCGTCGTCGGCCAGTGTGCCGTGCTCGACTCGGCCGCCGACGGCGAAGCGCGCTCGCTTCATTCCGCCTTCTCGCCCACCGGCTCGGCCATCAGTGGCGCAAGGAATGACAGGATGGGCGTCACGATAGGCGGGTCGTCGGAAAGGATGATCGTGTAGTGGTTCACGCCCGGCAGGTCAACTTGATGCCCTTTCGGGATCCAGGCGACGAACGCCGCCGCTTCCCGAGGATCCAAGACGTGGGCACGATCGCCCAAGAGACCCAGCTCTGGACGGATGAAAACTGTCGGGCACTGCAGAGTGGGGAAGTGAACACACATGCTGTAGTAGAAATGGATGTCGAGATCGCGTTCGATGGCTTCGGCCGAAGCTTTATGGCGGACGCTCCCATCCGGCTGCACGGTCACATCGTCCCGCAAATACTGTTCCAGCGCGGCGTTCCACGGTCGGTAGTAGGGAACCGAGCGCATGGCCGACAGATAAACCTCCATCGACGGATACGCGCCCGCGAGTCGCCGCAAGCCAGGGCGCATGGCCCCCAGTACCTCCTCCTTCGGGTCAGCCCCTCCGTCAATAAGGACCAGAGCTTGAACTCGATCAGGGCGGATCGAGGCCAGGTAGACGCCGACGGTAGCACCAAAGGAGTGTCCGATGAGCCCGAAGCGCTCGATCCCGAGCCGGTCGGCCAGGGCCAGGATATCGCGAGTGTGATAGGAGAAGCCGTATCCTTCAGCGGGCTTGTCGCTCTCTCCACGCCCTCTTAGATCAATGGCAATCAGGCGGTACGTCGGAGAGAGCGCCATTCCCAGTCCGTCGAATGTCCCTTTGTGTCCGGTGAGGCTTGGTAGACAGATCAGCGGGCCTCTCTCCCCAGGCCATTCACGGTAGCTGAGGTGAATGCCGCCCACCTCGACGAAGCCGTCCTGCGACGTCGGCACCTATTCCTCCAGCAATCCGTAAGACATCATGACTTCCCGCAACCTGGCCAGGTTCTCGGCCGAAAGGGGCGCAAGGGGCAAGCGGACCTCGGGATCGATCTTGCCCATCAGGCCCAGAGCGGTCTTCGCCGGAACCGGGTTGATCTCGAAGAACATGGCCTCATTCAGCGGCATCAACTCGTAGTGGAGGTCGCGCGCCTCTTTCCACAACCCGGCGGCGTAGAGATCATACAGCCGGGCGACAGGCGAGGGGAGGACGTTGGCCGTTGCGCTGACGTACCCGGCCCCACCGATCGCCAGGACCGGGAAGCAGAGCAGCTCGATCCCGGAGAAGACCAGGAAGTCCGTGCCCAGGCGGCCGAGCAACCGGGTGATGTGAGAGAAATCCGGATTGGCCTCCTTGATGCCGACGATGTTCGGGCAGGCCTGACGCAAGCGGGCGACGGTTTCGATCTCGAGGTTGACGGCCGTCCTGCCAGGGATGTTGTAGAGGATGACCGGCAATTCGACCTGATCGGCGATATCTTTGAAATGCCGGAACAACCCTTCCTGACTGGGCCGCACATAGTATGGGACGACGAGCAAGACGGCGTCGGCGCCGATGCGCTGTGCAAAGCGCGACAGGTGAAGGCTCTCGTCGTGATTGCTCGATCCTGTCCCGGCCAGGAATGGAACGCGGCCGCCATTGGCTTCAATCGCGACCTGGATCACCCGCTCCCTCTCCTGCGTGGAGAGAGAGGCAGGTTCTCCGGTCGTTCCGGTCACGGACAGGCCGTGGCTGCCGCTGGCGATCTGCCACTCCACAAGCCCGGCCAGACCATCTTCGTCAAGCTGGCCGTCCCGGAAGGGTGTCACCAGAGGCACAATCGATCCCTGCAGATTATTCACATCGGGATAATTCTAATCCACATTGGAGGGTCCACTCGCCGCTGAGGCAGGTTTCTGCAGTTTGAATCGTCATACGCCCATGATTCTTTCGGCATATGGCCGATGATATACTCCGCAAGTCGTCGTCTTCCGCTGAAGCCATGACGCGGCGCCTATCCGGGAACTGTGAGAAGCGTGCCGGCGCCGATTCTCCCGATCTGGGTTCGAGTTTGCAGTTATCTCGTCCCGCAATCCAGGATGGGGTGTCCGAGGTACACAGGCTAACGGCGCGCCCACGCGCCGGAATTGCGTCCCCTCGATATGGGCGAATTGACGGCGCCGGCCGGGTCCGTCATGACGGATGGAGGGTATGACCCGTGAGAGAAGCTGTGATCGTACAGGCTGTGCGCACACCGATCGGGAGCCACGGAGGCGCCCTCAAGGACGTGCGTCCGGATGACATGGCGGCGATTGCGATTGCCGAGGTGGTGAAGCGCGCCGGCATCGATCCAGGGACGATTGAAGAGGTCTACTTCGGCTGCGCCAACCAGGCCGGGGAAGACAACCGAAATGTGGCGCGCATGGCCCTCTTATTGGCTGGATTGCCGACTTCGGTAGCGGGTGTGACGTTCAACCGGTTGTGTGCCTCGGGGCTGGCGGCGATCAATGCCGCCGCCCGGGCGATCAAGCTCGGCGAGGGCGATGTGTTCGTGGCTGGCGGTGTGGAATCAATGTCGCGTGCCCCATGGGCGGTCCCAAAGACCGAGCGCGCTTTCGCCTGGGGCAATGTCACGATGTGGGACACGACGCTAGGCTGGCGCTTTCCGAACCCGGAGTTGAAAGACACTTTCGGGAATGACTCGATGGGTGAGACCGCTGAGAATATCTTCGACGAACACCCGATCTCACGCGAAGAACAAGATGCATTCTCTCTGCAGAGTCATTTGCGGGCGGTCGAGGCGACTAAGTCTGGCCGTTTTGCGGAGGAGATCGTCCCGGTGGTGTTACCTCAACGGAAGGGGGATCCTATCGTGATCGACACGGACGAGCGGCCTCGAAAGGACACCTCATTGGAGGCACTTGCTCGATTGAAACCTTCGTTCCGAGAGAACGGGACCGTCACCGCGGGCAATTCCTCGGGCATCAACGATGGGGCGGCGGCTGTGTTGGTCATGGCGGCGGAGAAGGCTGCGGACTTGGGCCTCAAGCCCTGGGTGCGTGTGGTTGCGTCGGCCGCCGCCGGAGTTCAGCCGCGCACGATGGGCTATGGACCCATCCCGGCAACGCGCAAAGCCCTCGAGCGGGCCGGTCTAAGAATGAACGACATCGGATTGGTCGAGCTCAACGAAGCCTTTGCCATCCAGGCATTGGCGGTCATGCGCGAGCTAGGCATGCGGGAGGAGATCACCAACGTGAATGGCGGGGCCGTGGCCCTCGGGCATCCTCTCGGCTGCAGCGGGGCGCGCATCGTCTGCACGTTGGTCCATGAGATGCGTCGACGCGCTCCGTCGGAGGCCCGGCCGTACTACGGCCTGGCAACTCTTTGCGTCGGCGTCGGTCAAGGGGAGGCCACTATCTTCGAGTGGGTAGGGGATTGAAGCAAGCCTTTCGTTCGTGAAGCCGCCTGAGATTGGCCCGACGACGGCCAGGTGTTCGCGGGTCGATCGACCAGAGACCGTGTCACCAATCGCACGCCACCAAACTCTCATTGGATTGCAGCGATCCTTCAACTCGATTCTCGTCGCCGCAATCCTGGGCGCCGAAGCTGCATCAGAATGGGGGATGCTCTCTCGGCGAGACCTGCGTGGAACCGGAACGATGGGCTCCTCTTTGAGCGGGGCGCTCGAGCGTGGTTCCGTTGGGAGGCTGTGGGAGTAGAATCGATTTCTTGTCTGGGGCGGCTGTATTGCCTCGTTTAGCTTCTCCGTCCTGAGGTCCAATGGGTGGGTGGGACTTCTCAATCCTCTGGCATGCCGGCCAAGCGGTCCTCGCCGGCCAGAATCCCTATTGCGTACTCTTCTTCTACTATCCACTGCCGTTTACTTATGCTCTCGTGGTTTTCGCGGTTCTACCCGAACAGGTGAGTTTTTGGACCTGGGTCGCAGTGAACGTGGCGCTTCTGATCGTCGTTTTCCGAAGACGCTTCTGGCATTGGCTTCTCTTTGTCCCAGTGTTACATATGCTTTCATCGGGTAACTTCGACCTGTTATGGTGGACCATGGAACGCGGGGTGGGCCGCCACTGGCGGGGGGCATTCTTAGGTGCGTTGTTGACCCTGAAGCCCCAGGCCGCTTTCCTCTTGCTCCCCTGGCATTTGTACGATTGGTTGCGGCACGATAGGTCAGTCCTGGTCCGCTGGGCCATCCTCACGATTCTGCTTTGGGCGACCCCGCTACTCTGGCAGCCAAACTGGGTTATGGATTGGATCAGTGTGGTTCCGAGACTGACGCAGTTCACATTTAGCAACTCACCGGGCCTGTTCAGCCTGCTCAAGGCCTGGCCACAACTGCGGATTCCGGTAGCCATGGGTGCTCTAGCGGTCTTCGTCTGGGGGATACGGCAATCAAAAGAGATCGCCCGTGCCGGTGCGGTGCTCGCTTCCCCGA
>MGOM01000069.1:7881-11313 GCA_001797105.1 Chloroflexi bacterium RBG_19FT_COMBO_62_14
CCTGTAAGCATCATTGCCGCGGCCTTGACTGTGGCAACTCAAACGTTCATTCCGTTCACGCTGATCCCACTTGCAGTATTGGCCTGGCATCTACGCGCACGGCGGGTACACCGGACGGTTGTGCCCATCTGAGACCAACAAGATGTCAGCTCCTGATGACTGCATGTCACAATGTCGCTTGACGAGGAACATTGAGTGGCTGCCGTTCATGGGCGTGATTCTTCCGCCTTAAGTAGGACTGTTCTTTGTCACGATCAAGCCTCAAAGGGGCCTCGCCCTGCTTGTCCCCATATGTCTTACTCCACGCCTGGCTGGGAGCGTTAGCATCGGTTCTTCCGTCGACCACGGTGACCGTTGCAGCCGTCCCAGGGTTGTGGATTCTCGTCGCCATACGGGCTGGGAGCGGGGGACTCTAATGCATGGCGGCCAATTCCTCTCGCCAGTCGGGAAGCGAATCACCGGCTATGCAGACCTAACCGGATGAGCTCACAGGCAGAGCAAGAGGCCAGCCGAAGGTGGACTCCATAGGGGGATGACAAGTCGAGGGGTTTGGGGCAGACCGACGGAGAGCTTGTCTGGAGGTACCCACGCCCGCGTGGGGAGCGATTCCCACCGGCCTCTCCCGCGGAGCGGTAGGTTGTCCCTCGGCGGGTGGCTGGCGACCTGAGCCAGGAAGGGCACAATCGGCGTTGCACATTCCCTGTTGCGTAAGTCAGCCCTCCAGCCTTCCAGCGCCTTTTCCATCGCTCTCGGCACGCAGTGCGCGCAGGAAGGCCAGAACGCCGGCGGCCATGACCTGGCCTTGTCCCATGGCCCGATCGGCCAGATTCCGGGCGCGTTCCAGCCTGATCTCCGGCTCGTGCCGTGTAAGCTGATAGAGTTCAACCAGCACCCCGTGTGTACTCTCAGGATGGATGAAGGCGATCAACTTGCCGCCGGTCCCGACCTCCGGCTCGTTGTTGACGAGACGCACCCCCAGCTCCTGCAGGCGGTCGATGTATCCGAAGAGATCGTCCACCTCGAAGCAGATGTGATGGATCCCCGGGCCGCGATGGCCCAGGAACCGGGCTACGCTGCTGTCGGGGGAGGTCGGCTTGACGAGCTCGACTTCCGAGTCGCCGGTAGGGAGAAAGGCGACGATTGACTCCTGGCTGGGGACATCTTCTACATGCGTGACCTGAAGCCCGAGGCCGTCGCGCCAGAACCCCAGGGCTGCGTCGATGTCATCGACGACGATGGCCACGTGATTGATGCGTTGGACTGTCGCCATGATCGACCTCAATGGGTTGTGATCGCTCGCCCGGGGTGCACGGAGTTGCTAAAGGGTCGCAGGAGCGCGGTATTCACCCCAGACCTGTCGGAGCCGGTTGCAGATCTCTCCTAATGTTACATCGCCTTCCACGGCCTCGATCAGAAGCGGCATCAGATTTCCCTGGCCGGCGGCCGTCTCTTCCAACCTGACCAGAATGGCCTGAACGGCGGCCTCATCGCGCCGACGGCGCAGATCCGCCAGCCGCTGCCGTTGTATGTGTTCGATGGTCGGATCCACTTTGAGCAATTCCAAATGCGGCGTGTTCTGCGTGTCAAAGGCATTCACGCCGACAACGATCGTGTCGCCTCGCTCGATGGACTGCTGTGCCTGATAGGCCGACTCCTGGATCTCGCGCTGGATGTATCCGGCCTCGATCGCGGCCAGGGCTCCCCCCATGGCTTCGATCTTGTCCAGATAGGCGGTGGCCCGCCGCTCAATCTCGTCGGTCAGATGTTCCACCACGTACGATCCGGCCAGGGGGTCAACCGTGTCACCCACGCCCGACTCGAAGGCAATCACTTGTTGGGTGCGCAAGGCAACCCTGACCGCGTGCTCGGATGGCAGGGCAAGCGCCTCGTCCATGCTGTTGGTATGCAGTGACTGAGTGCCTCCCAGGACCGCGGCCAGCGCCTGGAGAGTGACCCGGACAACGTTGTTCTCCGGCTGCTGGGCGGTAAGGGTCGAGCCCGCCGTCTGCGCGTGAAAGCGGAGCTTCCACGAGTCGGGGTCGGCGGCGCCGAAGCGATCCCGCATCAGTCGGGCCCACATCCTCCGGGCGGCGCGGAATTTGGCGACTTCCTCGAGGAAGAGGTTGTGGGCATTGAAGAAGAATGCCACCTGAGGGGCGAAATCATCGACGGCCAAGCCGGCTTGGATGGCCGCCCGGACGTAGGCCATGGCGTTGGCCAAGGTGAAGGCCACCTCCTGCACGGCGCTTGAACCGGCCTCGCGGATGTGGTAGCCCGAGATCGAGATTGTGTTCCAGCGGGGTGCGTTCACCCGGCAGAAGCTGAACACATCCGTGATCAGACGCATGGCTGCCGCGGGAGGGAAGATATATGTGCCGCGTGCGATGTATTCCTTGAGGATATCGTTCTGGACTGTCCCGCGCAGCCGGTTGAGGTCGGCGCCCTGGCGCCTGGCCACGGCGAAGTACATCGCCAGCAGGATTGCCGCCGGGGCATTGATCGTCATGCTCGTTGAAACCTGGTCGAGCGGAATGTTCTCGAAAAGACGGGCCATGTCGTCGAGGCTTGAAATGGAAACCCCGACCTTGCCGATCTCGCCGGAAGCGATGGGGTTGTCGGCGTCGTAGCCAATCTGTGTTGGCAGATCGAAGGCGACCGACAAACCACCCTGCCCCTGTTCGAGCAGATAACGGAAGCGACGGTTTGTCTCTTCGGCGGTCGCGTATCCGGCATATTGGCGCATGGTCCATAGGCGGCCGCGATACATCGTCGGATGCACCCCGCGCGTCAGAGGATATTCCCCGGGGAAGCCCAATTGCTCGAGGTAGTCAGGATCAGGATCGCCCGGCAGGTAGAGCCGATCCAACGGGATCCCCGAAGACGTGACAAAAGGAGCCCGCCGTTCAGGGAAGCGCTCGATCATCGGCAAGACGGATTCTTCTTCCCACGTATGAAAGGCCTGATGGAGGCGTTCGGTCACGGTCTTCCCTCCGGAGCCGGGGAAATCGTTGCATCATGGACTGCAAGATCTTCGGCCTGGATGCGGGGTTGTCCTGTGAAATTGGCGAATGTCGCGTCGACGAACGGCAGCTCCAATGCCTTGCGCAAACGTTCAAAAAGTGTCGGGTAGCTCTCGGGGAGGCGGCGCTCCCAATCCAGCGCAAGCCTGCCGGAGCACTCAATGACGGCCGGGAGAGAGCCCCCCTCGATCTCAACGAAGCACCCGAAGGGCAACTCGTCGAGCATGACGTGCGTCGGATCGAGGGCGAAAACCTCCCGGTATTTCTCATAGGAGAATGCGCGCTCAAAGCCAAGGGCTTCAAGAAAGCGGCCGGCGGCGGTGAAATCGCCGGCCTCGAATTCAATCTCTTGCCTGACTTCTGGGACGGGACCGGGGAGTTTGTACGTAAGATAGACGGCGCGATCTTGCCT
>MGOM01000069.1:11342-12086 GCA_001797105.1 Chloroflexi bacterium RBG_19FT_COMBO_62_14
GACGCCGGTCCGGGGTGTCGAAGCGGATGTTTCGTTCCAGGACGCGAGGCGCCAGCATGCGGGCGCCGAGGGCAAGTAGTCGCCGGCGCACACCGGCCAGGTGGCGCAGGTAGAACTTGGCCTCGATCTCGGCCTCAGAGCCTGTCATCTCACACCAGGGTCACAAGGATCTGATTCTGCTCGACGCTGTCCCCTGGTTTGACGCGGATCCTTGAAACGCTCCCTGCTCGAGGCGCTTTCAACTCGTTCTGCATCTTCATCGACTCGAGAATCACCAGGTCCTGTCCCTGCTCTACCGCCTGTCCTTCGGCGACCGGGACGGCCACGATCAGTCCCGGCATGGGGGCCTTCAGATGGAACTCGCCCCAACCGCTGATCTGCATGCCCGAAGCCTGGCGTAGGCGTCGTTGTCGCTCGTCCTCGACGGTGATGTGATACAGCTGCGCCAGGAGAAGCACATCCAGACCCTGCTCAGAAGGGTAGACATAGGCCTCGTACGACTGGCCATCGAGGATCAGAGAGTACACCGGCTGGCCGGCGACAGACTGGAAGTCCACCTGCAGCCTGCGGCCGGAGACGGTGATCTCACTCTCGGAGTTGATCTCGACTTCGTACGTTTCGCCATCGACCGTCGTGATGTATCGCATGCGGGCTCAGATCCTCAGGAGGAGCGGGCGGCACAGGTCGAGGCCGTCGATTCCGACTTGGGCGGATCGAACGCCAAGGACACTGGCGGCGAGCTGA
>MGOM01000069.1:12099-15146 GCA_001797105.1 Chloroflexi bacterium RBG_19FT_COMBO_62_14
CGCAGTCACGCCTCTCATCGATTCATGCGCTCCCAACGGCCGACCCATTTCCAGTTGCTGGTGTCTCGCTCGCCGCGCCGCACGATCTGCGAGGCCTGTTGGCTGAGGCGATGGGCGACCAGCGAGGCCATGATCGCGGCGATATCGGATCGCGTTGGCTTGCCCTCCTCGGCCTTGTCCATCGAGAACCGCTCCTCCACGAAGCGAGTGTCGTACTGGCCTCCCATGAAGCGGTGCGAATCCATGATGTTCTGGTGGAAGGGGATGTTCGTCTTGACGCCCAAGATCCGATACTCCTCCAGGGCGCGGCGCATGCGCAAGATGGCCTCGCCGCGCGTCTCCCCCCAGCAGATGAGTTTGGAGATCATCGAATCATAGTAAGGTGAGATCTGGAAACCGGGATAAACGCCGGTGTCGACGCGCACTCCTGGGCCCGTCGGCGGGATGATCTGATTCAGAGTCCCGGTCGAGGGCAAGAAGTTGTTGTAAGGGTCCTCGGCATTGACTCGGCACTCGATGGCCGAACCACTCCAGCGCACGTCATCCTGGGAATAGCGCATCTTCCGGCCGCGGGCGATGCGGATTTGCTCCTTGACAATATCGATCCCGGTGACCATCTCGGTTACCGGGTGTTCAACCTGGAGCCGGGTGTTCATCTCGAGGAAAAAGAAGTTGTGGTCGGCGTCGACCAGGAACTCGATGGTACCGGCGTTGAGGTAGTCGACCGCCCGGGCTGCTGTGCACGCCACTTCGCCCATGCGTTGTCGAAGCGCATCATCGATGAACGGCGAGGGCGACTCTTCGAGCAGCTTTTGGTGACGACGCTGGAGCGAGCATTCACGTTCACCGAGGTGGATCACGTTTCCGGCCGAGTCGGCCAGGATCTGGAACTCGATGTGCCTGGCATTGGTGAGCAGCTTTTCCAGGTAGACGTTCCCGTTACCGAAAGCCGATTCGGCCTCGCGGCGGGCGGATTGCAGGAGGTCGCCCATCTGCTCAGGCGAGGTCACCTCGCGCATGCCTTTTCCGCCGCCACCGGCCGTCGCTTTGATCAGCAAGGGGAAACCGATCCTGGGAGCGATGGCGATGATCTCTTCGTCGCGCAGGTCGCCCTCGCCTTCTGTGCCGGGGACGATCGGGACGCCGGCGGCGGTGACCGTGGCCCGGGCCACAGCCTTATCGCCCATGGCAGCAATGGCACTTGGCCTCGGGCCGATGAAGACAAGGCCGGCTTCTTCGACAGCCAGGGCGAAGTCGTCCCTTTCGGCCAGGAAGCCGTAACCCGGGTGAATGGCGCCGGCCTTACAGCGCTTGGCGATCTCGATGATCTTGTCCCCGCGCAGATAGGACTCGCGCGCCGGGGCCGGGCCAAGCAGGTAGGCCTCATCCGCATAGCGGACGTGCAGAGACGAACGGTCGGCCTCTGAGTACACGGCGACCGTGTCCATCCCCAGCTCGCGACAGGCGCGCAGGATGCGCACGGCGATCTCGCCTCGATTGGCGACCAGAACTTTACTGAACATGGCTCGCCCCTCTCGTCTCGGTTCCTGGCATGACGGGAGCCGGAGGCCCAGGTCGATCCCGCACAGGGTCGGTTGTCCGGGTATGCTCGTGCCCGGGGACGGCCTTCCGACTGGCTGGTGGGCGGCCGCCCCGCAGAGCCCCAGCCGGGTTGGCGATCTTAGAGTGGTATGTTTCCATGCTTCTTCGCCGGGTTGGTATCGCGCTTGTTTGAGAGCATCTCAAGGGCGTTTATGACGCGCGGCCGGGTATGGCGCGGCTCGATCACATCGTCCAGGTAGCCTCGCGAGGCCGCCACATAAGGATTGGCGAACTTCTCCCGATATTCCGCCACGAGCTCGGCCTTGCGCTTCTCAGGGTCGTCGGCTTCGGCCAGTTCCTTGCGAAAGATGATACTCACCGCACCTTCGGGGCCCATCACCGCCAGCTCGGCCGTCGGCCACGCCAGATTCAGATCGCCTCGGATGTGTTTGGAGGACATCACGTCGTAGGCGCCGCCGTAGGCCTTGCGCGTGATCACCGTGATCTTGGGGACGGTCGCCTCACAATAGGCGTAAAGAAGCTTCGCCCCATGACGGATGATTCCCCCGTGTTCCTGGGCGGTGCCCGGCAAGAAGCCGGGGACGTCGACGAACGTGACGATCGGTAGGTTGAAGGAATCGCAGAACCGCACGAATCGGGCGGCCTTGTCTGAGGCATTGATGTCGAGCACACCTGCCAGCACTGCCGGCTGATTGGCGATGATGCCCAGGCTGTGTCCTCCCATCCGGGCGAAGCCGACGACGATATTTTGGGCGAACCGTTCGTGGATCTCGAGGAACACCCCGTCATCCACAACCTTGCGGATCACTTCGCGGATGTCGTATGGCCGGTTGGCCTCTTCAGGGACGATTTGGTCGAGGGTTTCGTCCGTCCGAAGACGATCATCGGTCGTCGGTACGAAGGGCGGGTCCTCCATGTTGTTGGCCGGGAGGTAGGAGAGCAGAACACGGATCAGGTACAGGCAATCCGCCTCGCTCTCGGCAACGAAATGACAGACACCGGAAGTGCTGGCGTGGACTTCGGCCCCTCCGAGTTCTTCGAAGCTGACCTCCTCCCGGGTGACCGATTTGACCACGTCCGGGCCGGTGACGAACATGTGCGAGGATTCCCGAACCATGAAAACGAAATCGGTCAAGGCTGGAGAATACACGGCGCCCCCGGCGCACGGCCCCATGATGGCGCTGATCTGTGGGATGACCCCCGAGGCAAGCGTGTTGCGCAGGAAGATGTCGGCGTAGCCGCCGAGCGAGACAACCCCCTCCTGAATTCGAGCGCCACCGGAGTCGTTCAACCCAATCAACGGTGCTCCATTCTTGACGGCCATGTCCATGATCTTGCAGATCTTCTCGGCGTGAACCTCACCCAGGCTCCCGCCGAAGACGGTGAAATCCTGCGAGTACACATAAACCAGGCGTCCGTCAACCGTGCCCCAACCTGTGATCACGCTGTCGGAGAGGACCTTGCGCTGGTCGAGGCCGAAATCC
>MGOM01000069.1:15155-15445 GCA_001797105.1 Chloroflexi bacterium RBG_19FT_COMBO_62_14
CGGTCTCTCGAAACGAGCCCTTGTCCAGGAGCAATTCCAGCCGCTCCCGAGCGGACAGGTGGCCGCGCGCGTGGTGGGCCTCGATCCGCTCCTCGCCACCGCCGACCATGGCCTGTTCACGGAGCTGCCGTAGATGCTCAAGCCTTGAGCTATCGCTCATGAGGAGTTCTCCCCGAAATACTCACGCGCACCCTCTCGGTTGAGCCCCAGAAGCAAGATCATCACTGCCGTGAGACTCAGAACCGCCCCCGCAGGACGGGTGACGGTAGAGTAGTCGCTCCGGCCAAGAA
>MGOM01000069.1:15490-19131 GCA_001797105.1 Chloroflexi bacterium RBG_19FT_COMBO_62_14
AGCGGGCAGCGGTTGGCGCCCAGCCGTGGCCGACGAACAAGCCGCAAGCAAGCAGCAATCCGCCCACTCCCCAAACGGCGCCGGTCAGCGGCAGATACCAGGTGGGGATTGTGAACGGGAGAGAGGGTGAGCGCAGGCTGGCCGCCAGCCGGATGAGATAGAGGGTTGCGAGGATTAAAACCCCCAGGCTCAGCAGGGTTACGATCACAGGCCGACGTCTAGATCGCAAGGAGGATCTTCCCCATTTGCCGGCCGGAAGCGAGCCGGTCTTGAGCAACTCCGGCCTCCGCAAGTGGATACTCTCGATCGATGACCGGGCGCAGCTTGCCGGCGAAGACCAAGGCCATGACCGAGACAAAGTCCTGGTGTGTGCCCATGGTCGAACCCAGAATCGAAAGATGCTTCCCGAAGACGTACCGGTTGTCGATCTCAAAGACCGCTCCGCCCGAGTTCCCGACGGTCAGGATGCGGCCGCCCTTCCGCGCGGCGCGCATGCTCATGGGCATTGAACCTGCCCCGACGTTATCAACCACAACGTCTACCCCTTGCCGGTCGTTTGCCTTGAAGACCGCCGAGGACCAGTTTTCGACCGCCGATCGGTCGATGAGGACATCCGCACCGAGCGATTCCGCCAGGCCGAGCTTCTCAGCATCCGATCCGACCACGATGACTTTCGCACCGGCCAGTTTGGCGATCTGGATGCAAGCCGTACTCACTCCCCCGGAGGCACCGATGATCAGGACGCTCTCGCCGGGCCGGAGCGCCCCACGCGTGATGAGGGAGTGCCATCCGGTCAGGAACACGAGAGCGGCGGCTGCCGCGGCTCTGGCCTCGAATCCGTCGGGGATCTTGAGGACATTGACAGCGGGGACGCAGACCGTTTCGGCGTATGTCCCCCGAATAGTCTCGCCGAGCAGGTGCCATCTCTGGCATTGATTGTCTCTCCCGGACAGGCACGCCTCACATTGGCCGCAGGCGATGCTCGGGTCGATCACGATTCTGTCGCCGAGCCCGAAACCGGTCACACCATCGCCGAGGCCGGCGACCTCCCCTGCAGCATCGGCGCCCAGGATGTGCGGGAACTCGAGCTTTAAGCCTGGCCAGCCCGCCCTGGTCCACAAGTCGGCTGCATTCAGAGCGGACCAATGTATGCGAACCTGGATCTGACCCGGATCGGGCTCGGGCGCGGGCAGATCGCCGAATTCAAGGACCTCCGGCCCGCCGTGTTTGTTGATGTAGATCGCCTTCAAGGGATCGTCCCCGTCCGAAGAGGCTGGAGAGGAACTCCGATCGGTGCCCTAACGGCCAAAGTACTCACATAAGGATTATAGCCTCTCGGAGTCGAAGGTCGGGATGAGAAAGAAATCAGGACTCGGCCAGGAGCGCTGAGGCGAGTTACAAGTCGGATAAACGGCCGCCGGAATCGCGGGCCGATCCATACCGACGGTGCTGTGCGGGCCTCGCCCGGGCGAGGTGCGAAAATCAATCGAGGACGATCTCGCGGATGTGTACGTTGCCGTCGGGGCCGTCATTCAGGTTCTGAATTGAAATCTCAACCTTGGTCAGCTTGAGGGGAGCGTCGTCGAACACGAATTCGATTGTGGGATCCTCGGGGAGGTCGTGGTACGTGGCCGAGTATTCCCTCGGTTCGGCCGTCTCGCCGGCATAGACTCGGACGATGACCGTCATGTCCATCGTCCCGGTCGTCAATCGCAGGCCTTGCACGCTCCGGGGCCGCTCGAAGGTCAGAACGAGAACCGCCGGATTGATCTTGCGAGATCGGGCGAGTGTGAAGGGGTCACCGTCGAAGAGGTTCTCCACCTGGCCTGAGTCGAAGGCAGGATGATCGATCGTGACAGTTTCCCCTTTGATCGAGACCTTGTCCCGAACCGGTTGACGCCGTTCGGCCCTCTCGGCCGCCAAGATCGCATCGGCCTCATCAGAATATGCCAGATGGACGAAGTAAAAGCCGATACTCCCGTCGGGGTAGGGGATTGTCTTCTCGACGCGGAGATCGTCGAACTTCGGGTCATTCGACAGCTTGGTGACCTCCTCCGACGTCAGGACGAACAGCATCCGATCGAGCTCCTCGACCTTGGCGTAGACAAGTCCGTCGAAGTCGAGCATCCAGACCGGATCATCTTCCTGTAGGAAGAAGCGCTCCAGGATGTCGGCGCCGTTGGCCCATATCGAGGACACGAAGACGAGCGTGTCGGGAGACTGCCTCAGGCTGGCTTCTACCTCTCCGAAGACCTGCTTTCCCCCATATTGCATTCCGTACAGGCCGTAATTGGTGAACCACGTCGGCCCGTCGGTCAGGGAGTCATCCAGCATGTGCAGGTTGTAAGCAGTGAGTAAGGCGAAAAGGGCTACGGCGAAAACCGGGCTGGGAAGCCTGCGCGAAACGAGCCGGCCGATCGTTTCGATCCCCAATGTCGTCAGCAGTGCTGCCGGAAAGACGAACACCAGGACCCGGGTGAGTCCGACGCCGACCAGTGCCATGCCCATTGGAGCCGCCAGCAGGGCAATCAGCACAGCCCGATACTCGGTGTCCCGCAGGCGGCGTAGAGAACTGACCAGCCCGGTCAGGGCAAGAGGCAGAGTCGCCAAGAGAATGTTGCCGTATCCCTTCATGACGTGACGAGGGAGATCCTCGGTGTTGGGCCAGTACCAATACGCTAGACTGAGACCATGGAGGTAGTTGTCCAGCAATGTGCGCGCCTTCTCCCACCACGGGATATCGTGGAAGAGGTAGGAATCTAGCATGCGCAAATGGAATACCGTCTCGCCCGGGTGCGTGAGCTGGAAGCGGAGATAGGGAACGCACAACAGAGCGACCAGTGCCAGCCCCTTGAAACCGGTCCGGCGGTTGCGCCAGTGGTAGCGTAGATCTGAGAACAGCAGGAACAATCCCGTGGCGAAGATAATCAACTGGCCTGGGCTGTAGCTGTAAAACACCAATCCCCCAAGAATGAGGCTGGCGTAAAGATAGCGGGGTGAGCGGGTGCGATAGAGGAGATACAGATAGAGGAACCAGATGTAAAACGAGACCATCAGGGTCGTTTCGAAGGCGGTTCGAGAGTGCAGGAACCAGGAGGGCGTGATGGACAGGAAGAGCACACCGGCCCACCAGTGGCGGATGTGGAAGATATTCTTCAGCGTCAGGCCGAGCCCAATAGCTCCGATGGCCGTCACCAGCATCGCCGTCCCCCGGGTGACCAGAACCGATTTTCCGAAGAGCAGATAGGGGATCAACTGAAGATAGACAGACAGGCTGAGGTTGTAGAGCGAAGCATTTTGGAAGTACGTCGGGAAGACCGCGCCGTTGAAGTCCCGGAACCCGTCCCGGACGAAGTCGGAAGCCAGGACCGTCTGGACGGCTTCGTCGGTGAAGAAATAGATCGGGAACCGATCCAGACCAATGAAGCGAGTGATGAGGTACACACCGATGGCCAACGCGAAGAGCGCCAGCTCCAGTTTCCCCATGGTCGCACGCAGCATGGAGAGCGCATTCAGAAGGCGCGCCTCCAGTTCATGAAGTCGGCGACTGACCCAGCCGGTAAGAAAGGGCGCGGCCGGGATGGGCTCAGGCTCCGCGCCACGGACAGCCACGGGCGGTCGCGGGACTGTCACGCCCGGCG
>MGOM01000069.1:19216-21435 GCA_001797105.1 Chloroflexi bacterium RBG_19FT_COMBO_62_14
CCGCTGCCATAGCCGGATCAACACCACGTCAGCCACGACCGCCAGGACGAGGGCCAGTAACAGCCAGCCAAAGGGTTCCATCGTGTTCCAGGACATGAGACCACCTAAGGATAGCCGCATTCGGGGCGAAGTGGATAGTGAGACCGTCTTCGCACTCGGGGTTGTGAGTCTTCCAGGCGATCAGCTCTCCGGAAAGGGGGTGGGGCAGGTCATTCGGGGAGGTGAAGGGGACTCCCGCGGAAGACCGCCATGGCACTCCGGGCCGCCCGAGCGGCTTGCCGGGCATTCGAGGATCGGGGTAGTCAGTCTGTCATAGGACAAGCGCCGAAATGCCGAGGAAGGCACTGGCCCTGGCTCGACCCGGGTTAGCTCATCCGCGAGTGCGCGTTTGCAGGGCATCTGTCCGGGGGGAGGGGAGGTCGACGCTGAACGGATCTGCCCGGGACTTGACCGCTGCGCGGGGAGGCGTGCCAGCCGGGCCCTAATCCAGTCCAGGCTCTCTTCATGCGGTTTCTCTACGGAGGCCTACCCAAGGAGTAGGCCACGAAAAGGAGCCTCGAATCCTTGCCGGAATGCTCCGTGAGTACCCCGCCAGGATACCTCTCCTGAAGGAGCGGTAGCTCAGCCTTCCGCTCGGGGAGGATGATGAACGTCGTCGGCATAGTGAGGGCCTGAAGAGGCGCATCGCTCAGCGGTTGGAGGACGTCCCTTGCTTCGACCTGGGGTAGGAGGTAGGGAAGAGCAGAGATACTCTTGTAGCCCATTCGCGGAGATCCAAGGAAGAAAACCTGATGCCCGCTCTCGGCATCTTGTAGAAATGAAGCCGCCACATCGGCTGTCTCAGTATTGACATCCCCGAATCTCCTCTCGGCAGAATACCGCAGGAAGTAGAAGTTGAGGTCCCAGACAACAACTACGGCTAGCGCAACGCCGACTGCCGCGCGCAGGATCGCAGCCCGGGCCGGCCATAAATGCACAAGCCAGCGGTAAGCTTCGGCCAGAGGCAGCGCGAGTACGATGGCCACAGCGGGCACGGCGACAGTCAGACGTTGGGCGGCTGGCGATCCATGGCTGAGAGCGCCGATGGTTACTGCGCTGAGCAGCCATAAGGCAAGCCAGAGCCGGCGCAAGTCGAGCAGGTTGGACATCAGGAGGACCAGCCCAAGGATGAACAATGCCGCCCCTGCAGGGAGCAGCATCGGCGTCCCTGGTTGATACCACATGCGGATCTCGACATGCGTGAAGGCCAGCGCGGAGATCCTGAACTGTTCGGCCATGATTCTCCAGGCCGGCAATCCGGTTCGGCTTATCTCGTCTTGCAGCCAGGGACCAAGAACGGCAACCCGCTTGAAGGGGGCGAAAAACTCTTCTTGGTGGCGGTTGAAGTAGAGAGCGAGCGGGAGAAACGTGACCGCCGCGGCAAGGAGCATGGCGGCCAACCCGGGGAGGCGTTGGAATACGGCTTTGCGCTCCCGGAGTGCGGCGACGATGAGCCATGCAAACAGCATCGGGAAAAGCACCCGCGTAGATGTGTAGAAGTACTGTGCCAGGCCAAGCACAACGCCGGCCATGACGAAGGAGAATCGACGTCCGACGGAGCTCTCATTTCCGAAGTCCCAGGCGTGCCACAGAAAAGCCGAGAAGCCGACGATGAACAGCCCATCCCAAACGTTGTTCAGTCCGATGCGGCTGAAGTGGATATGAAAATGAGATGCAGCCAGGTAGCTGGCTGCAATCAAGGCAACCCCTCGCCCCAATGTTTCGCGGGCAAAGTAGTAGAGTGCGAAGACGGTCAGGGCACCCGCAAGAGCGGAGGTGATCCTCAGCGCCTGCGCGGTCTGCCCGAGGACTCGTATGGAAAGCGACTGCACGAAGAAGTAAAGGGAGGGGAACGAATACCAGCCAACGCCGAACAGGTTATTGCGCACACCGCGGACGAATTCAACCGCACTCAATCCAGCGGAAGACTCATCGCCGGTGAGAAGCCACGGGATCTGTCCAATAAGCAGACCTCGCAGGAGAAGGGCCGCTACGAACACGAGACAAGCGATCAGGAGATCCGGTCGTGACACGGCCGAGAACTCCAGCCGGCTCTTCCGATCCCAGTTCGCCGCAAACACGCAGAGAATCCCCAATAGCCACGTACCGGCGGCCAACCAGGCGGACTTCATCAGCGGGCCATCACCGGCTGCCACCCAAGCCGCCACGCTCAACAGCGG
>MGOM01000069.1:21453-25085 GCA_001797105.1 Chloroflexi bacterium RBG_19FT_COMBO_62_14
GACCTGATGCGGGCGGCCGGCGAACCAGTAGGCCAGGCGTCCGGTTGCCTGGCCGAGCCACCGATCGAGCCGGCCACGTGAGAACGCTCTGGCGGCGATCAAGAAGAAGCCCAGGCCCAAAACGGTGAAGGGATAGGACTTCCACTTGTCCGGCCCCAGCAGGACGGCGCTCAGTGACTGGCCCACGAACACCAGACCGGCTCCGGCAAGGAGCAAGATCGCGAAGTCGGAACCGGCCGCTTCGGGTGCAGCCGGGGCGGCCAGCTCTGACGTGTCCGGTGTGGGAAGGACCGATTTCTTTCCGGTCTTTGACGACCGCTTGCGGATCGATGTTTTCAATGGATGCCCCTTTGCGACTCGGCAGCCGCGGGCGGGGAAGGAATCGACTTGAGCGCTGTGGGCCGGTTGGCCTTCGATGCTTCGTATAGATAGCACCACTTACTTATTCCCACAAGTTCCCGTTTGTCCGGAATGGCATCAATGAGAGCCGGCGCCTGTGCCCGGCGCCCTAGTCCGGGGCGGCGATCCGCAGATCCGTGGACGGCGTCCCGAGTCCGGCAACCTCCGAGCCATCATCCAAGCGCGAGCTGCAGCACGTGAAATCCTTCTCGCGTTTCCCTGGTCGATCCAGGCCGCGGCCTACGGGCGGGTAGTCGGCTTTCCTTCCAAGGTCCTTGACCTATACAATATGTCGGTCCGGGTAGAAAGGAGAAAGCCGTGAGATCAGGCTCGGTGAGGCGGCGCATAGAGGCTCTAGAGGCGGTATTCCGACCTTCCGAGGGTGGCTTATGGGGGGGATGGCCGGGGAGGGTATTGTTGGCGATCGTCGAGCTCACGTTGATCGCGCTGTTTGCAGTCTGGATCGGACGCAACTATTTGAACTTCGATCCGAGGGAAGTGCCCTTCGGCCGCGAGTTCATGATGGTGATCCAGTCGAACAACCTCTGGGAAGTGGCCAGGACCTGCGGATGGTGTGCACTCTGGAACGGATCCACAAGCGGAGGTTATCCGGCCGCGGCCGAGCTCTTTGGCGCACCGCTCCACCCCGTCATCGCCGTGACCACGCTTCTGTGGGGGGTCATCAACGGCACCAAGGTCGCCCTGATCGTTTCCCTGGCGATAGCCGGCCTGGCTCAGTGGTGGCTTGCGCACGAACTGGAGGTCGGATGGCTCCCGCGGGTGTGGTCCGCCTTGATCGCCGTGGCGGGTGGGCATCTTGCCGGCCGAATGGATGACGGCGCTTTCACCATCCTGCTCTCCACGGCCCTGGCCAGCCTGGTCATCCCGGCTGTCCTGTCGGTCGAAAGGCGCGGAACTCGAAGATCGGTGGTGTTGCTGGGGGTTGTCCTCGCTTCGGCGATCCTCGGAGGACAGGGGTACATGCAACTTGGCCTGCTGGCCCTGTCGCCGGCACTGGCCTTCTTACTCCTGGATGAGAAACTCAAGCCGAAGGCAGCCTGGAAGGATATGGCCCTGGCGGGCGGGCTGGCGGCGCTCCTGGCTGCCCCGTTCCTTATTCCCGTGGCCCATTTCCTTCCGAACTTCGCGAAGCCCCTCGATCCCAGCTTTCAATCCGCTCCTCCGCTCGAGGTCCTGCCCCTCAATCTGGTCATCGCCGACACGGCCGTGTACCGCGGAAGCGGGACGTTGGGTATGATCGCCGCGCCGGCACCGTACACGCTGTTCATTGGATGGGTGCCCGTCGTGTTGGCGGTTGTTGGGCTGGGTGCGGCCGGCGGCGAGCGCCGGCGCAGGATCTTCTTTCTGGCCGCCGCGGTCGTTCTCGTGTTTGCGATCGCCAGCGACCCTTTGTTGAAGTCGCTTGTCAAGTACATCCCGGCAGTTGCGGCTATTCGATTTCCGAGTTTCACCGCTGGACTGGCAATTCCATTGATCCTGGGCATGGCTTCATTTGGATTGCACCGTTTGCTCAAGATGGATTGGCCGAAGGTGATGCTCGGGCTCCAGAGCTCGGCCATGGGCGGGACTCGGGGCTTCTCCCTCAAGTGGGCACTTGTGATCCCATTGGTGTTCAACGTGAGATCGGATGCGGCTTATGCTCACGCGTGGCTGACGATTCTGCATCAAGGCGACGACGTTCCCTGGATCCAGCAAACACTACGGACTGAAGAGCTTGAATGGGTCTCACCGCCGTTCGGGGAGCACTACTTCATCGCCCCGGCGATCGTCTCGGGCCTCAAGATCTCCCCCGGGCTGAAACCTTGGGGCTGGAAAGGCAGGACGGTGCCGGCGGCGCGACTTGAAGCCATCCGCGGCCCCTCACCTGCTGACAGCGCAGTGAGCATCGGAGAGTCATACGGGATCTTCGTGTACCTGAGACCGGAAGTGCATTACGCAGCCGTGGTGACCGACACGGGCCAGGAGCCCTGTTCGGCGACCGGGGCCGGCGGGAGGATTGATGTGGCCTGCAACGCCTCGGCTCCCGGCCGACTTGTCGTCCAGGAGAACAACTGGTCTGGTTGGAGGGCCCGGCTCGACGGCATGCCAGTGTCTCTTATGAGGGGACAGTGGTTGGAGGTCGAGGCCCCGGCGGGGGAGCACAATTTCGAATTCCGTTACGCGCCCTGGGACGTGCCCCTGGGGTTGTTCCTCATGATGCTTGGCATGGCCCTTTGCGGGGTGATGTGGTTTGGCCTGGTCCCGCGCTTTCGAGATCGAGCGCCCCGTCGGATCGTCGAGAATTGGACTCGATTGACAGGGGCCGACGCGCCGGATCTTGAGGGTAGGGTCGGTGCCTGAATCGGGGGCGTGAGCGGCGTTCAACGTGCGCTTCAAGCCCAAGTTCAGTTGCGCGCCGTGGCCCACATGTTCAAGCCGAACTCGAAGTAGCCAAACCGGAGCGTGTCCATTCGAAAGCCCGCCGTGCCGAAGTACCATCCGAGCAGAGGGAGAGTGTACGCAAAGACGTGCTCTTCGATCTCTTCCTTGCTCACCAAACTGAATCGCGCCATCCAGCGTAGCAATCTATCGGACCAGGCTGAAGGGGTCGTGAGGGCAACCATCCCTTCTGGTGAGAGTACTCGGCGACATTCGCTGAACAGCACAACCAGCCTGGCTGGATCCAGGTGTTCGACCACGGCCAGCATTGTGATGACGCTGAAGAATCCATCCTCGAATGGCAGATGGGGATCGGCATTCAGATCGAGCGAATGCCAGGCGATTTCGTCTGGTGTATTTGCTGCCGGGAGTTGGTCGATGGCGAATTTCTCTTGGAAGGAGGTGTGGGCCAGGAAGTAGGGGTTGCTCCCGCAACCGATGTCCAGGATGCGGCCACGACGCAGCGGCTCCGGGATCAAACTGTTGGCCTTCCCTGCTCGAAGGCGGGCCAGGAGTCCCTCGAGCAGCCCATTGCCTCTTGTCACGCCCACGAGATTCTTCCTTGCTCGCTTGTCTCGGGGTTCGCCAGCCGGCATTCCTGTCGGGCCGGATCCCAGAGGTGTGCCTCAACCCTGGTTGATATTCCGTATCTGGGGATGCCCATGATCTTCCCGGTGGCGCCAGCATAGCGCTGATCCTCATGGTGGGCAAGCGAATTTTCACGGCCCCTTTTCGCCCACGGAGCAAGATCGGAGCGGCGGCACGCACTCAATCCCGGCCATGGGCCACATCAG
>MGOM01000069.1:25091-49128 GCA_001797105.1 Chloroflexi bacterium RBG_19FT_COMBO_62_14
AATGGTCTCCCTCCCACGATCCGCCACGCCCCGCACGCTGCTAGTGGCGGCGACTTGGGCCACAGCCTATAATCGAGCGCCATCATGGTCGGCATTCACGCGACATTGATGCCCTATTCCTCGGTGTCGGGCCTGCGTTCGAATGGACGCTGGGCGTGATGGTCCCGCGAGACCGCACGCTGTATCGTGGGCTACACTGATGCACTTGCACGCCGTTTCAGGAGGAAGACGCGTGACAGATCTAGGGTCGATGCAGTCCTCGCCTGCTGCTGAGATGGGAGGCGGTGGGCCGGCGGCGGCAAACGGACCAGGCAGCCCGGGGGATGATCCCGATGCCCTGACAGGCCACGCTCTTCTGGATTGGGCGAAGAAGGGAAGATGGTCCAGGATAGTCGATTCAAGGGGGTTTCTCGTCGTCGAGCTGGCCGCCATCGTGCTGTGGGCGGTTTACTTCACGCGGCCGTATCTCGACATGGATCCGGCAATCGTGCCTGCCGGCCGCGAGTATCTGTCGGCCATTCAAACTCACTCGGTCTGGCAGAGATTCGAGGATTGCGGATTGTGTGGCTTATGGTACGGAAACGTCCGCGGCGGTTTCCCGGCGTTTGCCGACCCCGTGGCCAGCACTCTCCACCCGCTGGTGATCGTGACGACGCTGATCTGGGGCATAGTCAATGGCTCCAAGGTGGCCCTCGTCGGGGTATTTGCATTGGCTGGCCTTTCCCAATGGTGGCTGGGGCATCTTCTGGGACTCCGGTTGCCGTCGAGGCTGTGGGGAGCCGCAATGGCCGTCGTCGCAGGCTACCTGGCGGCGCGAATGGAGCTCGGGGCGTTCAGCCTGGTTCTCTCGACGGCCTCGGCTGTGGCCGTGTTCCCGGCAATGCTCTACCTGACCAGGGAAATGACCTGGAGAGGCGTAATCCCTCTGGCGGTCATTCTGGCGCTGTTGGCCGTCGGCGGGACGGGTTACATGCAGATCGGACTCATCTTCGTGCTGCCGGCTGCCGTCTTTCTGGTCCCGTTAGAACGGGATAACCTCACGCGGCTCGTGCGGCGGTTCGCCCAGGCCGTGGGACTGGCGATGCTCCTCGCCGGGCCCTTCCTGGTCCCGTTCGTGCACTTCCTTCCCCAAATCGCCAAGGATTTCGACACTTCATTCAGCAACGCACAACCACTGGCCTATGTACCTTTGAATCTGGTAATCCGCGACATCACCTTCTATTTGAGTAACGCGCTTGGCAAGCCACCCTGGCCTTCGCACTTTGTCAACTTCGTGGGTTGGATACCGGTCATCCTTGCGGCATATGGCGTCTTCAGCGCCCGCGACCCGCGTATGAGGCGGGCGATCGCCTTTCTTGCCATCGCGGCGGCGTTGGCGTTGTGGACCGCCAGCAGTGTGCCGCTGGCCTGGCTTGTTAAGATCGTCAAGCTCAGCTGGCTCACCCAGCTCATTGGCGGCATCCGTTACACTTCGTTCATTGCCAGCCTTGCAGTCCCACCGATCCTCGGGCTGTCAGCAATCGGGTTGGACCGACTGCTCTCGGCACGGAAACGACGATTCCGCCTGAGTCTTGAAGGCGCGAGTGTCGCGGCATCGATCTCCCTGGATGTGCGGTGGCTTCTGCTGGTCCCGCTGTTGATCGCGGTCAATCAGGCACGGACGTTCAGCTCCTTGTGGATAGGGACAAAGGGCATCGATCCGTACATCACGAGCGTGGTAAATGCACTCAAGACACCCGGCCTCGAGTGGGTGAATGTGCCCTTTGGGGAACACTTCTTCGTGACGCCGGCTATCGGGGCCGATCTAAAACTAAGTGGCGACTTCTTCCGCACCTGGCATTGGAAGGACAGACCGGTCCCTCAGCCGGTGCTCGAGGCGAATCGAAATGGGCCCCCGGGGGGCATGGTGGAACAATCCATCGTTGAGGGGATCCACATCCACGCGCCGGTCGAGCGACAGGAATATGCCGCAATCGTACACGCCGACGGGAGCCGCACGGCGTGCACGGCCCGTGGGACGGGAGGAGACATTGATGTGAGTTGTGCCGCGACCCAAGGCGGGGCGCTCGTCGTAGAAGAGAATAGCTGGGCGGGTTGGCTGGCCGAGGTCGATGGAAAGCCCGCGGAGCTGTTGGATGGAGGGTGGCTTTCCGTCAATACTCAAGAAGGCTCGCACACGTATGCCTTCCGATACCGCCCTTGGGATGTCCCACTGGGTATCGTGCTTTTCGTTGTCGGCGCTGGGCTCTCGGTCTGGCTCGCGTTTCGAGAACGTCGGACTGAGCGGGCTCAATCCTCGGCTTCTCCTGAAGAGGGATAGATGCCAGGGGGGATGCTCTAACTCCCTGGCACTTGGTCCAGAGCGATGGCAGGGGCCCACGTCAATCTGCCGTCATCGAAATGGATCAGCCACTCTCAATAGACGGCTCAATCCCGGCGCCCACGGCGAAACTCGTCGAACATGAGCCGTAGTGCGGGTCGCTACGGTCACCCCACCCGCCAGACCCTACCGCAACCCCAGCTCCATCCGCGAGATCACCAGGCGTTGGATCTCGCTGGTTCCCTCGTAGATCTCGGTTATCTTGGCGTCCCTGAAATAGCGCTCGATAGGCAGCTCCTTGGAGTAGCCCATCCCGGCAAAGATCTGTACGGCGGCGTGTGCGCAAAACATGGCCGTCTCTGAGGCGAAGAGCTTGGCCATCGAGGCCTCAAGCGTGTACCGTCCGCCGCTCTCCTTGGAGCGCTGTTTGGCGAGCGCAGCCTGATAGATCAGCAGCCGACTGGCTTCGATGCGCGTCTTCATGTCGGCCAGCTTGAAGCTGATCCCCTGGAACTCACCGATTTTGTGGCCAAAGGCCTCGCGGTCCCTGGCGTATTGCAGGCTGGCTTCGTAGGCTGCCTCGGCGATTCCCAAGGACTGGGCTGCGATCCCAATCCGCCCGGCGTCCAACACACCCAGGGCGATCTTGAAGCCTTGTCCCTCTTCACCCAGACGGGCGGACAGGGGGCAGACGTAACCTTCGAACAAGATCTCACTCGTGGCCGACGCCCGAATGCCGAGCTTGGGTTCTTTCCTCCCCCGGCTGAAGCCGGGCTTGTCGGTCTCGATAATGAAGGCCGTGATCCCGTTGTGTCCTTTCTCGGGCTCGGTCATCGTGAAGACCAGGACGAAATCCGCCACCGGGGCGCTCGTGACCCACGACTTGCGGCCGTCGAGCCGATAGTCGTCGCCCTGGCGCACAGCCCGCGAGCGCATCGTGGCCGCATCCGAGCCGGACATCGGCTCGGTCAGCGAGTATGCGCCGATCGCCTTCCCTGAGGCCACCGGGCGGAGAAATGCGTTCTTCTGCGCTTCAGTCCCGTAGTTGTAGACCGCATGGCAAAACAGGGAGTTGTTGACCGACATGATCGTACCGTGGGCGGCGTCGGCTTTGCAGATCTCCTCGAGGGCCAGGACGTATGACAGGGTATCCAGACCGGCCCCGCCGTAAGACTCCGGCACCTCAATCCCCATGAAGCCCATCTCACCCATCGCCTTGATCGTCTCACTTGGAAACTCGCCGCTTTCGTCATGCTCGGCGGCGACGGGAAGGATCTCATTCTGGGCGAACTCACGCGCCGCCTGACGGATCATCTCGTGCTCGGGTGTCAGATCGAGCGTTGGGCCGGCAATTTGGGTTGAGGAAACAGCCATAGTCAAATCCTGTGCACAGTAGTCTGCCCGGTCTGCCGGGATTATAGCATCCGGAGGAATCTGGGGTCCCATTCAGGATGCATGGGAATGGCCGACTTCGCCGGTAAAGCCGCCTGGGAACGAACTACGAGTGGCTGTGCTGCGATCAGCCTCGCGCTTGCCGCAGGCCGTGGTGCCTATCTACCAATCCTCATTGGCCCGAGCGCATAGGTCCTCCAGCGCGGGGGAATACCAGAAGGAAAACTGAGGCTCGGTGAGTGGCGTATCGCTGACCTGGCACTGCACTTTTCCCATGTCGACCAGGCGCTCCTCAAGGCCGAGGCGGACCGTTTCATCCATCCAAGGCTGGATGATGACAACAGTCTTCAGGTGAGAGATCAACCCCAGCTCCACTTCCGGCAGCTCCGAACCCTCCGCTACCAGCCGATGAAGCTGGGTCGGCGATGGCGGGACCTTGTAGACATCCTGCAGCGTCAGGAGTCCATCGATCCCCCAGTCCGGCGCCGTGATGAAAAGGTAATCCTTGAGGGTGTAGGGATCCTGTTGGGCGTCGTGCTGCAACATTCGGAGGAAGAGCGCCTCCAGGCTGGCCACACCGGTGGTCCTCAAGCGGAAGACGCGCGTCGATTGATAGAGGTTCAGACCAAGGATCGCAACGATCAGAACACCGGCAACAGCCGGGACCGTTCTCCCACCCGCCAACCTCCGACCGAACAGGTCCAGGCCCCAGTCCATCCCAATGGCGGCCAGGAGGGAGAACCAAGGAAGCATGAGGAACATCCGCGTCGCCGTCGGAAACGGCCGGTCATGGGTCGTCCCGATCAGCACCGCTTCGATCAAGAAAGCCACGATGAGAAACGCGGCGCTCCTGCTCCGCCTCACTTCACGTAAACAGAGAGCCAGGCCTATTGGAACAAAAACGGCGCTGATCGGGTCGAGATACGAGGAGACGACGAAATGGGTTTCATTGGGGATGTAGAGGTAGGAGAAGAGAGAGTAGAGCAGGTTCGATGCGAAATGGAATCCGAGGAAGGTTGTGTTACTTGCCAGTTCCTGGTCGTAGACAAAGGTGCCGGCTAGTTTGCTCTCCCAGAATTCGACCTGGAGGACCAAGGGGAGAGCGAGGAGTAGCAGGGACGCCAGGGTCATGACAATCATGCGCAGGCTGTTCCGATCTCTCCCGGGAGAGTGCATTGCGATCAGGACCAAAGGCAGGGGAAGCACGTACAGCGCCCCAGGGTAGACATAGAAGCTACCCGCCATGCCGATGCCCAACGCGCTGTAGGCGATCGGACGCCCTGTGCGGACAGCGATCCCGGCCAGCCATAAGACAAGGCTCATGATGAACAAAGCCTGGAGGTTGTTGTAGCCGATCTTGCTGAAGTTCATCAGGTAATGCGAGGCGGCCAGCAATAACGCAGCCAAGATGGCAACACGCCGGGAGAAGAACCCCTTGAAGAACAGGTAGAAGAGCCCAATTGAGACGGCAGAAAGATAGATGTTGCTGAACCGCCAGCCGAAGTTATCCCGACCCAGAAGAAGCATTGAGAGTGCCTGAATGAGCGAAGAGACATAGGGGTGGGCGCCATAGGTCCACGTCCCGTCAAACAAGTGGGCGGCGACTTCTGATAAGCGAAGCGGGGTAATGATGGCCTTGGCGTCGGTGAAGAAGATGTACTCATCTCCGACGACGGCCAGCTGCCACGAACTGATCCGGGCGCTATAGAGCACGATGGCGGCGAGAACGACCCAGGCGATCGGGCCGATTTCCCGGCGCATTCGTATCATGGCAACCAGGCTCACGACGAACAACACGGGGAAGACCCACTGGACCAGGTCACCCGATTGGCTTGATTTCAGGAAGAGGATCAGACCCAGGTGCGAAGTCCCGATGACGAGAATCTTCTGGGCGTTGTCGCGCAAGGCTGCCACTAACCGGTCCAGGCGCGTGCCTTCGAGGATCACGCCGGCGATGTAGGCGACGACAATCGGCAGATAAGCCAGCGGCGAGAAACGACCGAGTGTGAATGCAACCGCGGCCATGAGAAGGTACCCAATGGCGGCCATTGTCTTGAGTAGCCTTGGTAGCGCGCTGGTAGAAACCACCTCAGGGAAAACCGCACTGGGGAGGGCGGAACTGGTCAGGCCCGAATCAGGCGCGATGCGCCAACCTGGCCGAGATGCTCGTAGGATCACTAGGATCAGGATTAAGACCAGGGGGAAGATGAGCAGGAAGTAGGGCGGGAAATCTGTCTGGCAGAAGAAGTCGACGGCGCACCATGCCGGCCTGAGCTCCCCTCGGATTGATGACCGGCCAAACCAAAGGTCCCAGGCAACGAGTGCAGGGGGCGCTGCCGCCAGATACAATGCCAGGCCGGGCAGGATCGCCAGGCGGAGCCGCCTGAGGGTGGATGCACCGCCGGATGCACGCGCTTCTCCTTCACCTGTTGTGGCGATCTTGCCCTCCAGTCGAGCGAGCTCTTGTCGGACGGGACTGCGTGCACGAAGCCCCGGTCAGAGTGTGGCAGATCAGACGCTCACCCGCAGGCGACTTCGGCCGGCATGCGCCGAAGTCTATGAGCTTCGGTTCGGCCGCGCAAGCAATCCAATCCCAGCGAACGGCGGCGGACGGGATGACGCCTGCCCGCCGGTCGGCCATGGGCAAAGGGCGACGAAGGATACTCCATCTTTGACCGGTATAGACCCTCCGAGTACAATCACCTGATATCCCTCGTTGGAGACCAACTGTGACCGGAACGAGTCCTGGCTTTGATCGGGAACGGATAACCTCCGAGATCTTCAGTCACCTTGTCGAACTGGCAGCTCTTGAGTTGAAGGCAGATGAAGCGGAGTACTTGCGGCACGAACTGAACGGCCAGCTCAACGCCATCCATGAGTTGGAGAATATCGTCATAGACGATCAGTTGCCGATTTCTTCTCATGGTGTCCCATATCACGGGGCAACTGCCGCGGGTCTGCGCGAGGACGTGTCAGAGCCGGGAAGTCTGGCGGACGATATCCTGAATCAGGCGCCTCAACTGGAGGGCCGGTACGTTGTGGTCCCAGACATCCCCCATCGAGAGCTGGAATGAGGCAGGCGCTGTGCGACCTGCCCGGACACGAACTTGTCAAGCGGCTGCGGCGAAAAGAGATCTCCGCGGTTGAGATCCTTGAATCGGTCCGGGGGCGGATCGAGGCGGTCGAGGGCCGGGCACCCACGACTGAACCGTATTCTGCCCAGCCCGCCGATCTTGAGCGAGTCCACGCCTACATCACTCTCAGCCTCGATCGGGCCAGGCAACAGGCGGAGGCGATCGACCGGGCCCTCGCCGCAGGTGAAGATCCGGGCCCGCTGGCCGGTGTGCCGCTGGCAGTCAAGGACATCTTCTGTGTGAGAGGAACGAGGTCGACGGCGGCCTCTCGCATCTTGCAGGACTTCATCTCACCTTATAGCGCCACGCCCGTGGCCCGCCTTGAACAAGCCGGCGCGCTGACTATCGGGAAAGTCAACCTCGATGAATTTACCTTCGGATCGTCTAACGAGTCGTCGGCGTTCCTGCCTCCTCCCGGAAACCCATGGGACCCGCGCCGGGTGCCGGGTGGATCATCGGGCGGCAGCGCCGCCGCGGTCGCTGCCGGAGAAGCCACGATCTCACTCGGCACCGACACCTCCGGGTCGATCCGGCAGCCGGCCGCCTACTGCGGTGTGGTCGGCTTGAAGCCCACCTATGGTCGGGTGTCCCGATACGGGCTGATCGCGTTCGCCTCGTCCTTGGACTGCCCGGGCCCGGTCACTCGAGACGTGACCGACGCCGCCCTGGCGCTGAAAGTGATGGCCGGGCCCGATCCGCGAGATGCAACCGCAGCCAACCTTCCCGTCCCGGAGGCGCTGGGGGATCTGGATCAGTCTGCACCCAAGCTCCGGATCGGCCTCTCTCCCGATTACTTCCGCCTCCAATACCCGGAGCCGTCGACGGGCGGCCTGTCCGAACGGCCAGTGGATCCGGAGATCGAGGCGGCTGTGCGTCGCGCGGCGGACCTCTTGTCTGACGCGGGACATACGATTGTCGAGAACGTGCCGATGCCCAACACACGCTACGGAGTGCCGGCGTACTTCGTGATCTCCCGGGTCGAGGCTGCCTCCAATCTTCACCGCTATGACGGGGTCAAGTACGGCTATCGCTACCCGGGCGAAGTCGCCGATCTGCGCGAACTGTATCGTCGGACGCGCGGTGTTGGTTTTGGACTCCAGCCGAAGTTGCGTATCCTCATGGGGATGTATGTCTCGGGCGAGGAGTACGAGAAGGACTACTACCAGCGGGCCTTGCGCGTGCGGACCTTGATCCGCCGGGATTTTGAACGAGCGTTCGATCCGCACGGGGATTTCCGTCTCGATTGTCTACTTACCCCGACGACCCCTTCCACGGCTTTCGAGATCGGGGCTTTATATGGAGACACCGTCTCGATGCAATACGTGGATCTCTTGACGGTTCCTGCGGATCACGCTGGGGTACCGGCGGTCTCAATCCCGGCCGGGCTCGACGGGCGAGGCCTCCCCATCGGGATCCAATTCATCGGGCCGGATTTCTCCGAGGTGCGCATGCTTCAGGCGGCCAGGGCTTTTGAGCAGGCAACTGAGGGAGATGAATGGCGCCGAATCCAGCCACGGGTAGTGGCCGCGGCATCCGCCGGCGTCTGAACGCGGTCCAAACAGCATCAACCCGCCAGGGAAGTGGGGCTCAGCCTCGTCGCCCCTGGCGGTGTAGCCTCATGAGGCGCAAATAGGCTTTCTAAGATCGGCCTAACCGGGGAATCAAGTTGGCGAATGGGTAACAGCCGTTGAAGCACACACACCGAGCGAATGACAGACTTCGAGATCATTGTCGGGCTTGAAACCCACATTCAACTCAACACACGCAGCAAGATCTTCTGCAGCTGCAAGGCCGATTCGTGGGGGGATCCCCCCAATACGAACATCTGCCCGGTTTGCACCGGCCTGCCCGGAGTCCTTCCGGTCCTGAACCGGACGGTCGTTGAAAAGGCCGTGCTTCTGGCAGTGGCGATGCACGCCGAATCGGTTCAGCCTATCTCCTACTTCGCCAGGAAGAACTACTTCTATCCCGATCTTCCCAAGGGCTACCAGATCAGCCAATACGACGAACCGCTGGCGCGAGGGGGCTACCTCGACGTCCCAATGCCTGACGGTGCGGTCCGTCGGGTGACGATCCAGAAACTCCACCTCGAAGAAGACGCCGGCAAGACGGTGCGCGCCAAGGGTCGTCGTCTAATTGACTTCAATCGCTGTGGTGTGCCGTTGATCGAGATGGTGACCGGCCCGGACCTGCGCTCGGCCGACGAGGCTGCCCAGTACCTGATCCGATTGCGACAGCTCCTGCGCTGGCTCGAGATCTCCGAGGCCGACATGGAAAAGGGCCACCTGCGCTGTGACGCCAACGTCTCGATTCGACCGATGGGTCTTAACTACCTGAATCCGAAGACGGAGATCAAGAACGTCAATTCCATCGATGCCGTCCGTCAGGCGATTCAGACCGAGGTCGAACGGCAAAAACGGGAAGTGTCTGCCGGGAGACCGATCGAGGCCTGGACGCTAGAGTGGGATGAGGATCTCGGGGCGCTCCACAAGATGCGATCGAAGGAGACCGAGGCGGACTACCGCTACTTCCGCGAACCCGATTTGCTGCCGCTCCTGGTTGACTCGGGAATGCGCAAGAGAATCCTGGGGGCGATGGTCGAGCTGCCTCTGGAGCGACGCGCCCGATTCGTGATGCAATACGAACTGCCGGAGTACGATGCCGAGATCCTCACCGAAGAGCGTAGCCTATCGGAGTACTTCGAAGCCACGCTGACGGCCCGGCCGGGCGAGGCCAAGACGATATCGAATTGGATGATGAACGACGTCATGCGCATGCTCCGCGAGCGGAGTGTGACGGCGAGCCGACTTCGCTTGCGGCCCGAGCACCTGGCCGCGATCATCGGCATGGTCGAGGGGAAACTGATCACAACCAACACCGGCAAAGAACTCCTCGAGAAAGTCGAAGAGAGCGGCCGTGCGCCGGCGGATATCGTCGCCGCCGAAGGCCTCTCCCAGGTTTCCGACGATTCCCGACTGCGCTCGTTGGCCGAAGAGGTGGTGGCCGAAAGCCCCGATCAGCTCAAGGCTTACCGGAACGGAAAGACGTCACTGATCGGATGGTTCGTTGGGCAGGTGATGCGTAAGACGGGGGGGAAAGCCGAGCCACAGCGAACTCGAGCGATCCTCGAGGACTTGCTCTCGGAGTAGCTCCAGCCGGCTCGGGAAGGTAGTCGCTTCATGGGCAGGGGGGCGCTCATATCTTGCTCGACCACGCTGGCCCCATGACGAAGCGCTGCCTCCCCCGGCCTGACCAAGTTTACCGAAAGGGAAGCGATCTCAACTCCTGCCGCGTTCGCACTTCGCCCCGCCCGGGAAACCGACCGGACTGCAATCCACCGACTCATTCGTAAGGTGGGTATCAACCCGACCGGCTTGGATTGGCAGCGCTTCACGCTGGCAGTCGACGAGCTCGATCAGATCGTCGGCTGCGGTCAAGTTAAGAACCATCGCGCGGGCGTGCGTGAGCTGGCCTCGCTGGCGGTCGCGCCGGCATGGCGCGGGCGAGGGCTGGCGGGCGCGATCATGCGGGAGCTGATGCAGCAGACGGGCCCGCCCTTGTGGCTGATGTGTCGTTCCAGCCTCGTATCACTCTACGCGAAGTTCGGGTTCGAAGAGGTCGGCCCGGATGAGGATCAACCGGGATACTTCCGGCGGATGCGTACCCTGGCGGGTGCACTTCTGTTTGCGAGCGGGGATGACTATCTGGCCATCATGACCTGGCCGGGCGACTGAAGAATCGTTCGAGGCGCCGGCGACCCCACGATCCCCTAAACCCTCAGCTTCTCATCTCTCGGACCGTGTCGGCCGCGTTTGGATCTTGGGGGGAGCGGAGTACCGTCCTGCTTGGCCTTGCTCGCAATCCCCACCTCGACCCTCCCCGCCCGACCTCAAGGGATTACCAGGAGTAATCGTACGAGAAGAAGTCACTGGTGCTCATCACCAGCGTACTGATCGCACCCCCGACTACGCCTTTCTTGAGTTCCCAGGCGCCGGAATGGCCCGCGAGAAATACGTATTCACTTGCGTTCAGCCATCGGACGTCGGTGCCCTCTCCGGCCCACGAGGCCCCACCCCCAACTTGACCGAGTTGAAGCGACCCCGGCAGGTCAGAACCGTAGAGAAAACGGCTGGCATCCGGGCTCCAACCTTGCCAGAAGAACCTCCCTGTATCAAAAACCGTTTCTCCACTCCCATCGGTGTTGGCCAGAATGAGCTGGTATATATCGGGCGTCGTCGTTTCCCTGGCGAACGCCAGCCGGGTCAGGTCAGGGGCCAGCAGCGAATGGGGTCCCATACCGAAGAAGAAGAACTCACCCGGGATCGTCACCAGCCGCACCGCTGATCCGGAGTGGGCCGGGATTCGCCAGGCGGAGGCCGTTGGGTCGGCGCCCAATGGTTCACGCGATGGGATGACAACGCCTGCGGAGCTCGAATCTGCCATCCATACCACCAACGGGTAGTACTCGTACTCGCTGTATGTGAGTACAGGATCGAAGACCACCAGGTCCGGGCGAAGGCCGCTGCCATCGGTATTCGCCATGCTGATCGAGGACGGTCGCACGATGGCCAACTGACTTCCGTCCGGTGAGACGCTGAAATCGCCTCCTTCCTCGGCCGGAAAGACCGGGGTGAGGAGAGCCGTGTCGGCATCCAGCTGGTAAAGATCATTGAACTTCAGGAGTCCCGGGCCTTCAGCCACGGCGCGCGTATTGACGAAGAGGACGTGACTCCCCGGGATGAAGCTGAAATTCGAGGGCTCGATTCGAAGGAAGCCGTCCAGAGGATGAAGGGTGCTTGCCTGGGCCGGCGTGAGCAAGGCCAGGTCGCCGCTACCGTCCCGGTTGACAGCACGCAGTTCCGCCGGTCCCTCCGGAGTACCGCGTCGCAAATAGGCGATCCGGAGACCATCAGCGGAGATGACGACGCTCTGCACGCCTCCGGTGTGAGTGATCTGCACCGGCGGGCCAGCCCCCTCCAGCAACCAGGCCTCGCCGGCTGAGGTGTACGCCACCCTCAGGACGGGCGGAGCGGTTGCCGCAGGTTCCTCTGTCTCACTCGGACTGGGGAGTGGAGGAGGGGAGGGGGTGTCCCCTGCTGTCGGCGGGGCCAGGGCGGTGAGCGTTGCGGCGACGAGTGTGGCGATTGCCTCGGGCGCGACTGGAGGAGTTGCCCCCGGAAGACCCACGGGCCCGCAGGCCAGGCCAGTGAGGACAACGGAGAGCAACGGCAGAAGGATCTTCCGCGAAACCAAGGGATTGCCTCGCATGCGAATGGTTGCCGTGCATTATATGCCTTCGGAAGCGGTGCACAAAACGCGCTGGGCTGATGGGGACCGGTCGGTGAGGTTGGGCACTACCGAGGCATTGAGCACAGCAGGCGAGATTGACTCATGTCGGAGCGAAGGTCCTATCCCGGGTAGTCGAAGAAGCCGCGTCCGCTCTTACGTCCGAGATAGCCGGCATCGACCATCTTTCTCAGGAGTGGGGCCGGCCGGTACTTGTCTTCACCCAGGTCGTGCTGCAGCACCTCCATCACGAACAGCACCACGTCGAGGCCGATGAGATCACACAAGGCCAACGGGCCGATGGGGTGGCTCATGCCCAGCTTCATGACCGAGTCGATCGCCTCACGGGAGCCAATGCCCTCCTGGAGGGTGAAGATCGCCTCGTTGATCATGGGACATAGGATCCGATTGGAGATGAACCCAGGGGAGTCCTTGGCTTCAACCGGCTCCTTTCCCATCCGTCGGCCGACCTCGGTCGCTACGGCAACCGCATCGTCGGATGTCGCCAACCCGCGAATCACCTCTAGCAGCTTCATCAGCGGAACCGGGTTGAAGAAGTGCATCCCGATCACGTTCTCCGGTCGCAGCGTTGCCGACCCGATCTTGGTCAGAGGGATGGACGACGTGTTGGAGGCGAGCACGGCGTGGGTTGGAGCCAGACGGTCCAAGTCTGCAAAGAGCGCAAGCTTGAGCTCCGGGTTCTCGGTGGCGGCCTCGATCACGAGGTCGGCCTGACGGGCGGGTTCGAGGTCGTTGGAGGTGGCGATCGAGAGAGCCGCGCCCTTCTGCTCCTCAGTGATCAAGCCCTTGGTGCTCAGTTTCTCAACAGACCGGCCGATTGTTGCCACGGCCCTTTCAACGGCCTTGGGATCGATATCGGTCATCGTCGTCTGATACCCTGCGACGGCGGCCGTTTGGGCGATGCCGTTGCCCATCGTCCCGGCGCCGACGACGAAAATGCGTTTTACATCCATGGAGAGCTCCTTCAATAAGCGATTAGCTGTCAGCGGGCAGCAATAAGCAATCAGCAATAAGCAATTAGCAATAAGCATTCAGCAAAAGGCGGATAGCGAAACGCTGGAGACGAATCGGAGATGGCGGAAGGCTGAGAGCTGAAGGCTGAAAGCCAGGAGCTTGCAGCTTGTGGCTTGAAGCCGGTATTCTAGCCCTGCAACCGCGGCTCTTTCTTGCGTCTTGTGTCCTGTGTCTTGCGTCCTGTGTCTTGTGTCCTGCGTCTTGTCACTCGATCTCAATCGCCATCGCCACGGCCTCTCCGCCTCCCAGACAGAGTGATGCCAGACCTCGCTTGAGCCCGCGATCCTTGAGCGCAAAAATCAGCGTGGTGAGGACACGTGCGCCCGAGGCGCCAATTGGATGCCCGAGGGCGACGGCGCCGCCGTTGACGTTGACCTTCGCCCAATCCCAGCCGTCCTTGGCCAGTGCGTAGCCGTCGGCCAACACCTGGGCGGCAAAGGCCTCATTCAGCTCGATCAGGTCCACATCGGCGAGCCGCCAGCCGACCTTCTCTAGAAGGCGCGGGATCGCCCTCGCCGGTGCGATGAACATATCTTTGGGCGCGACCGCGGCCTGGGAATAGCCGACCACGCGCGCCAGCGGCGCCGCGTCCATCTCTTCGGCCTTCTCCCGGCTGGCATAGACGACGGCGGCCGCTCCATCGTTGAGGCCCGGGGCGTTGCCGGCCGTGACCGTTCCATCCGGCTTGAATGCCGGTTTGAGGGCAGCGAGCTTTTCCAGAGAAGTGTCGCGGCGAGGTGTTTCGTCCGAGCTCACCCGGGTGACCTCACCTTTCTTCCCGGTGATTTCGACGGCTGCGATCTCGGCCTCGAACCGGCCCGAATCCATCGCGGCAATCGCTTTTTGGTGGCTCTCCAGCGAGTAACGATCCATCGCTTCGCGAGTGACTTCGTACTGCTCGGCGATCCACTCCGCCGACATGCCCATCGCCCAATTCTCGAACGGATCCCACAACCCGTCGAAGAGCAAGGCATCGGTCAACTGCTGGTGACCGTAGCGCAGGCCGTCCCGGCCTCGAATGAGGTGGGGAGTGTTGCTCATACTCTCCATGCCTCCGGCGACCACCAGATCGGCGTCGCCGGCCTTGATCGCCTGCGAGGCGATCATCCCCGCCTTCAATCCCGATCCACAGACCTTGTTCAGGGTTGTCGCACCCACACTGGGCGGCAGACCGGCGAAGACCGCCGCCTGGCGCGCCGGAGCCTGCCCGACGCCCGCCGAGACTACGTTGCCCATCAGAACCTCGGCGATTGCCTCCGGGTCTTGGATCTTCGCCCGCTCGACGGCCGCCTTAACCACGACCGCTCCGAGTTGGGTCGCACTCAGACGGCTCAAGGCCCCCTGAAACTTCCCCATCGGGGTTCGCACAGCGCTCAAGATCACGGGCTCTCTCGGATTGTGGTTTTCAGACATGTCTCTTATCCGTCAAGAAAAAGATACGGGGCCAACTCATGTTGGCCCCTCAGCCGCTGTTCCCGAGTTCCCGCCAACCGACAAACAGACGGTTGTACGTTTCCTCAATCGACTCGGGGATCACCCGAGTCTCGGCCGTCGTCGCCATGAAATTGGTATCTCCCGTCCAGCGTGGTAAGACATGCAGGTGAACATGTCCAATGACCCCCGCGCCGGCAGCAATACCGATATTGGCCCCGATGTTGAAGGCCTCCGCACCATAGACACGGCGAAGCACCGTTACCGTTTGGGCCATCAACTCCATGAGCTCGGCCTGTGTGACCTTATCGAGGTCGTCAAGTGACGGTTCATGCACATTGGGCACGACCATCATGTGACCGTTCGTGTACGGATAGCGGTTGAGGATGACGAAGGCCTGCCGACCTCGGTGGAGGATCAGATTCCCGATCCCATCTTCCTGGGCCAAATAGTCGCAGAAGATGCAACTATTCTCGGCCGCGTGTCCTTCGATGTAAGCCATGCGCCAGGGGGACCAAATGTGCTTCATCCTATTCCCGGTCGATTGTAGCAGAGATTCACTGGGTCGAGCGCGGCACGGGGCTGGCTCAGGCTTAAGGAAACGAATGACGGGGACGAAAGTCACCATTCGAGACGGCCCGACCACCTCGAGGCCGGCGATCCGTAGGCAGTGGCGTCTCTCAGCGCGGTTCAGACCTCATCCGCGTGCGAGCCCCCGGGGGAGGAATCCTCATCGTGGGTAAGTCCGCCGGCGCATTGAGGACCTCGGCCGACTGCGGCCATGCGGACCGAGAAACCCGCTCAGCCGGGGGGCCGGAGTTTGGCATGGTCCATGCACCCCCAGGTACAATTCGAACATGTTTGACCGGTCTCGGCTTGAGGCAGGCCTCCCGATCGTTGGGTTAGGGAAGCCTCTTCATCTCTTCTCGACCATCGACTCGACGAACGCCCGGGCTCTGGAGCTGGGCCAGGCCGGTGCGCCTCACGGCACCCTGGTCGTCGCCGATGAGCAGACATCCGGCCGTGGGAGAGCGGGGAGGCGTTGGTTGACGCCCCCTCGGTCGGCCATCGCTCTCAGCCTTCTCCTGCGCTGGGATCCGCCGGTTGACGGCGTCTCAGGCGCTTTGAGCGGCTTTGGGGCGTTGTCGGTGGCCGAGGCAGCCGAAGGCCTCGGGGCACAGGTCGAGATCAAGTGGCCCAACGACGTGCTGGTCGCCGGCAAGAAAGTGGCAGGCGTCCTGGTCGAAGCCCAATGGCAGGGAAGCCTTCTCGCTTCGGCCGTGGTCGGGATTGGCATCAACGTTCGGCCCGGGTCGGTCCCTGGTCCGGACCAAGTCGGTTATCCGGCCGGGTGTCTGGAGCAGGCTATCGGAAGGCGGATCGACCGGGAAGCGCTTATTCTCGATGTGGTGCGGGCTGCAGGTCGTTGGTTCTCGCTCTTGGGTTCACACGAAATGCTGGAGGGGTGGGAAGCCCGGCTGGCGTTTCGGGGAATGCAAGTGTCGGTCGACGACGGCGGCGTTCGGTTACGAGGCCGTCTTGAGAATCTGCACACCGACGGCCGGATGGTTCTGCTCACTGACCAAGGCCAACGGCTGATCATCGGTCCTACCGCGGCCGATCTCCGGCCGATTGACAGGTGATCGGATTAGGCTAAACTGAGCCGACCAGCCTGACCAAGACGAGGAGGGCGGTATGTTTGATAACCTACGCGATCTATCCGATGGGTCGTCCCTTTTCGAGGATCCGGCTGACGCACAGTATGCGGCCGCACCCAAAGGTCCCCAGCGGCGATTCCTGGGCTTGACGCCGCCACAGCGCTTCCTCTTGTCCCTCATGCTGTTCGCTAGCGTTGTGCTGATCGGTTTGATGTGCCTGCTGGTGACAGAGAAGTTCTGGCTGGGCTAAATCTGCCTCCTCACACGCGTGATGTTCAGGCGTATCCATCATCGGGGCGGCCGCAAGGCCGCCCCGATGCGTTATTGCGCCGAACGCCCCAGATCACACCTTCGCCGCCAGCTACCGAGCGGAAGGCACGAGGGCTAGGGTCCCTTCGCTATCGGAGTGGACTTGCTCCGCAGTCCAGTCCATCGGATGGTACTGGATCATGCGCCACATGTCAGCCATATCGACGTAGTGTCGATGGAAGGCGTGGCCGGATTGCCCGGTCGAGCGGATAGTCAGTGAATGGGATAGGTCAGACAGGTCGGCGATCAGCCTCTGGGACGGTATCCAGTCGACGGCATAACCCTCTTCGGCGTCCCAGCCTGTTGCATTGACGATCGAATCCCCTCCCGCCGTCGGGTACGGCCCACGATTGAAGATCGCCTCGATCGGGGCGATCCCAGCTGGGAGCTTGCAGAGGCGGCCCGGTCCCCTCCAGGCTGTGGTTGCCCTCGCGGGACGCCCCACCGGCCGTCGGAGTGCCGGCTTGGCGTGTCGGTCATGCGACACGACCTCGACCCAGGGCCTAAGCTCAAGGCCGGACATAAGTTATGTCAAGAATCCGGCTTCCCCTTGGGCCCTCTGACTTCTTGCGGAGGGCCTCCCCCAGCTAGCGACACCATCCCGATGGCCCCCTAAGAGCCGGCGCGGTATACTTAGGAGATGCCCTCTATCCGGGCCTTCCCCCGATCCTGAGTTCACTGAGAGCGTCCAAGAGCCTATGGAAATCGGCACGATCCGTCAGGTAGACATCGACGATCAAATGAGGGGCGCCTACCTCGATTACGCCATGAGCGTGATCGTCGCCCGGGCCTTGCCCGACACTCGGGACGGGTTGAAACCTGTCCACCGCCGGATCCTGTATGCCATGCTCGACATGGGCATGCGGTCCAACACCCCTTATCGGAAGTCGGCCCGCATCGTCGGCGAGGTCCTGGGCAAGTACCACCCTCACGGTGACGCCGCCGTTTACGAGGCCATGGCCCGGATGGCGCAGGACTTCTCCATGCGCTATCAGTTGATCGACGGACAGGGTAACTTCGGATCGATTGACGGCGACTCCCCGGCGGCGATGCGCTACACCGAGGCCCGCCTGGGTCGTCTGGCGGAGGAGCTCCTGCAGGATATCGATCGCCAGACCGTCGACTTTGTGGACAATTTCGACGGTTCGCTACAGGAGCCTTTGGTCCTACCCTCCCGATTGCCGAACCTGCTGCTCAACGGCGCCTCGGGGATCGCCGTCGGCATGGCCACCAACATCCCCCCGCACAACCTGGGTGAGCTGGCCGAAGCCCTGGAATACCTGATTGACAACTACGATCGCCAGGAAGAAATCAGCTCCGAAGATCTGATGAAGTTCATCCCCGGGCCGGATTTCCCGACGGGGGGCATCATCGTCGGCATCGAAGGCATCAAGCAGGCCTACAGCACGGGCAAGGGGCGGCTGGTCCTGCGAGCCCAAGCTCAGATCGAAGAAGCTGCCGGTTCGCGCCACCGGATCGTCGTCACTGAGATCCCGTACCAGGTGAACAAATCGGCCCTGATCGAACGCATCGCCGAGCTCGCTCGGGAAGGTCGCCTGGATGACATCTCCGACTTGCGCGACGAGTCTGACCGGCGCGGATTGAGTATTGTCGTCGAGCTGAAGCGGGGGGCGCAGCCGCGCAAGGTCCTCAACCAACTGCTGAAGTACACCCCCCTGCAGACTACGTACGGCATCCAGCTGCTCGCCCTCGTCGATGGCGAACCGCGGCTGCTTTCTCTGAAACGGGCGCTGGTCGTGTTTATCGAGCACCGGCGGGAAGTCATCACCCGCCGCTCGATATTCGAGCTGGAGAAGGCACAAGCCCGCGGCCACATTTTGGATGGGCTACTGCTCGCGCTTGGCAACCTGGATGCCGTCATATCGACCATCCGCAAATCCCCGGATGCCGACGCCGCCAAGCTCCGGCTTGTCAATGAGTTCAAACTAACGGAGATCCAGGCCCAGGCGATCCTTGATATGCAATTGCGCCGGCTGGCGGCGCTCGAGCGGGAAAAGATCCAACAGGAGCATGCCGAAATTCAGAAGCGGATCGCCCACCTGCAGGATCTGCTGGCAAGCCCGAAGAAGATCCTGGCGCTGGTCAAGGACGAACTCAAGGAGGTCGTCGACAAGTACGGTGATCCCCGACGGACACGGATCGCTCCCGACGCCTCGGAGGAATTCCGCGAGGAGGATCTGGTCGCCGACGAGGCCGTCCTGATCACAATCACTGAACGCGGCTACATCAAACGGGTGGCGGCAAGCGCCTACAAGCGGCAGGGTCGTGGCGGCCGGGGCGTAACCGGGCATTCGATCCGGGGCGAGGATGAAGTGATGATGCTCTTCCCGGCCCGTTCCCTCGACACGATTCTCTTCTTCTCCGACCGCGGCAAGGTGTACTCGGAAAAGGCCTATCAGATCCCGGATGCCGACCGCACGGCGCGTGGAATTCCGATGGTCAATATCCTGGCGATGGAAGCCGACGAAACCGTGACCGCGGCTGCCTCCGTACCCGATTTCGAAGCCGCCAACTTCTGCGTCATGGCGACTCGCAATGGTCGGATCAAGCGGGTGGAGCTCTCCGAGTTCGCCTCGGTGCGTCCTTCAGGTCTGATCGCCGTCAATCTCGACCAGGGCGACGAGCTCCGCTGGGCTCGCCTGACCGACGGGGACGACGAGATCATCATCGTCACCCGGCAAGGTCAGGCCCTGCGCTATCATGAAACCGAGGTCCGCGCGATGGGGCGTCAGGCGGCCGGCGTTCGTGCCATCCGGCTGCGACCGGATGACGCCGTGGCGAGCATGGACGTCATCGATCCGGATGACGACCTGCTGGTTGTGACGGCAAACGGCTACGGCAAGCGTTCCCCCATCCGTGAGTACCCGGTGAAAGGCCGAGCGACGGGTGGGGTGGTTACCCTGAGCCGCGACAAGCTCGAGGTGACCGGTCCGATCGCCGCCGCCCACGTGGTCAACGACGAGGACGACCTGACGATCATCTCGACCGGAGGCATCATCCTGCGCACCAAGATCAAGCAGGTGAAGCAGGCCGGACGACCTACGATGGGGGTGCGGTTGATCAATCTGCGAGAAGGCGAGTCGGTTGCCTCGGTGGCTCGCATCGGGGCCAAGGATCTCAAACTCGCCGGCGTGGAAGAGAACTCGGAGGGCTGATCGCCTCGATTGGATCGGAGCCACAACCGCGCGGCGGCCGCCGCGCGGTTCGTTTTTCACCCCGGAGAGGCAAGACCGGGCAATCCGTCTTCTTTCTCGACCTTGATGCTTGATCTGTGCTCGCCTCACACGGGAAGAGAGCGAGGCTCAAAGTGCGGCCGGGGCTTTGTTCATCCGGTTCATCGACCGGGGAGGTCGGGGCGAGACAGTCCAGGCAGCACTCGACCCGCGGGAGGAAACGGAATGGAGTGTGGGGGTGCCGGTCAAGCCTGACTTACCTCATTACGGTTCAACGGCGACGACCCTATCCTTTTGCCAATCCGCAGGCGTCGCGGTCCCCGGCAGGCCGATCAGCCTTTCCGCCAGTGACCGCAGGCGGTCCGGATCACCGCTCGAGAAGTACTCGGTCCGTCCCTCATGGCCGGGAGGTGCGGCCAACCCGCGTTCGTCCAACAGGCGCGCCGTCTGTCGTGCGATCGCCGGGGAGGGGTCAATGACGGAGACCTCCGGGCCGGCGATCTCTTGGATCAAGGGGATCACCAGAGGGTAGTGAGTGCAAGCCAGAACCAGGGTGTCGACGCCTCGATCGAGGAGCGGCTCAAGACCTCGACCGATGATCGACCTGGGCTTGGGCCCATCCAGGTCGCCAGCTTCGATGCACTCGACCAGGCCGGGCAGGGTCTGTTCAATCACCTGCACTCCTCCGGCGAACCTCTCGAGCACCGACGCGAATAGAACTCCCTGGAAGGTCGCCGGCGTGGCGAGGACGCCGACCACACGTGTTTGGGATGTGGCTGCAGCGGGCTTGACCGCCGGTTCCATGCCGACAAAGGGGGTCTGAGGGAAAGTCTGGCGTAGATCGTGAAGGGCCGCGGCCGAAGCGGTGTTGCAGGCGACCACAACCAATTTCGCCGAGCGCTCGAGGAGGAAGGCGGTTATCGAGCGGCTAAAGCCCTGGATTTGAAGCATCGGACGCGGGCCATAGGGTACGTGGGCCTGGTCGGCGAAGAATACAACCGACTCGGCCGGCAGCTGGCGATGAACCTCGCGCAAGATCGAAAGGCCGCCGACACCTGAGTCGAACATCCCGATCGGTGCTTCCGTTTCGCGCTCTCCGTCTCTGATGTGAAACGCTCTTGGAAGTGGGTCGACTGAGTTCCCCGAGGCAGTCACCGGTTTGCTATCCGACCGAGGCATGCGCTGCAGAATCGTCAAGAGTGGTCAATACGCTATCCCGATGCAGGGGATCTACGCCCTTCTCTTCATCGACGCATTAACTCGAAGGGGAAAACCCAATCGCCAACCGGCGGAGCCAGGGATGACGCCATGGCAGGCATCCGGTGGCGAGGCAGCGCGCAGGCTCAAGCGTCGAGAGTCTCGTTTGACAGGGACGAGAGGGTCGAGGGCCGTGAAGGTCAGTTGTCCCGCTTCTCCTCGAGGCGGGCGCGCTTGCCGGTCCGATCGCGCAGGAAGTAAAGCTGAGCTCGGCGGACCTTCGCCCTTCGCTGGATCTCAACCTTCTCGATCCGAGGGGAACGAAGCAGGAAGGTCCGTTCAACCCCGATCCCGTGCGAAGCCGTCCGCCGGACGGTGAAACTGGCGTGGTTGCCTCCCTTGCGCATGCGGATGACGGTGCCGCGGAATTCCTGGACCCGCTCGCGGTTGCCTTCCGTGATGCGCACGTGGACGCTGACGGTGTCCCCCGGCCGCATATCCGGGATATTCGGGTTGAGTGCGGCCTGAACGGCCTGGATTGGATCCGACATGTGTGACCAACCTTGGACAGGGATCGACAGACAAGGTGCCGCCCAAGGAGTCCGGGCGGCGCAAGCAAGGAGTATAACACACTCGGCCGCGGATCTCGGCCGAGGCCTCCTGCGTCATGGGGAAGGGAGGGCGGCGGTTCTGGCGAGGCTGGCCTGCCGATCGGTCATCGTTGGACTTGGGCCGCCGGCGCGTAAGTCGGCTCGCCCGTCGCGCTCACTTTTTCGTTCCCTGCTCAAGCAATGGCAGAGCCAAGAGCAGTGTGGCCAGGGTCTTCCCGTCGCGTATCTCACCGCGGCGAAGGAGATCTTGAAGGCCGTTGAGCGGCACCGGTTCCACGCTGATCTCCTCGTCTTCGTCGGGGGCAAGCGGAGCGGCGGAGAGATCGAGGGCCAGGTACATATGATTGAGTTCGGACGAGTACCCCGGGGCGAGGTAGCAGTCACCCAGGTGAATGAGTCGGCCGGGCGTCATGCCGATTTCCTCCCGGCACTCCCGAACCGCGCAATCATGCGGATCCTCACCAGGGTCAAGTGTCCCGGCCGGAAGTTCAAGCACGTGCTCGCCGGCCGCGTGGCGGTATTGGCGGACGAACAGGATCCTCTCCTGCTCGTCTACCGGCATCATTGTGACCGCGCCGCCGTGCTCGACTACGTCAATCACTCTCGTCACACCGGTAGGCGCCTTGACCACATCCCGGCGGACGGAGAAAACCTTCCCCCGGAAAACGGTCTCGGATCGCTCGGTCTGGTATTCCATGGCCTGCTCCATAAACAATAAGGGGCGACCGATGGGTCGCCCCTGGCGCCGTGAAGTCGGGACGGTCAGGGGATGGTGAGCACCTGGCCCGGGTACAGCGTGTAGGGATAGGTCAAGTTGTTGGCGGATACGATCGCATCGGATGTGACGCCGAATTGGACGGCGATCGAGGACACATAATCCCCGAGTTGGACGGTGTAGGTCGTGCCGGATTCCGATGGGGCCCCCACGTCGGAGGGAGGGACGGGAGCATCTCCCCCCGAAGGGATCTTGATCACATCTCCGGGGTAGAGCGTATATGGATCGACCAGGTTGTTCAGATCGATGATGGCCTGTGGGTCGACACCGAACTTGCGAGCGATCGAGTAGACCCACTCGCCCGGTAGCACGGTGTACTCGGTGAAGCCGCTGCCCCCCGTCACCTTCGTTGGGGCAGCGGTCGGCACCGCGGTGGCGGCCGGTGTCCCCCCGGTTGGAACGGCCGTATCCGTGGGGACCTCCACAACCGGGGTCATGGTGATCGTGGCCGTCGGGACGGCCGTGGGAGGGATTTCAGTCGTGGGCTTGGCGGTCGGAAGGGCGATCCGCGATTGGGCGGTCTGAGTGAGAAGGGCGGAGCGGACGGCTTCCATCGTCGCCTGCTGGCCAGAGAGGGGTCCGGGCGAGCTCCCGGCTGAGCCGGCGGAGGGCGGGGCGGTCGAGGCCGCCCGGGTGCAGCCCGTGATGGCCAGCACGGCCGCCACCACTCTCACGAGCACCCAGTGTGGAAGGTGCCGGTTTTCCATGACCAACCTCCTCGAGCGCCAGAGCGGAAGGACCGTATCCGGTCGCTCTCGGGCGCGCATAGTAGCACACCCATCATAGTGCGTCAAGCGAGATACCCAGGCCTGGGGGGTGCAAGTGTCGTGCCAGACACCCTTGGCGGTCGGATGTCAGTCCATATAGAGGGGGAGCTTCCTGGCGGCGGGAGGTGCCCAGATCACGCAGGGTGGGGCTGGCTATCCAATGTGGCCCGGTCCATGGGACGCCATTGGCCGGCGGAAGCCACTCGACGGACGCTGGTAACTGGTAATCGGAAGGACAACACTAGTCGAGGTGTAGAACCAAAGAAAACGGCCGACCTGCTGAGGCAGTCGGCCGCTGGTGACGTCTGAAGATGGCCTGGGTTTCAGGCGGCTTGAGCGGGAACGGCGCTCCGGAACTTGTATCCGTAGACGAGCATGCCGCGCTCACCGTCGGAGCGGAGTTTGCGGGTGACCATTTCTACCGGCATCCCGACCCGGAGCTGCTCATCATTGATATCCGTAAGTTGGGCGGTCACCATGGGGCCTTCATCGAGCTGGACCAGGGCGATGGCGTACGGGGCGCTCTCCTCATACCCGGTCGGGGCATCGGAGACTTTGGTAAACGAGTAAACCTGACCCCGTCCGCTGAACTCGAACAGGTCACGCGCTTCCTCTCCGCACTCCGGACAAATGTCTCGGGGAGGAAAGATCTTCTCCTGGCAGTGCGGGCAAACCTCTCCCACCAGGGCGTAGCGCTGTCGTCTCAATCTCCAGTGTCGTGCATTCTCCATAACATCATCCCTCGATTGGGAATTCCCGCCAAAGCAACGTACAGTCTAGGTCCAAGGCTCTCTCAATTACTCTCAACCCCGCCTCAAGCCGGGTCAACCCGGACGAGAATGTGGGTGGCGGCGGTTCCTCCGCTCCCTCCCAGGCATTGGGCCATCCCGATCCGGGCTCCTTCGACCTGGCTGGGCCCAGCTCGACC
>MGOM01000069.1:49237-49317 GCA_001797105.1 Chloroflexi bacterium RBG_19FT_COMBO_62_14
GTAATCCCGCCGTCCTGAGCCAACCGCCACCCCTGCCCACGCGCAGCAAAACCCGCCGCTTCCAGGCTCAAGGCAGCGTA
>MGOM01000070.1:0-151 GCA_001797105.1 Chloroflexi bacterium RBG_19FT_COMBO_62_14
GGCATTGCTGAAATTCAAGCGCATGGTGTTTCGATGGCTGCCGTCCAGGGTGAATGCGCTCCCCGGGATGTAGGCAACCTTCTTTGCCACGGCCTCCGGGAACAGCTCCCACGTGTCCACCGTTTCCGGCAGCGTGAGCCACAGGAAGATG
>MGOM01000070.1:198-602 GCA_001797105.1 Chloroflexi bacterium RBG_19FT_COMBO_62_14
AAGCGCTTCCTGAAGGGCCTCGCAGCGCAGCCTGTTCTCTGCATTCAAACGCACGAGATGCGGTGCCAGCAGATCTCTCTCGAGAAACTCGCACACGGCCCGCTGAGTCAATGTAGAGGTCTCCAGGTCCAGCGATTCGCGCATGACCGTGATCTTGGGGATCAAATCGGGCGTGGCCACGATCCAGCCAAGCCGCGTTGCCGGCGCAAGCATCTTCGAGAACGAGCCCACGTAGAAGACAAAACCCGCCTCATCGAATGCCTTGATGGGCGGGCTCGGATCGCCGCGAAAGCGCAGTGCGGCATAGGGGTCATCCTCAAGGAGCGGAACCCCGTACTCGGCGGCCAGCGCGGCCGCCCTGGCTCGCTTCTGCGAAGTCAGGCTTACCCCAAGCGGGTTGTGGA
>MGOM01000070.1:656-955 GCA_001797105.1 Chloroflexi bacterium RBG_19FT_COMBO_62_14
CAAGCTCGTCGATGTCGGCCCCAGAGGTAGAGTCCGTCGAGATCGCCGTGACCTGCGCCCCTCGCCCGGCGGTCACTTGCTGGATCCCGGTGAAAGTAACACGCTCGATCACACACGCCTCGCCGCGGTCGAGGAAGAGCCGCGACAGGATCGCCAACCCCTGCTGGGCGCCGTTGGTGATGAAGATATCCTCCGGCCCGCAGGGCACCCCTCGGCTCGCCATGTGGTTTGCGATCCATCGGCGGAGCGGTTCGAGCGGCGGGCTGTACTGCAGGGCCCGGGCGCCGTCCCTCTCGAGG
>MGOM01000070.1:1010-1132 GCA_001797105.1 Chloroflexi bacterium RBG_19FT_COMBO_62_14
GGCCTCCGGCAAGTGAGATGACCTCCGGGTCAACAGCCAGAGCCAGCAGGTCGCGCATCACCGAGCGCTTTAGATCAGTGACGGATTCGCCGAGCCTCAGCGTGTGAACGTTTGCTGTCATC
>MGOM01000070.1:1239-7660 GCA_001797105.1 Chloroflexi bacterium RBG_19FT_COMBO_62_14
AGACGATTCCCCGCTTTGAGAGGAGAACCCCGCGGGACCCCGGAATGTGCCTGGGCTTTGGTCAGGGCAGAGGCGCGTCCTCGCGTTGTGCTTCCAGGACGGGGCTCGGCCTCTCGCGGTTGTCGCTCGATAGCGAAGGGGCCGGGGAGGGGATATCCTTGAGCGCTTCGTCGACCTGTTCGCGCAGCGTGATGCGCTTGGGCTTGCGTTTGCCGAAGGGAAGTAGTCTTCCGACAATACCCTGGCTCACGGTTCGCGAGATGCGCCCGACGGCGTCGCCCGACAGTCGTTCGCCTCGATCGAACCACACGGCTGCGGCCGAGCCCATGGCAACGGTCGTCCCCGCAGCCACTGCAGCCGCGACGAGCCAGGCCGGCGGGCCGCCGATCTTGGCCAGCTCATAGAACAGCGTCCGCCCGAAGATCCCCAGCCCGAATGTGGCGATGAGCTCGCGCGCTCGCGCCGGCGTGATTCGGTAGGCGTAGATGCGGGCAATGCTCAACACCATCGCCGCCTGGACGGCGATCAGCGGAACGAAGTCGATGATCGGAAGGGGCGTGATGGCGATCGCTGCCGCGGTCGAGGCGGCGCGGCCCATGACCGCCTGCGCCAGCTTCCACCGATATTCCGGCAGCGCCTCTCCCAGGGCGGCCACGATCCCCGGTTCGAGCTTGGCGATCGCGACCAAAAGGCGATCGACGCCGCTCCCATCCTTGGCGCTGATGGGGATGATCTGGTCGGAGCTCAATCCCAGCGTGGCGGCCGCCTTACCGAGAACACCAGAACGCTCTCTCCCGACGATGTCCATCTTGTTGAGTGCCACAACCATCGGCTTCTCGAGAGCGCCCAGGTCGGCCAACAGCGCTTGCTCCGGCGGACGGATGCCGTGACTGGCGTCAAAGACAACAATCAATAGGTCCGCCTCGCGCGCGGCGCTCAAGGCCCGGTCCCTCTCCGCTTGCCCCAGCGGTCCCGCGGCGTCGGCGCCTGGCGTGTCGATGGCGGTGAATATCCCCGCATCGGCCCGTTGCGCTTCCCGCGTTGTCCCGGGCACCGCACTTACCCGCGCCCGGTCGGTGCGTTGTCTCACAAACAGGTTGTACAGGGTCGATTTCCCGACATTGACCGGCCCAACGATTGCAATCCGGCTCTTCTCGCCGACAGCCGACCGCACGTGGCTGACCGCTTGATCGATCAGCCCCCGCCAGCGCTTCATATCGCCGGGCAACAAGTCAATCGCTCGCTCCAGTTCGGCCCGCCTCGCCGGCGGCATCTCATCCCAGGCACGGCTGATTTCATCCTGCCACCGCCCGATAAACTCGTCGAACCCGCTCCGTTGTTTTTCGGTGCTCATGCGCTCATTGTAGCCGATGCCGCCTGTGGATAACGCTCCCGAATCTGTGGATAATGCGTCCGTTCTGGGGAGAACTGCTCGCTATTCGGCGTGCCAGGTTCCCCGGCAGGGACAACTCTGGCGGTCCTTGCAGCCATCTGCACCAGATATGGTGAGCCGGTTCCTCCCTCGCACGTGACCCGCCAGCACTCCCCCTTCGGTCCACATCCGACCTGGGGAATTCCCCGCCCGCACATCCCCTCACCCGTAGCCTGCTCTCGCCCATCCATCCCACGGATTGGGTCCGGGCCGAGCCCCTGGCGCTTGCTCCACATATCCCCCTCGCCTACTACTACGACTAGGAGGAAGACTCTACGAAAAGACTGGAGGCAATCTGACTGATAGACTCAATAAGAAGATCCGTCGAGCCCGCCGACGGATCTTGCTATTCGAATTCGGCTGATCGGAGATGAAGTCGAGCAGAGTGGCTTTGCTATAGCCAACCGCGGAACTGCATCGCCCGGACGACGCGGTCGATCGCGACAATGTAGGCCGCGTCGCGCATATACACTTTCTGTCCTTCGGCGACATCCAAGACGGCCTTGAAGGCCTCGGTGATCTTGTCATCGAGGCGGGAAAGCACCTCGTCCCGGCTCCAGTAGAAGTTCATATCGTTCTGCACACCTTCGAAATACGAGACGGTCACGCCGCCACTGTTGCACAGGAAGTCCGGGATCACGAACACGTTTCGTTCCTTGAAGACCTTGTCGGCATCCGGGGTAGTCGGCCCGTTTGCTCCCTCGGCGACGATCTTCACCTTCGTACTGATACTGCCGACTGACTCGGCGGTGATCTGGGCCTCGATGGCAGATGGGATCAACACGTCTACTTCCTTGGCCAGCCACGCCTCCCCCGGCTCGACGCTGTAGCCGGCGCTCTTCGCCTTTTCTTTGTCTATCGAGCCATAGATGTCGGTGATGCTCTGTAGGAATACGGCATCGATTCCGGATTTCTTGTAGAAGGTGTAGGAGGTATTGTCCAGGCGGTCCCAGGAGGAGACGGCAACAACCGTTCCTCCCAGGAATTTGGAGTAGCCAATGCAGGCGTATTGCGCCACATTGCCGAATCCCTGCACCGAAGCCGTCGTCTTGGTGGGGTCAATGCCGAGGTGTTTCATGGCCTCGCGCAGGGTGTAGATCACGCCGAAGCCAGTGGCTTCGGTTCGCCCGAGGGAACCGCCAGCGCCGACCGGCTTGCCGGTGATCACGCCTGGGTTGTAGGCACCGGTCATTTTGGTGTACTCATCCATCATCCAACCCATCATCTGCGGCGTGGTTCCGACATCCGGGGCGGGTACGTCGAGTCTCGGGCCGATGTTCTTCCAGATCTGGTCGATCCAGCCGCGACACAGACGCTCTTTCTCCCCGGTGCTGAGAGTGGCCGGGTCGACCGCGACGCCGCCCTTGCCTCCCCCGAGGGGGATGTCGGCGACCGCACACTTCCACGTCATCCACATAGCGAGGGCGCGAATTGTGTCGAGCGTTTCGCTCGGATGGAAGCGGATGCCCCCCTTGTTGGGGCCGCGAGCGTCGTTGTGCTGAACACGATAGCCGAAGAAGACGCGGATGCTTCCATCATCCATCCGCACCGGGATTTGGAAGCGGAATTCGCGAACCGGCCAGCGCAGGACGGAGGCGACGGCGGGGTCGAGGTGGATTTTGGCGGCTATATCGTCGAACTGGGCTTGTGCGATTTCAAATGCGTTCACGGTGGTGTTTCCTCAGGGTGAAGAGTATTGGATGTCACATGATTTCAACTCGGGTGTCTGAGAGACGCCGGTGGCTGATCTGTCCTCGAGAAAGCCTTCCCGCGTTCGCCGGTCACCTCTTCTGGCGCTCTGCCTCCAGCGCCTGCAAGCGTGCTGAGAGGAGTTGCTGCACGGTCGGCGGATGGGCCTTGCCGCCGGCAGCCTTCATCACCTGCCCGAACAGCCACTGCGAAACGGTGGTCTTTCCTTGCAGGTACAAATCGACCTGCTCTGGGTTGTCGCGCAGGACGCGCTCGACCAGGGGCTCGATCGCCGTCTGGTCGGTCAGCTGGGACAGCCCGCGGTCCCGGACGATCGCCCGCGGAGATCCGCCCTCCTGGGCCATCTCCGCCAGGAGGATCTTGCCGGTCGATTGGTTGATTTCGCCCCTTTCGACAAGCGCCACCAGCTCGGCCAGCGAGGCGGGAGGGACTCTGGCGGCAGCGATGTCGACCCCGAGCTCGTTCAGCAGGCCGAACAGATCCCCGGTGAGCCAGTTGGCGATGCGCGCCGGCGTGACGTCCGGTTCAGCCGCAACGGCCGACTCGAAATAGTCGGCCACGTGGCGATCTGCGGTCAAGACCTCGGCGGCGTACGCCGTGAGCCCGAAGTCGTGGGCGAATCGGGCGCGCTTGGCCAGGGGGAGTTCGGGCAGCGAGGCCCGGATTCGGTCGATCTCGGCCGGAGCGATGACCAGCGGGGGAAGGTCCGGCTCCGGGAAGTAGCGGTAGTCGTGGGCCTCTTCTTTGCCGCGTTGAGAGACCGTAACGCCGCGCGCCTCATCCCAGCCGAGGGTTTCCTGAACAACTTTCCCTCCGGCGCTCAGAATGCCGCCCTGGCGTTCGATTTCGTGCTCGAGAGCCCGGAGCATCCCGCGGAAGGAGTTGAGGTTCTTGATTTCCGTTCTGACCCCGAGCGTGGACGAGCCGCGCCGGCGCAGGGATACGTTGGCCTCAAAGCGGATGGCGCCCTTCTCCATGTCGCCACTGGTCACGTCCAGGTAGCGCAGAAGCGAGCGCAAGGCGGTGGCGTAGGCCTTCACCTCAGGGACAGAGCGTAAGTCCGGCTCTGAGACGATTTCGAGCAGGGGGACGCCAGATCGGTTGTAGTCGATCAGCGAGTAGCCCGGCCCGTGGATGAGCTTCCCGGTGTCTTCCTCAAGGTGGACCCGCCGAATGCGGGCCGAGCGAAGCTCAGCCTCTGGCCCGAATTCGAGGACCCCGTCGCTGGCCAATGGAAGTTCATACTGGGAGATTTGGTAACCCTTGGGGAGATCGGGGTAGAAATAGTTCTTGCGGGCGAAGACGCTGGTTACGGCGACGTGACACTCCAGGGCCAGCGCGACGCGCAGAGCGAATTCGACGGCGCGCTGGTTGATCACCGGCAGCGTGCCGGGCATCCCGGTGCATACCTCACACACAGCCGAATTCGGTCCGGCCGAGGTCGAGTCGACCACGGCACAGCCGCAGAACATCTTCGATTGCGTATGCAGCTCGGCATGAACCTCGAGGCCGACCACCGGCTCGAACTCGGTCATTGGTGGGGAAACAAACGCGCTGGCGGGGCAGATGGGCCTCGCCGGGGAAGACGGGACGCCCGAGGTTCAGCCATGGCGGCCCATGAATCGATGCAGGCGCTCGAGCGCCTGCTCGATCTTGTCGTAGGCGGTGGCATACGAGCAACGCACGAAACCGCCGTCGGCGCCGAAGGCGTTGCCCGGGACGACGGCGACCTTCTCTTCCGTGAGCAACGTCGAAGCGAACGTCTCGTCATCCATCCCGCTGGCGCCGATGGCGGGGAATGCATAGAAGGCGCCGAGTGGCTCGAATGTCTGCAGGCCGAGCTCGTTGAGCCCGGAGACGATTAATCTCCTTCGGCGGTCGTACTCGGCAACCATCTCGAGGACATGCGCCTCGCCTTGCTCCAGGGCGTAGATCGCAGCCACCTGAGCCATGGTTGGCGCCGACATAATGGTGTACTGATGGACTTTGCGCATCGCCGCCAGGATCGGCGGCGGCGCGGCGGCGTAACCGATACGCCAGCCGGTCATGGCATAGTCCTTGGAGAACCCACCCAGGGTGATTGTGCGCCCGTGCATTCCCGGGAGCGAGGCAAAGCAGACGTGCGAGTGGTCGCCGTAAACCAGGCGGTCATAGATCTCGTCCGAAATCACCAGCAGGTCGCGCTCCTCGGCCAAGGCGGCGATGGCCGACAGGTTGTCGCGCGACATGACAGCGCCGGTCGGATTGTTGGGGTAGCCGATCAAGAGCGCTTTCGTCTTCGGCGTCAGCCGCTCGGCCACTCCGGCAGCCGTCACCTGGAATCGATCTTCGACCTTCGTCGGCAGGGTCACGGGAACGCCGCCGGCCAAGACGACTTCGGGCTGATAGGCGACGAAACATGGCGTGGGGACGATCACTTCGTCGGCGGGGTCGATCACGGCGGTCAGGGCCAGGTAGAGCGCTTCGGACACGCCGACGGTGATCAGCAGTTCGGTTTCGGGGTCATAGTGCACCCCATAGAGGCGCGAGAGGTGTGCCGCCAGAGCCTGCCGGAGCTCCAGGATGCCTGAGTTCGAGGTGTAGTGTGTGTCGCCGTTCTCTAGCGACCGCAGGCCGGCTTCCAAAATCGGGCGCGGGGTGGCAAAGTCCGGCTCGCCGATACCGAGAGATATCACGTCGTCCATTGTGGCGGCGATGTCGAAGAAGCGTCGGATCCCCGAAGGGGGAACGGTTCCGATCCGATGGGCGACGAAATTGCGCATGCTTCGCGGCTCCTCGTCTGACGACGCCTCCGCCGTCTGGCGGAGGTCCTGGTTCTTTGGCTTGTCCGCGAGACGCTATCGCGGCGGGCTCACACGAGAGCGATCTGCCAGACGTCGTCGCTCTCGAGGTGATGCAGATCGAAGACGCGTCCGTCTTCTGTCAGAACCCGGAAGGAGAACCCTTCAGGGTATCGCCAGCGGCCGAGGACTTCGGCCACCAGCAGGCGGACATCCTCCCACTCGAACGCGATTGGGCGTTCCGCATATGAGCCCCCGGAGTGACATTCTACCAACCCGGGTGTCATCTTGCGCTCCCATCGTCTCTAGCCGCGCCCGGGCCGGCAAGTGGGACTCGGCCGTCCAAGCACAGGACGTTCTTCCCGCTTCTGAAGAAGAGCGCCCGGCCGCCACCCGGGCCCGGCGAACGCTAGGCGAAGCCGACCTCCGAGGAGTCTCCCACGTTCAATGCCCGGCTGCGGCCGAGCACCCGCGCATCGCGGCCAATCAGCGACTGGGA
>MGOM01000070.1:7733-8122 GCA_001797105.1 Chloroflexi bacterium RBG_19FT_COMBO_62_14
CCGGCGCCGATCGAGACATGCGGGCCGATCACCGAGTGGATCACCTCGGCTGAAGGGTCGACGTAGACCGGCGGAACGATCACAACACCCTGCCGGGCCGAGGCCTCGGCCGAGTTGTCCCGCCCGTGATCGAGCAGGTAGCGGTTGGTCTCGAGCATCGTCTCCGGCTTGCCGCAGTCCTGCCAGACCTCAACCTGCTGGGCGCGCATTTTCAGTTTGCCGGTAAGCATGATGTTGATGGCGTCGGCCAGGTAGTATTCGTTGCCGAGATGCTCTTTGCGCGCCATCTGTTCTTCAATGGCCGCCAGCAAGCGGTCAGCCTCCTGGAAATAGTAGAACCCGACCACAGCCAGGTTGTTGCTCCGATCCTGAGGCTTCTCCACCAGGCG
>MGOM01000070.1:8132-9542 GCA_001797105.1 Chloroflexi bacterium RBG_19FT_COMBO_62_14
CCATCCGGGCCGACCTCGGCCACGCCGAAGCGACGCGGATCGTCGGTCTCCTTCACCCAGGCGACAGCCTCGGCCTTCTCGCTCGACATGGTTGAGAGGTCCACTTCGATCAACGTGTCGACGAAGACCATCAGCATCGGTCCATGCAGGCCCTCCCGAGCCAGCCATATGGCATGGGATTGGCCGAGCATCTCGTGTTGCTCGACGTAGCGGGCGGTGAGCTGAGGGTAGGCCTGTGAGACGTAGGCCTGGACCATGTCGCCCAGGTACCCGACGACGAAGACAACCTCATCGATGCGAGGCAGCGACGAAAAGGTATCCAGCACGTGGCCCAGGACGGGCTTCCCGGCCACCGTCACCAGCGGCTTCGGCTTGGACCAGGTATGCGGACGCAGGCGGGTGCCATAGCCGGCCATCGGAATGACGATCTTCATCTGGGAGGGCGCTCCTTGTGCCAATGTGTAGCCCCTTGATAGGCGTGGGCTGCCTGAAGCAATCGGGGTTCTGCCAGGTGGGGTGCGTTGAGCTGCATGGCGATCGGAAGGCCTAGCTCGTCGAAACCGACGGGGAACGTGATTCCGGGCACTCCGGCCAGATTGGCCGGCAGAGTGAATACATCCTCCAGGTACATCGACAGCGGATCATCCCCGTGCGCGCCGATCGGGAAGGCCGTGGTCGGGGTCACCGGGCAAGCGATCAAATCGACCTGGTTGAAGGCCGTTTCGAAGTCACCCTTGATGAGTGTGCGCACCTTCTGGGCCTGCCCATAGTACGCCTCATAGTATCCGGCGGAAAGCGCGTACGTGCCGAGCATGATGCGGCGTTTGACTTCGGCCCCGAAGAGCGCCCCACGCGTGGCAAAGTAAGTCTCTAACAAATCGGGATCCTGGAGGCGCGGCCCGTAACGGATCCCATCGTAGCGTGCCAGGTTGGCGGAAGCTTCGGCGGGAGCGATTAAATAGTAGACGGGAAGCGCTAGATCAGTGTGCGGCAGGCTGATTTCCACGATCTCGGCCCCCAGGTCTGTGAAGACATCGATCGCTGCGCGCACCGCAGATTCGACCTCGACCTGCATCCCGGCGATGAAGTACTCATCGGGCACACCCAGGCGCAGGCCTGTGACGCTCGCCGAAACCAGGTCCACCGTGGGGACCGGATCGGGCATCGAAGTCGAGTCGAGCGGGTCGTGCCCGGCGATCGCGGCGAAGATGGGGACCAGGTCGGCCGCCGATACGGCCAGGGCTCCGACGGTGTCGAGCGAAGAGCCGTAGGCGATCAACCCGTAGCGCGACACCCGGCCGTAGGATGTCTTCAATCCAGTCACGCCGCAGAACGCGGCTGGCTGCCGGACCGACCCGCCGGTATCGGTTCCCAGCGCAGCATAGCACAGCCGGGCTGCCACTGCCGCCG
>MGOM01000070.1:9617-10677 GCA_001797105.1 Chloroflexi bacterium RBG_19FT_COMBO_62_14
CGGTGGACGAGCCCATGGCAAACTCGTCGGTGTTCGTCTTGCCCAGGATCACAGCACCGTGTTCGATCAAGCGACGCACGCTGGTCGCCGTATATGGCGGACGGAAGCCCTCCAGGATCTTCGAACCGCAGGTTGTCGGGACCCCCTCCAGGCAGAGCACATCCTTGATTGCCATTGGAATACCGTGCACGGCGGGCAGTGTTCCCGCCCGGCTCTTCCGCCATTCGGCCAGTTTGCGGTCGGCCTGCCCTGCGAGCTGCAGCGCAAGGTCCGGGGTCACCGCCAGGAAGGCGTGCAAGGCCGGGTTGTGGACCGCGATGGCGTCGAGACAGGCCTGTGTCAAATCGCGGGAGGACAGTTCTCCGGCCCGGAGTGCTGCGGCGGCTTCCAGCAATGTGAGGTCGGTGGGGTCAGCCATAGAGCGCCCGTGTGAGGGGAGCCGGTCGGCGCGGCCTCACTCGTTTTCCTCGAGGACGGGGGGCACGCGGAACATCCCCTCCTGCGAGGCGGCAGCGTTAGCCAGGATGATCGAGGTCGGGGTGGAGGGCCGCACGGAATCCGGGCGCAGCGGGGCTTGAAGGGGCAGGACGCTTGCAGTCGGGGGGACGGCTGACGTGTCAACCTCTCCCAGACGGGCGGCGTATTCGAGGATCGCCGAGAGCTGGTCGGTGTAGCGCGCCTCTTCGTCTTCGGTGAGGCGCAATCGCGCCAGGAGTGCGATGTGACGCACTTCTTCGAGTGTGATGGCCATGGCGCGCGAATTATAGCAGACAGGCACAAATGAAACGGTCGGGCGAGGCGGAGGAGGAAGATTGAAAGGCTCCCGGAGCCTTGGAGGTTCCGGGAGCCTTCGGGAGCTTTGGAGCCTTCGTCCGTGACTCGATGGGGCGGAGGCGCGAAAAGAAGTTTCCGGCGGTCTCAGTCGTGTTCTTCGGGCAACAACTCTACTGACCTGACCTGGCCGCCAAGCTCGTTGAGGGCGATGTCGACCAGGCCTCCGGGCAGAATGTACAATTCGGGCCCTGTCCCCGGGGGAGCCTGAATGGGGCCGGGAAGGGTC
>MGOM01000070.1:10688-11927 GCA_001797105.1 Chloroflexi bacterium RBG_19FT_COMBO_62_14
CCGCTCCTTGTCCTCGCCCGGCGAAACCGGGATCTCTACCTGGTGCTCGATCATACCGACCCCGCCTATCAATCTATCCTCCATTCTAGAGGTATGGCGGCCGGATTATCCTTACAACCCACATACAGTTTGTACTATATATAGATGAAGAGAACCTTAAGACGCCAGATATGGGGGTAGAAGTGTTTCGGGGCCCATCATGGGGCCTGTATCGGGGGGCGGGTTCGATCGTTCACCAGAAGGAAGCCGTAAGCTGCCTGGCGGGGCCAGTGGCTGAAGTAAGCGTTGTCGGGGAGCATGGGGTAGGTCGCTCCGAAGTAGCAGTCGAAAACCACCCGGAACGAGTTCACCGGCGAGATCGTCGGGTAGAGCATGCGGTCACACCCGTTCGGAAGCAGGTAGGCGTTGAGGATGGCCGTCCGCATCGCCAGGTCCGGGTTTTCCGGATCCTGGCTCCACCCGGCCGAAGGCCCATGGTCGGCCTGGATGATGATGATCGGGGTCGTCTCGGACGAGGCCAGGATCGCCTGGACGACCTCCTCCGCTCGGGCCGAGATGTAGATCGCCTGGTTCTTGTACAGCTCACCCTCGGAGTCGCTCCCGGTCACCCCTTCGCTGGTCAGGCTGAAGACCCCCGTCTGTTCGATCGCCTCGCCGTTCGCCCCGAAGAGGTAAGGTGAGTGGGGGGCGACGATGTGGACGAAAGTGAAGGTCGGCGTGGGGATTTGAGGGACCGCCTCGAGCTGGTCGAAGTCGTAGAGGATGATCGCCCGAAGCACCGAGAACGGGTAACTTGTCCGAAAACCGATTCGGTTGCGGGTTTCGGGATCGGTCAGGTCCTCGAGGATGCGGCCGGCGGAGGCGTGAAACAGCATCCCTTCGAAAGCGTTCAGGGTAATCCCCGGCGGCGGGGGCTCGATCCGTTCGATATCCGGGGAGAAGTAGTAGTCGGCGTCGGTGATCTCGGTCGGGGTGTATCCGCTGCTGAAGCCGACGATGTCATAGCCGAGCTTCTCGAAGTTGGCCCGGACCAGGCTGTGCTGGATCGGCTCGACCATGGCCGATGGGTAGGCTCCGTTTGCCAGGTTCAATCCGAGGTTCTGATCGAAGTCCATGTTGAGACTCGAGGCCAGGGATAGCGCCGTCCAGATATGGTTGGTGTTCCCTTGCCTGGCGATGTAGAAACCGTGGCCTTCGAGGAAGTCGATGAACTCGGAATTGTCGTAGCCGAACTTCTCC
>MGOM01000070.1:12127-19273 GCA_001797105.1 Chloroflexi bacterium RBG_19FT_COMBO_62_14
GATCTTCGTGGCGTTGGCCAGATCACCGCGCCGGGTGAGGATGAGCCAGGTTGCCACGATCGCGATCGCGCCGAAGGCGGGGATCAAGTAGCGATGGCGCGCCACATACAGCCCGGCGAAGGAAGCCTGACGCAGGGCGGCATAGGCCTGCCCGTATGAGAAGGTCAATAGAAGGAAGCACGAGCACAGGAGCGCCGCCCTGCGCCAATCGTGGACGAGCAGGCGCAAGACGAGAAAGAGGGCGCCCGTGCCGAGCAGAATGACCACCACCGATCGGTAAGCCTGACCGGGAGAGGTCTCCTGGATGTTGGCCCCCAGCAGCGCGATGATCGGGTAGAGCCCGATCAGAAACGGATGGACGATCCAGATCGGCCGAGGCCGATCGGGCTTTGGATCCGTCTCGCCCTGGATGTTTGAGACGTCAGTCGGGGTCATCCGATACCCAGCGCTGCATACAGCGCGTCACGAGTTGCCGGAACAAGGTCGCCTCAACGGCTCTTGTCGGCAATCGCCGGCCCTGACCGCAGATCCAGGTTGAACTTCGGTTGATCGCTGAACGCCTCCGGGTAAACCAGTTCCGGCAGATAGCGTCCATCCTGGACTTTGAGGCGCGGGAAGAGCAGCCCGGCGCCCACCGGGAATTGGGCGGTGCGCTGCTCGAGTTCCGCTTTCATCGGATCCACGAAGACGTACTCGGTCCGCAGTCGGCTCACTCCGGCTTTGTCGCCCGCCGAGCGCAAGTCGGCGACCGTTCTCAGCAGTTCGGCCACGACGGTCCGGGCGGCGATCCGATCGAAAGTAAAGCGGGCCCATCCGGCCTCCTCGACGCGCCCCAGCACGCCGTCGCGTTCGAAGCGGTGAAACATCAGATTGCGGGCTCTGTTATGCGCCTGTACCGGGTCGTACTTCAAGCTGCGGATCATGACCAGGAGCATTGCCGAGTAAGCCGCCTGCGCCATGCGCTCGTCCACCAGGCCGTCGGCGACGAGGATCTCGAGCGCCCAGAGGCTGAAGAGCTCGGCCCGGAGCTCTTCGGCGAAGGAGTACTCCTCCTGGAGGTAGTCCGTCGGCTGACCGGTCTGATGCCCGGGATCCATGCGACCGGTGGAATGGCCGATCTCATGCAGGGCGTTGTTCAACTGATAGGCGTCGAACAAGACGTCCTGGAGGCGGTCGTGTTCGGCGCGGGGCAGGAACTCCTCCGAGGGAAGCAAGCCGCCCGTTTCGTGCAGGGCGCGGGTGGTGTTGAGGTAGACCATGTTGACCGAGCCGACGTTTTGGCGCACCCACTCATCGTTGGGCAGGCTCTGGGCCAGGATCGTACCCGGTCCGTACACGTAGTCGCCGCTCCAGGCCAGCACGTTGACGTACTTGAGCTTGGGCAGGCGCTCGAGACGAAAGTCTTGCTTCTTGTGGGTCCAGGGGGCTTCGGCCTCGAAGCGCGGGACGCGTTCGACAATCGTGCTGAGGAGCGCCTCCAGTCTGGGATCGGTGCGGTAGACACCGCCGGCGGCCGAACCGCGGGCGTTCTTGTAATTGTCGAGGTAGACCTCGAGCGCGGTCGAGATCACCACGTCGATCGGTGAGTCGTGCTTGAGCCAGACGTAGTCGGCCACCCGCCGCGCTTCGGCGCTGCCGCTCTCCATCTCCTGGATCTTGGCGTCGAGGGTTGCGCGCAGGCCGATGTGTTCGGCGTGATCGCGGGCGGCGCGCAAGTGGTGCAGGGCCGGCTGCAGGGCCTCGCGGTAGCGCGCCTCGTTGAGGATCACCCGAAGGCGCCCGTCCGGGTCGCGCCGGACGCTCGAGTTGACGCGCGTCGCTTCCTCTCCCAGATCGATGAACTCGTCTTCGGCGAGGTCGCCCGGGTAGAAGTTCGCCTTGTCGGGGAGTGTCTGGCTGTCGAAGAGCAGGTCATGGACCTCTTCCAGGTCGCGCCAGGCCTCTTCCCCGGCGCTGGAGGCCAGGGCGCGGACGGTCTCCTGGGGCAGGTCGAGCAGGTTGTTCTTGCGCGGGAGTTGGGCGAAGGGGAGGTTGTGCAGGTCGAGGACGGTTTGATAGTCCTCGAGCTTCCGGTGTTCGCCGTTCCGGCTGACGGCCAGCAGGCGGCGGATGAGCCGGCGGACGACGAAGGTGCGCGGTTCGATCTGATCGCGATAGATCGGGTTGAGGGCGTCGCTGGCCTCGACCAGGTGGCCGAGGACCTGGATCTCCTCCGGCGACAGCCCGTCGAGGTCGAAGTCGACGCGCAGGATAGCGGCGTGTTTCTCCGGCTCACCTTCCTGCCGGTAGGGGACGGTTTCGACGATCGCGCCCGATGGTTGCATGGAGAGCCTGTCGTGCGGTGCCGTTGCGGAGGGGAAGCATACCGCATGCGGGGGAAAGGTTCCAGAGTGGGGGTTATGGGCAGCGGACGAGGCCGAGCGCGGCGAGATAGCGGACCTGGGCCGGGCGGCGGGCGAGGCGCGGCACAAGAGCCCGGGGGTATCCGCCGGCGGGGCACACTCCAGGAAACCGAAGCCGTAAGATCGGTTCCGGCTCGACGAAGAGGATGTTGGCGGCGTTCGGGGTGGGCCATAAGCCGTAAAGGAAGTGGCGCGATCCGTCGGGCAGGCGCCCGTAGGAGAGATTATAGGCGGTGACCTTGAGGTACACGACCTTGTCGATCAGCCGGCCGCCCGGCGCGGACAGGCGGACATTGTCACCATCATCGTTGAGGGCCAGGTGCGTACGTGAGCGGAACATGGTCAGGTACCCGCCGGCCGGGATGACTTTGTCGTCGAAGGTATAGGGTTTCGAGCCGCCTACGCCGATGTCGTCCAGCGTCCAGCCGGCGAGGTTGACGTCGCCCGGACCGAGGTTGTAGAGCTCGATGAACTCGTCGGCGGTGGTGACGCCTCCGGTACCCTGCCAGTCATAATGAGGGCGCATCAAGACCTCGTTGATCACGACCCTGCCCGGGATAGATGTCGGCTCGGGGGTGGGGAAGAAGACCGAGTTCGTTGATCGAGGCGTGCCGCGGATGGCGGAACCCTCGGCGTCGTGGCCGATGCCGTGATAGCCGGTGTAGCTGGCCCAGTTCGAAGGCCGGTCGTCGCCGCCGCGGCGCTCCATGCTGCCGCGGCCGGCTTCGATCCCGGCGGGCCAGCCTCCGCCGTCGGCGTTGGCGCTGTCGACCAACCTCCCGGCCGGATCGCGCAGTTCGAGAGTCTCTCCGTTGTTCGATAGGCTCCCGGTGTAGAAAAGGTCGGCAGTGATGTCGGAGATCGTTGTGTCATCCGTGCGTTCGAGGAGGAAGAACCCTCCCGGCTCGATCCCGCCTTTCAAAGAAACATGAATGTCACCGCCGTCGGAGAGGAACCATCCGGAAAGGTCGATCGGCTCGGCACCAGGGTTGTGCAGTTCGATCCACTCATCGCTTGACGAGGCCTTCGTCCCGGACCAGGCGACCTCGTTGATCATCACCGCCTGAGGCGGAGGCTGAGAGGTGGTGGCCAGCGGCGTCGGAGTTGGGGTGGGGGTTGGGGTCATCACGGTCGGCGAATTGACATTTCGAGGCGTGCCGAAGATGGGATTGCCCGCGGCATCATGACCTGCACCGCCAACGCCGGAGAACGTCCCCCAGCTGCTTGAGATATCTGCCCCGCCCCTGCGTTCCATGCTGGCGCGGGTTGAAGAATTCCCTGCAGGCCACGCGCCCCCCGAGGCATTGGCGCTGTCGGTGAGGACATCGTCCGAATCGGTGAGCCAGAGACTCTCGCCGGCGTTGGACAGATTGCCGGTGTAGATCTCATCGGCAGCAATGTCGGAGACGCTCGAGTCATCCGTGCGTTCGAGGAGGAAGAAAGAGTGGGGAGGAATGACGCCCAAGAGGGCAATGGCGATATCACCATTGTCGGTGAGACTCCATCCGCCGAGGTCCACCGGTTCCGACCCCGGGTTATACAATTCGATCCACTCGTCGTTAGCAGAGGCGAGCGTCCCGGCCCAGGCGACTTCGTTGATAAGCACAACTGCGGCATTGGGGGCGGGTGAAGATGTAGGACCCATGGTCCCCGATGGCGTTGGTGTACGGCTTTCTTGAATCGCGGTCGGGGAAGGCGTATGTGAGGCATGGGCGGGAGGTGTCAGGGAGGCTGTTGTGGAGGGCGTCGCACTGTCCACAACCGCGCTGGCAGTTGCTGTTTCGGAGGGCGGGAGGTCAGGTGTAGAGGTTTGAGTCTCAGTCGGGGATGGAGTGCCTTCGGGCGTCGGGCTGTCTGTCGGAGTCGGAATGCTCGTCTCGGTCGGCACATCGGCGCGAATCAAAGCATGTTCGGCGTTGATAGGGGCAACCGGAGTCCGGTTCCTTGCCGGCCCGTTCCCGCCGAACGGTAAGTACAGAAGCCCAACGGGAAAGAAAAACCCGACCAGGAGTGCCAGTCGGGCCGAAGGGCGGGTCATACGCGTTTCCCCCAGACCCGTCGATTGCTCTTACTATAATGCAATTCGAAGCTGAGTCAATCGGGTGACGGCGGCGATCCTGCTGAGCGGAGGTCGAGGGAAGTCGAGGCGGAGGTCGAAGCGCGATTGCCTTGTCTTGGAGGCTCCTTAAACGAAGTTCAACCGGAACGAAGCCGAGGGGGTCGGGATGCTCAATTGCATCGGGATCGGAATTCACCCAGGATGGACACCAAACCCATGATAGGAGCACGGCCACATCCCGTGAAATGCACCCAAATGATGTCATTGGATTGACAAGCATTCGCGGTCTGTGCTACTGTCTATCCACATCGTTTTCCTTAATCGTCTTCCTTATTCGAGATGGGGGTTCCGATGAAAACACTGCGTGGTCTGGCTCTGGCGGCGGCATTGGCCGCCGTTTGTGTCCTGCCGGTTCTGGCTGGGCCGGATGGCGGTCCCGGCCCGTGTGTGCCGGGGACCCCCTCTTGTCCGTTAGATCCTCCGCAATCCATACAGGTCAATCCGCATCCTTTGAATGCCGACGGGACGTCGGTTGAGGTCCCGACATCGGGAGAGCTTGTTCCGGTGGAGGTGGTCGCCCCGATGCCGGCGCCACGTTTTGTGGATCCGCTGGCGTTGGGTTCGGAGGGTGGGTCTTCGCTGGGTCGGCCTTCCGGCTCAGGGTATGGCACATCCAGCGGAATCGTAGGCAGCGATAGCGACCTGCAGATGGGTGCTGGGGCGGCGGGGTCGTCGGGAGCCGGCGGTGTGACTGCTGGATCAATGGGGGCGGCGCAGGCATTGGCCCTGGCCGGGTTGGGCGCGATGGGCGTGGTGGCGACGGCTTCACCAGCACTGAGGGGACAAGTGCATGGCCGTTCACCCGTTCGCGGAGCGGCCGGGCGAGCGACGCGGGTTGGCGGCTCTCGAGCCGCCGGGTCGCAAGGCGGGAACAGCGCGCCGAAGGATCGCGAGGAGCGCATGTTGCCGCGTGCAAGCTGGATTCCCGGTGCGGGTTCTGCGACATCGGGTCAGGGTGGAGCGGCGAAGCCTCTTTACTCGATCGTTCCGCCGCCGCCGACGCCGAGCCCAACCGGGACGCCCACGCCGCCGGAGCGAACGCCGATTGCCGGAGGGACGCCCGTACCCACGGGAACGGTTAGTCCGGTCGTGACGCCAACTCCGCCGGGGCCCCCAGGCTATATTCCTCCTGTCCCTCCAGAGATGTCCGGGAGGACGATTGGTTGGGTCGGTCGAGGAGTGAAACTGGTCCGCAGCGCGCGCAGTGCGATGACGGCATCGGCCATCCAGCTCGCCGCCCTCGAGTCGGGACATGTCGGCGTTCGCGTCGGAAACGCGGTGGCCCAGGGGTCGAAGATCGCATTCCGCCGGAGCCCACCCTTCAGCTTTGCCGGAACCCGCTACAATCCCTCGACGGTCACCCGGATCACAGGCAGGGGATTGCTCAGAGGCGCTCTCTCGAAGGGCGCCTTGGGGATCTCGGCCGTGACTTCCCTGGCGGTGAACCTCTACGACTATGGGTTGGGCGAGAATAGGAACAAGGGGATTCTGAGCCCGGAGTTTGCCGCCTCAACCATGGTCGACTACGGGCTGGCTGCCGGGGCCGGGCTCCTGGCGGCAGGGATAGTCACAGTGGGCGGCATAGCCGCAACGGGTCTCCTGGCACTTGTCGGGATAACGGTCACGGCGCCACTTTGGCTTGCGATAGGCGCGACAGCAATCGTGGGTCTGGGGATAGGGGTGGCTCTAGATCACTTCGGCGTCGGAGATGGTTTAAAGGCGAAAGTCGTCGATGGGTTCAAAGCCTGGGGAGGGATTGCCGACAACGCCAAGGTGATCGGCGGTGTCCTGGCCCAGCGAACGAGCGCGGCGGTACGCCAGTCGCGCGACGCGATCATCACGAAGGCAAAGGAAGCAGGCAAAGCACTAGGCGGATTGGCCGGTGGAATTGCGGCGAGCGTAACGGGCGGCGTTCGGAAAGTGGGCAATGACGCGAAGGCACTCGTTCAGCGGGCAGGAGATACGATTTCGATGACTGCTCGCGGAGTAGGGAATGCAGTTTCTGGGTTTGTCGGTGGCGTCCTCGGGAAAGTAGAAGACTCAGTCGACCGCATTAAGAGCTCGCTCGTTTCCAAGCTTCCGAAGGTCACGCTGCCGAAGGTCACGTTGCCCAAGGTGAGCCTGCCGAAAATCAGTCTTCCGAAGATCACGTTGCCCAAGGTGAGCCTGCCGAAAGTCAGTCTTCCGAAGATCACATTGCCCAAGGTGAGTTTGCCGAAGGTCAGTCTTCCGAAGATCGCGTTGCCCAAGGTGAGTTTGCCGAAGGTCAGTCTTCCGAAGATCACGTTGCCCAAGGTGAGCCTGCCGAAGGTTAGTCTTCCGAAGATTTCAGCGCCGAAGGTCAGCCTGCCCAAGATATCCGCACCGAAGATCTCGTGGCCGAGGCTCGGAGGCCGATGAGGGTAATGGCACGGAGTAAGAACAATCTCCCCTCGAACAACTGGCCCATCTGGAAAATCCTGATCCTCGTGCCGATTCCTCTTGGTGGGTTCGCTGCTCTGCTCGCATTTGTGCCAAGCTACTCTCCCCGAGCTCTAGCGGTAGGGATTGGCCTGACCGTCGTCGGAGTCGTCGCTGCGGTCTGGATCTCTATCTCGCGCAGTTGGTGGGCCGCCATGGTCTTCA
>MGOM01000071.1:0-178 GCA_001797105.1 Chloroflexi bacterium RBG_19FT_COMBO_62_14
GGTGGGTCAGGTTGAACCGGTTGTCGCCCAGCTTGGGGTGTCGGAGTTCTTCCTGGGGATCATCCTCGTACCGATCGTCGGGAATGTGGCTGAGCATCTCGTAGCAGTGCGCGTGGCGATCAAGAACAGGATGACGCTGTGCACGGAGATAGCCATAGGCTCGAGCATTCAGGTTGCC
>MGOM01000071.1:337-6166 GCA_001797105.1 Chloroflexi bacterium RBG_19FT_COMBO_62_14
TGGCATTCTTCTTGCTCCCTCGATGAGCCGGACGCAGAAATCAGAAGGGTTCGGCCTGGGTCTGAATCGGCTTGTCCCGATGATCGGCGGGGCATTCGGGCTGGCTTGCGTCGGAACGGTGTTGATGCTCGGGGCGTTGACCCGGCCGGCAAGGTCGCGCGGGGAGCTCCCAACACCGGTCTTCACTCTGGTTGTACTTCCGAGCCGGACTCCCACGCCCTCCGCGGCGACCGCTACCCCGCCCGGGATTCCAGCCGCGCCGTCACCCACACTTCCCTCCGGGGAAGGAGTGAGTCTCGTGCCGGGCGATCTTGTCGAAGTGACCGGAACCGGAGGGGAGGGTCTACGGCTAAGGCGTGCGGCAGGTCTTGAGGCTGAAATCGTGGTTCTGGGTGTCGAGAGCGAGGTCTTTCGCGTGATCGCCGGGCCGGCAACGGCGGACGGCTACACCTGGTGGCAGCTTGTCAATCCTTATGACAGCGAAAAGCAAGGCTGGGCGGTCGGGCTGTACCTCAGCAAACTCCGGACCAACCCTTGATTTGCTTATCTCCACCCGCAGGATTATGATGCCCGTCCTGATGAGACCCACATGAAGCCACGTCCGTCGAACGTCACCGCCAGTCGATCCAGAAGTCTGCTCATGATTGACTGGGAAGATGGCCATCACAGTGAGTACCCACTGGCCGGCTTGCGGGCGGCCTGCCCGTGCGCTGAGTGCAAGGGTGGGCATGCCAATATGGGGGAACCGGGATCCCCGGACCTGCTGAAGATCCCCCTTCAGAGCCTTCAGGCGGCAGAGCTCGTCGGCCTGGAAGGTGTGGGCAACTACGCCATCCAACCACTTTGGAAAGACGGGCACAACTATGGAATCTACAACTGGGAGTACCTGTGGCAGCTCTGCCCGTGTGGAGAACATGAAGAGATCGGGATCGCCGGTGAGTCATCCTCTGGATGATCTGCTGTCCTTCGCAGAACAGTCCTACATCCGCATGCAAGCGGAAGAGTTGATCTCGCATTGCTTGGCGCAAGGAGACTCGTCTCCCTTTGAAAACCTTGTCGAAGGACTGGTCCTGGCTGGCGCCTCCTCGCTGGCCGTGATGCATGAGATCCTGGAGGAGATTCGGATTGCCAAAACCCACCACAGCCAGGAGGGGCTCGGTGTGAGGCAAGACCTGGCGGACGCCCTGGAGGAATTCGGCGTGCGCCTACCGCAGTTGGTCGCAGTTGCCGCCCCCGAGGCCTTCCACAAGATCGTCAGCCAGGGCCTGCGACGGGAAATCAAACAAGCCGCACCCGGGCTGGAACAGGAAGACGAAGCCCTGCTCGAGGAAATCTGCGCCGACGCCGCCGAACGGATAACCAAGGTCGCGCGTCGGATGGCCTTGCTCAATAAAATCGAGGCCAACCTCAGAGATTGGTCGGGCAGCCTGGCATACCACGCGGCAAGATCGTTCGACCAGGCCGAGGAGGGGGAGGCCAGCTCCCTGATTCATTAAGGTGGATCAACCTCCAGGCCACAGCCGGGCTTGCTCGCGTCAGTCTGCGCAGGGCTCGCAGCATGTCGTGGAGGTCGAAGGGGAGAGCCGCAGCGCCAAGTCACATCCTGGGCAACGCGAAACCGAGGCTGCACAGCAGCCTCGGTTTGTTTCCCTCTGCCGTGCCGGCTTCTACAAGTAGTCCTTCAGGTTGTGCTCGACGGCGTAGGCTGCGGCCTCGGCCCGATTGCGCACGTTGAGTTTCGACAAGATGCTGCTGACGTAGTTGCGGACTGTGCCCTCACCCAGGTAGAGCATCTCGGCAATTTGACGGTTAGTCCTCCCCTCAGCCACGAGCTGGAGCACGTGCATCTCCTGCTGCGTCAAATCGGAGAATGCCGAGGCTTCCTCTTCCCGAGCTGCCTTGCGAACCTCTTGGAAAACGCGCTGTGTTACCGCCGGATCGAGCAGGGCCTCGCCTCGTCCGACCGATTCGATCGCCCGGATCAAGTCTTCGCCCCCGATTTGCTTGAGAACATAGCCAGCGGCGCCGGCGCGGATGGCCGAGAACAACATTTCGTCTTCGGCATAGGAGGTCAGCATGATCACCCGGGTGCTGGGGAACGTATCGGTGATTTCCTGGCAGGCTTCGATCCCCGAGCCGCCCTTGAGGCGGATGTCCATTACGACCACGTCTGGTCGGAAGGCCTTGGTCTTTTCGACGGCTTCGTGGCCGGTCGAGGCTTCGGCTACAACGTCGAAGTCAGGGTGTCGGTCGAGCAGCGATCGCAGCCCGAGGCGGACCACTTCATGGTCGTCCACCAGCAGTATCCTTTGGCGAGGCATAGAGACTATCTCCGAATGACGGGATTCTAACCGAGGCACATCGGAGAGACAAGCCGAGAGACGAGGTCGAGTGTGCCAGGCAATTGCCGGACGAGTCGTGGGTTCGGGCAAGGGATCTGGTAGCCGCACATTTTATGGGTGCGCCGAGCTAAGGCAGAGGGCTGCCAAGAATCTGGAATCCGGAAGCTCTGCCTCCGGGCACTCCAGAGGCGCGCGGCTTAAGGCTCCCGGAGGATTTCGGGCTTCCGGGCGCGCTCGTCCGCTGACTTTCAAATGGCCTTACTTGGCCTTCACGGTGATGGTCTTCGGCTTGACTTCCTCGGCTTTGGGCAGGCTGAGGGTCAGGATCCCGTTCTCGAATTCGGCCTTCGCCTTTTCGGCGATGACCGAAGTCGGGAGGGCCAGTGACCGCGAGAAGCTGCCGCTGCGGCGCTCGCGGAAGATGTAGTTGTCCTTCTCCTCATCCCGCTCCGACTTCATTTCACCCCGGATCGTGAGCGCGTCTCCGGTAACGGAAATGTTGATGTCGTCCGAGCGAACGCCCGGGAGGCTGGCCTTGACAACAACCTCGTCCTCGTTCTCGATCATGTCGACCGCTGGGGAGTGCAACGTCCCCAGGCCGGATGTCGGCCGGACGAAGGCATCGTCGACCAACCGGTCCATGACATCGCGCAGGCTCATCATCTCGCGGAAGGGATCCCATCGGACAATGCTAGCCATCTTGAACCTCCTTTGCTCCCATAAGGGACTTTTTGACAACCCCAAGATACCGGGGCCAGGTATGCCGAATGCAAGAGCAGTGTTAGAGATCTGTTAGCGGGAGGGGATCGCTGGTACGGAGGCTGTCGCCGTTCGGCCGATCCAGATCAGGCGTGGTCCGCCGAGGCGCCCGGCTTGCGACGGAAGTCAACGAACCGGTAACCTACCCCGCGCTCAGTCAGTATGTACTGGGGGTCGGCGGGGTTCCTCTCGAGCTTCTGCCTGAGGTAGTTGATGTACAGTCGGAGGTAATGCGTCTCGTCCCGGTATTCGTAGCCCCACACCTTAGCCAGGAGTTGATCGTGGGGAACCACCCAGCCGGCGTTCTGAACGAGGTGATACAGCAGTTTGAATTCCGTGGGCCGCAGCCGAACGAGCTCGCCGTCGACCCACACCTCGCGTCGGTCGAAATCGATCCGCAGGCGGTCGTCGACCCCGATCGGCGCGTGGCTGACGGGGCTGGGAAGCTCGGTCCGCCGCAATACGGCCCGCACCCGACTGACCAGCTCGCGCGGGCTGAAGGGCTTGGTGATGTAGTCGTCTGCGCCGAGCTCCAGACCCCGAACCCGGTCTTCCTCGTCGCCGCGGGCGGTGAGCATAATCACCGGGACATTCGAGATCTCGCGAATCAAGGTCAGGGTTTCAAAGCCGTCGATGTCGGGCATGAGGACATCGAGCAGGACCATGTCGGGCAACTGATCACGCAATTGCTCGAGCGCCTGGGTCCCGGTGGTCGCTTCAGACACGAGGAACCCATCATGCTCGAGGTTGAGCCGGATGAAGCGTGTCATCCGTGGCTCATCATCGACGACCAGGACGCGCCGACGCGAACCCCCGGAGGGCATCCTACTCTCGCACGAAGCCGATCAGCCTCTCTTCCTCGGCGGTCGGCATGATCTCCATGAAGTTGACTCGATGGATCGGCCAGACGACGGTGACGACGTTGCCTTCAAGGTAGGGCAGGTCCTTGCCGTCTCGCCGGCGCGGATTGCTGATCGTGATTGTCGTGTCGGAGGGAGCGGGGAGTTCTTCCACCTCGCCAACGACCGGATCCTCACCAGACAGGTGAAGCAGAACAGTTGTCGCCATGGCAATCCTCGAATCAATGGTAGCGGGAAATCAACTGCAGACGAAGCTGGCCCAATTGTATGATGTCGCCGTGGTGGACCGGTGTCGCTTTTTGGGGATCCAGCCGGGCATTGTTGACCAGGGTGCCGTTTGCGCTGTCCAGATCGACCACCGCCACGTACTCTTCGGTGAGGCGGATTTCGGAATGAATGCGGGAGACGCCGCTCTCGAACGCACTGTATTGGCTCAAGTCGATGTCCGGGATGACTGCCTGGCCTTCGCCAGACCTTCCCAGGGTGTAATTCTCCCGGCCGATCAAGGGCAAGATCTCATCTGTTCCCAACACCCGCAACCCGAGAAGCACGCCCGATTGGAGCTCTACTGTGTCAGGGTGGGGCACATCGCCGAACACCCCCTGAGCGACGGCCTCTCGGGTGGCGACCACTCCCTTCAAGGGGCTGGTGTGAACCAGTCGCGTTCCACACTCGCCGCAATATAGCGTGCCGACAAACTCCTGATTACTGCAAGCGGGGCACTCGATCACCGAGCACTCGACTTCGCCGGCAAGAGCAGGGCACGCGTTCCATACTTGAGCATCTTCTCGCCCTCGGTTGAGAGCTTGCGCGTGTGGTTCAGCCGATCTGCCTCACTCAAGGCGGCTTTCGCCAGGTCCCGCTCACCGGTCGCCAGGAGTTGTGTCGCCAGGTTCTCCAGCCGGCGAGCGGCTTGGAGAGCTTCCCCAAGGCCAGCTTCGATTCTGGCTTTCTCCTGCATCCGATAGAGAGAGATGAAACTCAGGGCGGATACGATGTCCTCCGGCGGCGGCGTGGGATCAGGATCAAGGGTCACCGGAATGCTCACTTGTAAAGGAAGGCCGGTGGCCTCTGTGCCTTGGCCCAGGATGTCGCCGTTGACGGTGAACTGGCCGAGGACAAGTTCCTTCAAGTCGCCGACCGGCTGGACGACCGCTTCCACCAACAGCCGGATCGCGCCTTCACGCGGCAGGTGACCGAGGAAGAAGGGAAGTGAGTCTCCGAGAGGCATCGGTTCGGGTTCCAGCCGGAAGACCGAGCGGACATCGACGGCCACCGAAACAGATCCTTCGATGCGTACCCGGCTGGCGACGACGTGGGTCAAGGTGTCGAATATGCCCTGGAGGAGATCGGAGATGGCGTGGGGAGAGTCAAGGAACCCCACATTCCCGCCGGTCTTGCCGGCGATCTCATCCATCAGGTTGTCGCCCCATTCGGACCCGATCCCCACGCTGTTGATAGCGATCCCCATCCCAGCGGCATGATTGGCCAGGGCGCGACAGGCGTCCTCATCCCCGTAAGTACGCCCATCGGTCAACAAGATCATCTGGTTGACCCCGTCACGCGAGAAGTTGTGTTTGAGTTCTCCCAGCCCGGCCTCGATCCCCTGGGCGATCTCCGTCCCACCGCCGGCCTGCAACAAGCTCAGGCGGGCTCGGGCGACCGATGGATCGCGTGCCTGGTCGGGGCTCACGAAGACCTCGGCCCGGTCACTGAATGCGACGACGGAGGCTGAGTCACCCGTTTCGAGCTTGCTGATGATTGAAAGAGCGGCCGAGCGGACCAGGTCCAGGCGTTGACCGCGCATCGAAGTAGAACGGTCGACAACGATGGTCAGATTGACCGGCGGGCGCACGTCGGGCAGGCCC
>MGOM01000071.1:6224-9750 GCA_001797105.1 Chloroflexi bacterium RBG_19FT_COMBO_62_14
GGTTCTTGCGGCTTTGCAGGACGTGGCAACGGAAGCTTGACCGGGAGGCGAGCCGAGCCTCTTCCTCAGCCAATTCGACATCATAGGCCGCCCGTCGATCGGGATCGATCAGGGTCTCGTAGGCCTGCTGGACCTCGAGGAAGCCCTCGGTATCGCCTGGGCGCCGGTTCGTGTCGGGGTGAAGCTCAAGAGCGGCCTCGCGGTAACCCCGACGCAGCTCTTCGACCGAGGCAGACCTCGGCACCCCGAGGAGCGCGTAGTAGTCCCTCTCGCCAGGCACGCCTCAGCCCTCAATCCTGAGGGAAGTAGACAAGGACTGCCGTGATATTGTCGGGTCCCCCGGCGGCGTTGGCTGCGCGGACCAGCTCGTCGCAAGCCATCTGCGGGTGGTTCGAGCCGGCCACGATGCGCACGATGTCGTCGTCCGGGACCACTCCCCAGAGGCCGTCGGAGCAAAGGAGCAGGTAGCCGTCGCGCGGAACCGGCTCAGTGAATACGTCCACCTCGAGATTCGCCCCTTGCCCGATCGCCCGATAGAGGACGTTGCGTTGCGGGTGAGCGGCGGCTTCTTCAAGTGTCAGCTGGCCCAACTCGCGCAATCGTTCGACGAGGGAATGGTCCCTGGTGATGGTCTTCGCGTGATTATTGGAGATGACGTAAGCCCGGCTGTCGCCGACGTGACCGATCGTCATTTGCGTTCCAAGCAGGACGGCCAGAGTGAGCGTCGTCCCGCCTCCCGGCACGCGATCCACAACGCGTTGATTGGCTTGCTCGAGAGCATTGCGCACGAGTTCCTGGAGCGGAGGCCGATCGTCGCGCTGTTCGAAGTCGAATAGATTAAGGACGCCATCCCGAGTAATACTCTGAGCCACGGTCCGGACAGAGATCGCGCTGGCGACCTCCCCCGAGCGGTGCCCTCCCATACCGTCGGCGACGATGAACACCCCGAAGTCGGGCATCGCCTCCTCACCGTAAGCGCTTCCCAAGAGGATGAAGAGCGAATCCTCATTGTGGGTCCGCTCTATCCCCGTGGACTGGGAGGCGCCGATTACGATATGACGGCGACCCTCGGCATCGGTCCGTAGCCCTAGGCTGCCGGGATCGAGTGGTGCGGTCTTCACCCCGTCCGGGGAAGGGAGGCTCTTTTTTCTGCGGAAGATCCTGTCCAGGAACGACATAGGCTCTCTTGTCCGTCGCGATCGAATGTGGTTCAAGGCCTCAAGCCAGGAGGGCGTAGACCCTGTGATCAGTCGACCCGAAGAAGATTCGGTTGTCGGCGAGCGCCGGCGTTCCGGTGATCGGGCCACCGGTGGTGAAGTTCCAGCGTTTGCGGCCGGAGCGCATGTCGAGACAATACATGTTCCCGTCGACCGATCCGCAATACACCGAGTCGTGATGGATGATCGGCGATCCGGTCACCTGATGGTCTGTCTGGAAGCGCCAGCTTTCGCGGCTGGCCCGGGCGTCGATAGCGTAGATATTCCCGTCGGCGCATCCGATGAAAATCTTCCCTTCGGCGTACGTCGGAGTGGAGATGACCGGTCGTCCCATCCGGAACCGCCAGAGCTGCCAGCCTCCTTCGCCCTCGAGGGCATACAGAGTCCAATCCATCGATCCGAAGTAAATGATGCCCTCGACCATGATCGGCGATGAGGTGATGGCGCGCTTGGCCCTGAAGCGCCATTTCAACTCACCCCGGAAATCGACGCAGTAGAAGTCGCCGCTCTCGCAGCCGTAGTACACGCGCTCGTGGCCGATCAAGGGGGTGGTGCGAACCGGGCCATTGGCTTCGGCCCGCCACGCCCGACGGCCGCTCATCATGTTTAAGACGTGCAGGTGGCCATCGTCGGCCCCGAAGAAGACATGACCGTCGGACAGGGTGAGTGAGGAGCGTACCGGCCCGTCGGCAAAATAGGTCCAGATAAGCTTCCCGCGATTGGCCGTCACGGCGTGCAATCGCTCATCCTCGGAACCGACGAAGACCATATCTTCTTCGGCGGCCGGACGGCTGACGATGCCGCCCTCGGTCGGGTATTTCCATACGAATTCGCCGGTCTTGGCGTTGAGCGCGTAGAGGTTATTGTCATAGCAGCCAATGTACACCAGCCCCTCGTGCACGGTCGGAGACCCGCGGATCTCGTCTTCGCACTCGAAGCTCCACAGCTCCTGGACCTCATTGCGCGGGCTGATGACCGTGGCAGTTTGAGCTGAGATCAGAACGCCCGTCTTCTTGGCGGCGGCCATTAAGGCCTGTTTCATGGCCTCGATGCTGGGGAAGCGATCTTTGGGGTCGTACTTGAGGGCGGCGTCGACGACGGCCTCGAGCTCGCCCGACACCTTGGGGTTGATTTCGCGTATCGGTCTCTCCGAGAACGAGAATGGGGGCTCGCCGCGTGGATCGCGTTTGGTGAGCAGGTGGTGGAGGGTGGCGCCAAGGGCGTAGACGTCGCCCACCGGCGAGGCTTCGCCGCGGTACTGCTCCGGGGGCGAGTAGCCCTCGGTACCGATCATCGTGCCCTTCTGACCCGGCTGGAAGACCCGGGCGATGCCGAAGTCGATCAGCCGAATATGGCCGTGATGGTCGACCATGATGTTCGAAGGTTTCAGGTCACGAAAGACGACCGGCTGGGGCTGATGGTTGTGCAGGTACATCAGAACGTCGCACAATTCGACGGCCCACGAGATCGCCTGATCTTCGGCGATCGGTTCGTCGGCGTCGCGCAGGATCGCTTCGAGGTCTTTTCCCTCGATGAACTCCATCACCAGATACGAATTGCTCTCGTGGGTGAAGTAGTCGTAGATGCGGGGGATGGCCGGATGGGAGAGCGTCGCCAGCAGGTCCGCCTCGCGTTCGAAATTGCGCACGATCATCTCATATATCGCCTGATCGGCAGCCATATTGGTCATTTCTTTCACAGCAACGAGCTTGGTGACGTTGGGGAAGTGAAGATCACGGCCCTTGTAAACCGAGCTCATCCCACCATGGCCGAGCACGCCCAACACCAAGTAGCGCTCCTGGAGAGTAACGCCGGCCTGAAGTTGGCCGAGCGCCCCAGTCTCGCCGCCCTTGCTGTCAAGCGCGCGTGTCGTCCTGCGCATCGCTCTCCTGCCCGATAGTGGACAGATTATAGCATGCTTGGATTCCGGTGCAACGCAGGACCGTAGGGTGGTATGGAACTTGTAAGGTCTAGGCGGGAAAGGGCGCTCGTGAGGGGGTGGGAAGGTCGGAAAGTGCTACTAACGTTCACGTCCGAGCAAGTTGATCGACAGCCGGTGGAGTTCGTCCGCCGCCGGCTGGCGCGGTCGGGCGGAGTCAAGCGCGGCCAGGGCCGTGTCCATGTGCTTCTCCGAGGCCTGCCGCGCGTAGTCCAGTGCGCCGCCGCGCTCGAGTTCATTCGTCATGTCCTGGATGTCATCCGGACCGAGAGCCGAATCGTTCCAGAGTGAGGCGAATTCCCTCGAGTTGTGAAGACCAAAGAGAATAGGAAGGGACTTCTTACGAGAGCGCAGGTCGTCCCCGGCAGGC
>MGOM01000071.1:9865-10826 GCA_001797105.1 Chloroflexi bacterium RBG_19FT_COMBO_62_14
CGGCGACGAGTGCGGCCGACTGCGTGCCGGAGGCGATCAACGCCGCGGTCTTACCTTCGACCATCTCCAGGTAGACCGGCTCGAGGACGTCGGGGCGGGTTTCGAAGGCCAGGTCCTGATATTGGCCCACCGTCAAGCGCAGACAGGCTTCGTCCAAGGCCCGGTGGACCTCCAGCACGGTCCCGGCCGATATGCCGGTCTGGCGCAATCGCTGACAGGACAGGTGAGCCAGGATGAGGACGGCGTCACCGGTGTTGATCGCCTGCGCCACGCCCCAGCGCTTCCAAACCGTCGTCCGGCCGCGACGGGTTTCGCTCTGATCCTCGATGTCATCATGGATCAGGGTGAAGTTGTGGATGAGTTCGACGGCGCTGGCAACAGGAACGCAGGCGCGCCACTCGCCCCCGGCCGCCTGGCAGGTGAGCAGGCTCAGCAGCGGCCTGAGTCGCTTGCCTTTGCCGGCGGCTGGCGCGCTCTCCCGCCAACCGAGGTGGTAACTGATCATCTCGATCATCTCGCCGCCCGACTCGGGGTCGAGAAGGTCGACCGAAGTGTGCAGCCCATCCTCGATGGCTTCCAGCATCTCGTCGACCAGGGTCACGGGTTCGGGTCGCCGAGTCATAGATCGACCTGCACCTTCCCACTCCGCAGGGCTTTCAAGTTGGCCGAACCGGTGGCGAACATCGAAATTCGGATTTCGTCGGCCATCAGCTCGACAGCCGCCGCCAGGGCCTCGGGCGACTCGACCGCCGCTCGCAGGAATGGCCCGGCCATGCCTCCCAAATCCGCCCCAAGCGCGATGCACTTGACAATGTCGATCCCGCTCCGCAGCCCGCCCGAGGCAATCAGGGGGATGTCGGGCAGCGCGCGACGGACGTCGATCACGCTGGCGGCCGTCGGGATCCCCCAATTGATGAAGGCGCCGGCAAGACGGGCGCGGCGTGGATCGGGAGCGCGATGC
>MGOM01000071.1:10913-11191 GCA_001797105.1 Chloroflexi bacterium RBG_19FT_COMBO_62_14
AGCCGACCTCCTTTGCAATCACCGGCACCTCAAGACTCCGACAGACCTGGCCGATCTTGTCGAGGAGGCCGCTGAAGTCCACGTCGCCCTCGGCCTGCAAGGCCTCCTGAAGTGCGTTGAGGTGAAGAACCAAGCCGTCCGCCTCGACCATCTTCACCGCCCGCCGGCATTCGTCGACGCCATAGCCGTGGTTGAGCTGGACGGCGCCCAGGTTGGCCAGCAGCAGGATGTCCGGGGCCACGCGCCGGACCTGGAAGGTCGCCGCCAGACTCTGATCT
>MGOM01000071.1:11226-13473 GCA_001797105.1 Chloroflexi bacterium RBG_19FT_COMBO_62_14
TGCCTCGGCGAGCGTCAGGTTGATCTGTCTTGCTGCGCTGGTCCCTCCGGTCATCGAAGAGATCAAGATCGGATAGCGCAGTCCACGGCCGAGGAACTCGAGTGACGGATCCACCCGTCGCAAGTCCAACTCGGGGATCGCATCATGCTTGAGCCGAACACGATCGAGGCCGGTCGTGAGTCCTGACTGTACGTCCTCCTCAACGTTGATCCGAATGTGATCGGCTTTACGCGCTGAGGTTGGCGTAACCTTTGACATGAAAGGGTGTTCCTAAATGGAGAGCGGTATCTTACCAGTCGCAGATGGTCATGTCAACGGGCGCATCCTGGGTGAAGCCGGGAGAGAAGCGGGCCGGGTCTCACCTTGCGTCTGGCGAGAAGGCGCGATTACAATACTGCTGCCGGTCATGGGCACCGATGATCCAGGAGGCGACAGATGGCAGAAACTTTCGACACAGTCAAGGACATCATCGTGGAGTTGTTGGGCGTCGACGGGGCCAAGGTCGCCCCGGAAGCCCGCTTCCGCGAGGACCTCGAAGCCGACTCACTTGACCTGGTCGAATTAATCATGGCGTTCGAAGAGAAGTTCGGGGGAGAGATCTCGGACGAAGACGCCCAGAAAATCACGACCGTGGGAGATGTGGTGGGCTACATCGATACCCACATGCGCTAGCCGTCGTCACGTAGCAGATCGAAGACGACCGGGCCGGGCTGCTAGCCCGGTCCGTTTCATTCCGGGGCGAGAGGACGGCGGATCGCAAAACGGCGGCTGAATTTCAGGCCGCCGCTTGGAAGGGACGAGTGTTTGCAGCGGACCGCCCGGGGTGCAGATGCGGCCTACTGCTTGGATGGCGGCGGGGAGGTCAGTCGGCGGCCTCCACCTCAGGCGTGTGATGAAGCCGGCCGAGAAGGGAAGAGAGCTCTTCCTCCTCTTCGGCCTGCAGTCCTAAGTAGCGCTCGATGAACTTCGATCTCCGCAAACGTAGGGCCATCGGTGCCACCGTATGGACATCCCCTGGCTCTGCCCTCGAACGTCCGTCGGCGACGGCGAAAGCCCGAGCGGCCTCAAACAGCGTGATCTCAGCCCGCAAGGAATCGATCTTGAGTGATTGGATCAATTTCATCCCGAGATCGAGCGCTTCGGCCGACATCTCGACCTGGTGAAGCGCCCTTCGAGCCGCTTGGAGTTCCTGACGGGCGGTCTCTGTCGATTCTCCGTAGCGATTGATCAGCTGGCGCGGGGTTTGGCGGAAGCTGAGCGAGCGCCGGTAGGCCTCGAGACGCTCATCCGGGTTCTCGAGCCCCCTCACTACCACTCGTAAGCCGAAGCGATCCAGAATCTGCGGCCGCAGTCGGCCCTCCTCCGGGTTCATCGATCCGATCAACATGAAGCGTGACCAGTAGACCGCGGAGAGCGGCCCGCGCTGCACAGAGTAGGTTCCTTGCGAGGCGGCGTCGAGTATGGCGTCTATGATCTCGTCGGCGAGGAGGTTGACTTCGTCAATGTACAACAGGTTGCGGTCGGCGCGGGCCAGGATCCCCAGGCTGATCCTCAGGCGTTTGTGAACCGCAGCCCTTTCGTCGATCCCGCCAATGACGTCGTCGATCCGTGCGTTCAGTGGGAGCTCGATCAGCCGGACCCGATCATCATACGTCAATGGTTCGCCCGTGGCATACCGCCGGGCGCAGTCCGGGCAGACTGCATCTACACCTCCCGCCTCGATATCCTCCGGCAAGCAGCCGTAGGCGCACCGGCTCCGGGCGACATCCGGAAGAAGATCGGCCAGGCTGCGCACAGCGGTGGTCTTGCCCGTCCCGCGCGGCCCGATCAAGAGCACACCACCGATATTCGGATTGATCAGCCCGAGAAGCAGGGCCAGCTTCATGTCCGGCTGCCCGACAAGAGCCAGAAAGGGGAAGGCCAGGTTCTCGGCCAGCCCGAGCGGCTCCGGCGCAGGGGCTTCGAGGAACCTGCGTGAGCTGACGCGCTGGAGAAGCTCGGTCAGGGATTGGATCTCTTCACTCACTGCATGTCCTCTTTCAGCTCGCCGTAGTCCGTCGTGTGCAGCCGTTCCGGTTCATCCTCGAGGACGTCGATGGTGTCGTACTTGATCTCGCGCATCATCGGGGGCAGAGGGACCGTGGCCGGTGGCCTGACTTCATCGGACGGTGGAGGAGGCTCCTTGCGCTCGGGCATCTTATCGTACGTCCGGTGGCGGAGGACGCGCGGTTCGTCGGTGAGCCAACC
>MGOM01000071.1:13504-13793 GCA_001797105.1 Chloroflexi bacterium RBG_19FT_COMBO_62_14
CGATCGGGAGTGACCCAGCCAATCCACTCACCGACGGTGTTATAGATATGGGGGAAGACCATCAATGCCGCCCAATCCCCATGGGTCGTGTAAATAGGAATTGGCCTGCTCCGGCTTTCCCGCCGCATCCTTCCCTCCGCCAGGCTGAGGCGCCCAGTTGGATTATACAATTCCCTGAGGGTTGGGGTGGCCTCGTAACTGCATCAAGGCGCATCCTGCCCGACTTCCCATCATCCCGCCTCGACCACTCTGCATCGTCGCCGTCTTCGCCGTGGCCCGGCGCTCAGGG
>MGOM01000072.1:0-4888 GCA_001797105.1 Chloroflexi bacterium RBG_19FT_COMBO_62_14
ACAAGACACAAGACACAAGACACAAGACACAAGACACAAGACACAAGACACAAGACACAAGACACAAGACACAAGACACAAGACACAAGACAGAGATTAAGGATGTCGTCCGCGCGGGGAGGGGAGGGGGAGTGAACCATGGCGAGGGACTTCAGGAAGATCATTGCCTGGCAGAAGGCCGACGACTATGTGATCGAGGTCTACAGGCTGACAGGGAAATTGTTTCCGCCTGAAGAGCGGTTTGGCTTGATATCTCAGATTCGGTCCGCCGCGGTGTCTGTAGCTGCCAACATCGCTGAAGGGTCGGGAAGGGAGAGCCTTCAGGACTTCCGGCGGTTTGTTTTTCAAGCTCAAGGATCGCTTTCCGAAGTTGAGTACTATCTCCATCTGGCGAACCGCCTCGGATACGTCAAAGAAGAAGAATTCTTGAGGTTGGAGAGTGAGAGGGCGGAAGTTGGTCGGACAGTTCAAGGATTCATCTACTGGCTTGACAGTCAAATACGGATCGGTCGTACGAGCTAGGTGTTGTCTCTTTGAGTCTTGAGTCTTGAGTCTTGAGTCTTGAGTCTTGAGTCTTGAGCCTTGAGCCTTGAGCCTTGAACTATCTCGCTTCAGCGATTGAGTTCCAGGTATTGGAGCTCGCACTGTCGGAGGTGAATATGCCCTACGGCTATCACGGCAAGATCCTTCACGTCGATCTGACGAGCGGCGCGCTTGAGGTGGAGCAGCCCGACGAGGCCTTCTACCGTCTGTACATGGGCGGGAGCGCGCTCGGACTGTACTACCTGTTGCGTCAGACGCCGGCCGGAGTCGATCCTTTGGGGCCGGAGAATACTCTGATCTTGGCATTGAGCGTACTTACCGGTGCCCCGATTTCCGGGCAAAGCCGGATGACGGCGGTGGCCAAATCGCCTTTGACCGAAGCGGTGGGCGACTCGCAGTGTGGCGGCTTCTTCCCGGCCGAGTTGAAGTTCGCCGGGTTCGACGCGGTGGTGATCCGCGGGCGGTCGCAGGCCCCGGTCTATCTGTGGATCAAGGCCGGAGAGCCCGAAATCCGTCCGGCCGAGCACTTGTGGGGCAAGGTGACCGGCGTTGCCGAGCAGATGATTCGAGAAGAGCTTGGTGACGATCGGATCGAGGTCTTGCAGTGCGGCCCGGCAGGTGAAAAACTGGTCCGCTTCGCCGCCATGATGAACATGTCCAACAGGGCGAATGGACGAACCGGCATGGGGGCTGTAATGGGGAGTAAGAACCTCAAAGCGGTCGCGGTTCGAGGGACGGACAAGCCGGCTCTGGCCGACAGGCGCCGGGTGATCGAGATGGCCCGCTGGGGTGCCGGTCACTTTGAGGACTCGGGTGTGTACGGGCTCGGCCTCTATGGCACAGCCGAGATCACCAATTCGCAGAATCGCGCCGGTGGGCTACCCACGCATAACTGGGACAGCGGCTACTTCGAAAATGCCGAGGCATTGGACGGCACGACGATGGCCAGTTCGATCCTGAAAGGACGTGACACGTGCTACGCCTGCACGGTGCGCTGCAAGCGCGTCGTCGAGGTCACCGACCGGCCGCACCAAGTCGATCCGCTCTATGGCGGTCCGGAGTACGAAACGCTATCAACCTTCGGGTCTTTTTGCGGCGTGGACGACCTGCGGTCGATCGCTTACGCCAGTCAGTTGTGCAACATGTACGGCATGGACACGATCTCGTGCGGGGCGACGATCGCCTGGGCGATCGATTGCCGTGAGCGCGGGATTCTGTCAGCCGACGAAACAGACGGGATCGACCTCAGGTATGGCAATGCCGAAGCCGTGCTGCAGATGACCGAGAGGATCGGGAAGCGGCAAGGTTTCGGCGACTTGTTGGCGGAAGGCTCCGCCCGGGCGGCGGCCAAGGTTGGCCGTGGCGCCGAGGAGCTCGTGGTCGCCGTCAAGAGACAAGAGCTCCCGGCCCACATGCCGCAGGTCAAACGCAGCCTGGCATTGATATACGCTGTGAACCCCTTTGGAGCTGACCATCAATCCTCGGAGCACGATCCGGCCTGGAAGTCGGATCTGGAGCGTATGTCCGAGATCGGTCTCACCGATCCGCAGCCGAACAAGGTCCTGAACGAAGCCAAGGTGCGCTTCGCCTTGCTCACCGAGCATGCCTACTCGTGCCTGGACACGGTCAACATGTGCCAGTTCGTGTTTGGCCCCGCCTGGCACCTGTACGGGATGAAGCAGCTGGTCGAAACGGTGCAGGCAATCACCGGCTGGGAGGTGACCCTCGATGAGTTGATGCGGCTTGGCGAGAGACGACTGAATATGCTCCGTTCGTTCAACGCCCGCGAGGGGATCGACCGCAGACAGGATGTCCTGCCCAAGAAGCTCAAGAAGGCTCTCTCCGGGGGGAAGAGTGATGGCTTGTTCGTCACCGAGGAGGAACTCGAGCAGGCCAAAGACTGGTACTACGCAATGGCCGGCTGGGATGTCCCGACCGGCACCCCGACCCGAGCCAAGCTCGAAGAGCTCGGGATTGGATGGGTGGCGGATGACATGGGGGTGTGAGATTCGAGCTTCAAGACACAAAACGTAAAGCGTAAAGCGTAAAGCGTGATGCATGAGACGTGATGTGCAGCTCTCAATGGATGGTTCCCTAGGCCGCCTTCTGATAGCTGATCGCTGACCGCTGAACTCCCGGTGAGGGAAGGAGCCAAGAGCATGCGTATCGTGATCTTGGGGGGCGCGGGAACCATCGGTCGAGTGATTGCGCTTGACCTGGTTCAGGATGTCCCGGAAGTCGTCATCGCTGACCGTGATCTGGAGGCGGCTTCAACAATGGCTCGACGAGTGGGAAAAGGCGCGATTGCGGCCGGGGTCGATGTCACGGACGGAAAGGCGCTGCGCTCCCTGCTTCAGGGAGCGGATGCCTGTATCAACAGCGTCAACTATTACTTCAACCTGGACGTGATGGATGCCTGCCGAGAGGTCGGTGTGCCTTACCTTGACCTGGGGGGGCTCTTTCATGTCACCCGCCGCCAGCTTGAATTGCATGAGGCATTCCGCCAGGCGGGTGTCACGGCTGTCCTTGGCCTTGGCTCATGTCCGGGCGTGGCCAACGTGCACGCAGGCTGGCTGGGAGCGATGCTGGATACGGTCGAGTATGTACGGATCTACAACGGCTCGACCCAAGACGAAGGTGAGTCGCTGGCGGCTCCCTATGCGATTGAGACGATCCTGGACGAGATCAGCAAACCGGCGATGGTTTTCCGGGGAGGGTCGTTCTTCGAAATGCCACCGGTGAGTGAAGAGGAATACTACCTGTTCCCTGAGCCGATCGGCTGGGCCAAGACCCATTTGAGCCTGCATTCCGAGGTAGCCACCATCCCGCTCAGCCTGGCGGACAAGGGGATCCAGGAGTGCTTCTTCAAGATCACGTTTTTCGGCTATTCCGAGATGGCGCTGCGTAAACTCCAGTTCTTGGCCGAGGCCGGGCTTGCGGATTCCGGACCGATTGAGGTCGATGGCTCGACAGTCCGGCCGCGTCAGGTCCTGCTCAAGCTCCTTGAGAAAGTCCCCCAAACGAGTCAGAAGCCGGTCAGTAAGGGGTTCAAAGATGTCGCGACCGAAGTAAAGGGCACGAAGGACGGCAAACCGGTGACGCTGCGCGCCGACACGACCGGCTGGCCGCACCCGGAGTGGGGAGTCTCTGGCGGGACTCTACTTGTGGGTGTCCCACCGGCGGTCCTTGCGCGTTGGATGGCCGATGGGAGACTCACGCGTCCGGGAGTGTGGGCGCCTGAGCAAGTTGTCGACCCCATCCCGTTTCTCGATGAGCTGGCCTTGCGCGGGTTCACGACGACCCTGACCCGGACCGAGACAGTCGCTTCACCTTGAGCTCTGGACGGACGACACAAGACACAAGACACAAGACACAAGACACAGGATGCTTTGTGGAGGCTTCAAGCATCAAGCCGCAAGCATCACTCCCTTAAGCGTCGGTTGGTCAGCGAGAAGCAGCGTGGGATAGGCGACGAGCCGTAAGCTGATCGCTGAGAGCTGTAAGCTATTAGACACGGACTGCAAGCCACGAGCTCCCATCATGGAGGCTGGAGCTTGCAGCTTGCAGCTTGAAGCGTCTTACCGCCAGATACTCTCGTAGGCGTGCTCGCCTTTCAGTAGACGGCCTTCGCTGAACCTGTGCGGCGAGAATGGCGAGATGTCGAGGGTCTTCGCCTGCCCGTCGACGATGAACTCGGCCATGCACGCGCCCACAGCCGGGGCGATCTTGAAGCCTGTCCCGCTAAACCCACACTGGAGATAGAAGCCTTCCGGTCCGGCTTGGCCGAGGATGGCCCGTTGGTCCGGAGTAATGCCGTCATAACCGCCGTGAGCGCTGTGAAGCGATCCGCGCTCCATCACCGGTATGCGTCGGCAGATGCGCTCTACCCCCCGATCGACGAAACCGGGCAAGGCCACGTCTTTGTTGCCTTCCGGCGAGGTACCCAATGGGTTGCCGTCTTCAAGGCCAACCAGCGTCAACCCCCCGGTCTCGGGCCGGAAGTACATGCTGTTTGAAAAGTCGATTACGGTCGGGTGGCTAGTCCCGGCTTCTGGCGGGCGACGGATGAACATGGTGTCATGGCGCCAGGTGTCGATCGGCAGATCGAGCCCGACCATGCGGGAGATCTGGCCCGCCCATGCCCCCGCGGCATTGATGACGATCGGTGCACTGTATGCCCCTTGGGTCGTCTCGACACCGGTGACCCTCCCTGATTCCACCTTGACCCCCGTCACGCGACTATCCTGGACCAGGCGCGCCCCGCCGTTGCGAGCGGCCTCCATCATGCTCGAGGTCGTACTACTCGGATCGGCATAACCTGACTCGGGTTCGTAGGCGGCCACTT
>MGOM01000072.1:4932-6100 GCA_001797105.1 Chloroflexi bacterium RBG_19FT_COMBO_62_14
TCCGGCGTCACAAGCAGGCTGGGGATGCCGATCCGCTGGTGCATGGCGACATTCGCCTTGAGCCGTTCACTCACCTTGGGGTCGACGATCTGCAGGAAACCCGTCCGCGTGAAACCGGATTCCCCACCGACGATCTCGCCCCAGTTTCGGAAGTAATGAAAGGAGAGCCATGCCAGTCGGGACTCCGGCTCAAGGTCGTAGTGCATCCGCACCAGGCCGCTCGAGACACCGGTCGCGCCGGCGGCGATAACGTCCTTCTCAAGGACGAGCGGCTTCACCCCCTTCCTGGTCAAGTGAAAGGCCAGGCTTACGCCATGTACTCCCCCGCCGATGATGATGGCATCTGCCGAGATGTTCATGTCTTCGTTCCTCCTCGTCTAGTGATCACCAAGCCAAGGCCCCCGGACGATCTGCCGCGGCCGGCTGATTTCGATTCAGGCTGAGATGCATCCCTCATCCGGGCAGGGTCGATGCAAGCGCGGATCAAGCCTGCATCTAGCGGGAGACCTTTGCCAGAAGGGCCCGGACAGCGGCCTCCAGGACGGCGTCGGATCGCCCGAGCGCGCTGTCCTCCGTGACCGGCACAAGGATGTCGGGAACCACGCCTTCACCCTCGATCAACACCCGGCCGTCGGATGTCAGCGGGCGCCCGGTCGGAAACTGCAACGAGAAGTCTCCTGGGAGGTTGTATTGCCCTCGCCCGACCTCTCCAAACGCACCTGCCGAAGGCGTGTGACCGACCACTATCGAGCGGCCGCCTTGATGCAGCGCGTAGGCGAAACCCTCGCACGCACTGACACAGTCCGGGCTGACCAGAACCGCCAACGGCCCGTCGAAGAGAGTCGGTGCGGGTTTGATTCTCGCTGGCAATCCTTGCGGTTCGAATTGACCTGTCCGACGGTTGAAGTACTCGGTCGTTGATAACACGATCTCTTCATCGAAGAAGAATCCGGCGAAGTCGAGCGCCAGCCCCTCGCTCCCACCACCGTTGCTGCGTAAGTCGATGATCAAGCCGGGAACGCTGTCATCCTTGAGGGCCGACATGAGATGCTCCCACAGTCTGGCCATCAAGCTGTAGTCACCCGAGAAAGTTCGAATCACGACATACCCCAGACCCGAGTCGGGGAGGAGGCGAGCTTCGATCGGCAGGGCGATCGCGCTCGACTGC
>MGOM01000072.1:6192-7303 GCA_001797105.1 Chloroflexi bacterium RBG_19FT_COMBO_62_14
ACCCTGCACGCGCGCTCCGGGCTCGGTGCGAGCCAGGAACGCCAATTGCTGTTGGCGCAAAGCTTGCGGACTGGAGAACGGCCCGAAATACGGAACGATGTCCGCCAGAGCCTGGGACGCGGGCCTTCCGTCCCAGTCGACGATCTCCGCCCCGACCTCGATTCCGGCGTTGTCACCGGGCAGCCCGGGAAGGGCCCTGGTCACAATCACCCGGTTGTCGCTCAACTGCGCCAGCACGAGGCCGAAGCCACCCCCTTGCTCCTGGTTGAAGACAAGATTGTCGAAGAGCCCCCCAACGTGCCCGTCGGGGATGGCGAAGGTGAAATCCCGAACGGCGCGGTAGAAATCGGCGTCATCCGACGCAGAGGCGACCCGCGGGGCAAATTCCTGGTAGAGCGCGGGCCAGTCGATCTGCTTCTCCTCGGTGAACGGATACTCCAGCGAGGCTTGATCGAACATCTGCTGGAATGCCTCGGTGTATCCCAATCCGGAAAAATCGTGGACAGCCGATACGCCCTCCTTCAGCTCGATCTCCAGTCGGGCCTGCTTGAAGACACGGAACGGGATCTGGTCGAGGTCGACGAAGTTGTAACCGGCGGCGATGGGGGCGACCGGGTCGTCGGCGGTAAACAGCTCGCCGTCGGGGCCGAAGTCCGACGGGAAGGACTGATCGGCGTCGGGAGACCAAGCGACAAGCAGCCCGCCCATAATCTCGTCCTGCCGATCCGGATCGGTTACGGTCGAGGTATAGGCGTTGGACCAGCCGGTGCCGTCACGCTTCTCGAGGAACGGGCCATCCCAGGTGTTGGACCAGTAGGCGACGGCGAATACCTGGACACCCGTGTCCGATTGGCCGTCCTGATCGACATCGACGAACGTCCCCTGAGGAACGGCCGGGAGTGAAAGTTCGAAGTGTAAGGTTTTCTCGTCGACAACCTCGACCGGCCCCATCACCTGACCCTCCAACGCGAAGGGGAAGTCGCGATCGCGGAGAACAAAGCCGGCCTCATCTTCGAGCAGCACGAACGGCTCGGCTATCGTGTTGATGAAGAAGGGCGACGTGAACGGAATGGTCCCGATGACAGCGACCGGCTCGTCCGGATTGGCGGAG
>MGOM01000072.1:7421-9231 GCA_001797105.1 Chloroflexi bacterium RBG_19FT_COMBO_62_14
CTGCCGCGCTGAGTGTGACTCGAAGGGGTGCGGGCATCGTTCCCTCCGTGCGAGGATCGTCGGGATGGGGTGGGATCAGCCGTGGTGAGCTGATACGCCGCGGATTGTAAGACCCAAAAGTCAGGGACACAAGAAGAAAGCCTGGGGCGAGATTGCGGCGAAGGAGAGGATCGGCAATCTGATCCAGGAACGGCTGAGCGCCTGGGTCACACGATCAGGCTGGGTTCTTACCCGCATCCCCTGGCACGGCCGGAGCGGGACGGGCATTGGTCGCGCAGGCGAACAGCACCGTCTTGATCTGGAAGGGGGTCAGGTCAGGGTGCTTGGAGCGAATAAGCGCGACGATTCCGGTGATGTGGGGTGCAGCGAAACTGTTCCCGGTGCTTGTGCTGTAGCTCTTGTTGAGCCAGGCAACATTGACGTCGATGCCGGGTGCCCCGAACTCAACCGGCGGTGTGGGATTGTAGAAGAAGGTGAACGGGTCGTGGCCTTCGTGAGCTGCGACGGAGACCACCGACGAATAGAGTGAGGGATAGCTTGGCGCGGGGATGTTGTTCACGGCTGAGACGAGCAGTACCCCCTTGAAGTAAGCCTCGTCGGCGAGTTCGTGAAACAATCCGTAGAACTCTTCGCGCGAGGTGCTCAAGCTCATATTGACGACGTTCATCTCGTGCTCGATCGCCCAGCGCAGGCCCCCGGCGAATTGCATGGCTTTTCCCGTCAGGTCGCGCCCGATGACGCGGACGCTGTAGAGCTCCGCCTCGGGGGCGATCGAATGGATGATGCCGGCGCAGGCCGTGCCATGACCGAAGATGTCGGCCGGGCGGTCATCTTGATTGAAGCGCAGCTGCGATTTTGTGCGGCGGTCGAATTCGACGATGGTCCCGCCGCGGATGCTGCCGCCGACGGCCGGATGATCGTGCTCGATGCCGCTGTCGATCACCGCAACCCGGATGCCCTTCCCGGTGCTGCCACCCCAGGCCCATTCGCGGGTGATCTCGGCGATCGGCCCGGCGGATGAGATCTGCTGGAGCGTCTCCGCCGAGAACTGAGACGACCACGCCGGGCGAAGAATCTCGTCTGAAGGTTCAGAACCGCTCATCGGGGTCACGATTGCAGGCGGTATGAATGTCCATAGTTCAGGATCATTCGTTTGAGCTGAAGCTCGGCCTGGAGCGCAGGTACTCGCGGAACGCGGTCAGAATCCGCAAGCATGCCTGTTTCTCGGCTTCGCCGGTCTGACTGATCTCGAAGAAGAGCCCCGCCAGCTCCAACATGTCGCGCCGGCGGGCTCGCTCTTCCTCCGTGCCGGCCTCGACCTCGCTGCGGATTCGAGTCGGGCGATCCGATCCGTTGTTCTCAAGCAACTGATCGATCCCGTGCAGCACGGCCCGACCGAGCTCATCCATTTGTTGGGATTGGTCGATGGCGATCGCCGCCTGCTGAGCAAAGACACCCAGCAACTCCATATCCTGCATGCCGAAGGACGGGGCGCTGATCTTGTCCAGGACCTCCATCACTCCGATCACTCGATCCCCGATGATCAGCGGCGTTGCCAGGATCGAGCGCGGCACATACCCGGTGCTCTTGGCGAACTCCTGATTGAAGCGTGGGTCCTGCTGGACGTTGGAGATCGCAATCGGTTGACCGGTGTTCGCCACGTACCCGGCGATCCCGCGATCGATAGGAATCCGCATGCCGAGGATCTCATCCTTGCCGGCCCCGTAGGCAACTTTGAATTCAAGGACCTGATCGGCCTCATCCAGCAGACAGATCGAGGCCGCCGCCGCTCCAAAGATTCGGGCAGCCG
>MGOM01000073.1:0-1426 GCA_001797105.1 Chloroflexi bacterium RBG_19FT_COMBO_62_14
GTGTTACCTATGTCCTGAGAATATGTGTTACCGATGTCTTGAGAAGATTCTGTTACCTATGTCCCGGAGCGGTTCAGCTGGCGCGTCTCCAACCACTTGGCGTGGGGTCGAGGGAACCCGCCTCGGGCTCCAGCGTGTGCAAGCGATTGCCATTCAACGAGAGAGGTGCCGCCAATTCGAACTACGCTTGGTCAGCTGAAAAGCCACTCTGGAAGCATCGTTCACAAGCCCCGAACAGGTTACCCGATCAGCGCGGCGATGCGCTGCCAGCCTCAATCAGATCGAGGCCGACAAGCCAGCGGCGAAAACCGTCTTCGATGCGGGGCACGTCGCCAAACAGTCTAGCCTGCAGGGTGGTGTCCGCAACGTACTGGCCAGTTTGTGTGTAACGAGCCATCGCGCGAAGATCTCGCATACTCTCTGAGAACAGACCCATCACACCGAGCATCGCGCTGAAAAACCACCAGGGCGGATTGCCTACGCGGACCTGCCTGCCGAGCAAGGCAGACAAGACCTCCGCAATTTCGGCAAGCGAAACAGGGCGGCCAGACCCGATGTCAATCCGTTTGCCCACCGCCTCCGGCGCGTCCACCGCCGTCGCAAGATATCGCGCCAGGTCTTCGGTCAACACATGGGTGAAGCGAACATCTGGTTTGACGTAAGCCATCAGTTTCCCTTTGCGCACGCCGCCGCTTGTGAAATCCCGCCCCTGGTCAATGAAAGCGCCGGGCCGCAGTGACACAAAGGGAACGCTGTGTTCCTCCAGATAGTCCTCGACGAGCTTCTTATTCCAGAAGTGCGGAACGTAAGTTGCCTGATGGGCGTTGAGGATGCTTGTGAACACGAACCGGGACAGCCCGGCGTTTTGGGCGGCGTCTGCAAGGTTGAAATTGCCCTTCAGGTCAATTTCCGGCGTATCGGTTTTGCGTCGGCGCATATACCCGGCGGCGGTGGTGATGAGCGCATCCATTCCTTCCATCGCTGGTTTGAGCGAGGCGGGATCCATCATGTCGCCCCGGACAATCTCAACGCCCAATTTCTTAAGGGCGCTGGCATCGCTCCCCGGGCGCACCAGGGCGCGGACGCTCTTGTTGCGGTTGAGCAGGGCGCGCACGACTTTGCCGCCGAGGTGCCCGGTAGCGCCAATAACCAAGACTCGATTCAGTCTTTCTTCAGACATGTCTTTCTCCGATCATAAGGTTCATACCCGCACCGGGCGCAGAATTACCAGCGGAATCTCGCGACTGGTTCTTGTTTTTGTAACTGGCATAGCCAATCGTTCGGCTCCTTCAAGGTTTCCGATACACAAGTCAATAAGAGATATTGACGCGATGGCCGATGTATTTGCCCTGCTCCACTTCGTTCAGCAGAAGGTCGGCAACATCGCCAGTCGTAATCTTCAACTGCGGCCCGCCGCCGAGCAATA
>MGOM01000073.1:1529-4540 GCA_001797105.1 Chloroflexi bacterium RBG_19FT_COMBO_62_14
GGGCGAAGTCGGGGAAGTTGGGCAGGTCGCGCAGGAGTTTGGCAGGCGCTGCGTTTAGCGTGGCCACGCTGCCCAGCACCACAACCCGTCGCAAGCCCGCTTCGCGCATCCCTTGCAGGAGATGGCGTATGCCGTCGGTGATGATATCGAGATATTTGTCGGAGACATCAGGTCCGCCTGGCCCCATCGCGTTGATGACGGCATCGTGCCCCGGTATGGCCGCCGCCACCGCGCGGGCGTCGCGCGCATCCCCCACCACGACCGTCAGGTGAAGGTGTGTCACATCCAACTTCGCCCCATCGCGCACAAAAGCCGTCACCGTGTGGCCGCGCTCCAACGCCTGCTTCAATATCTGCTGGCCGATTTGGCCGGTTGCGCCGAAGAGAATGATATTTATCTTGCGCTCCTTATGACTCCGAGGTGTTGTGTACGATCTTGTTGACGGCGAACTCACCTTCGGCGAAGGCAGGCTTCTCGACGCTCCAACTCCACGACACGCGGGGTGTGATGCGCATGTAGACGCCGGGGCCGAACTGCCCTTCGCGCTCGACGAATTCCGCCGCGCCGTAGATCCGGATCCCGCGCGGGTGCCAGGGATCGACAGACACCAGATCGTCCACCACCAACGCCACCTGTGGGTTACCGGCCCGAACGTTTTTGTACTTGCGTGTGTGGGTGGGACTGTGCCCGCCGACGTAGAAAGCATCCCCGTCGAACTCGAAGCCGACGGGCATCACGTCGGGCCGCCCGTCAGCCGAGACGGTGGCGATGCGCGCTAGATGCTGCGACTTGAGATAAGCGATTTCCTTCTCAGTGAACATCGCACTCCTCCCGGCTACATCTCCCGGCCCAGCGTGGACAGCACGCCGACAATCGCGCCAGCGGCGACAATGTGTATGAGGCCCAGCACGATCTTGACCGCGCCGCTCACCGGCAGACTCAACAGGCCGCCGAAGGACAACAACAGGAAGACGGCAGCGACAATCTGAAAGATGAGGAACGGGCGGCGGGTGAAGCGGCCCAGGAGGGCCAGCAAAATGGTTGCGCCGATGGCTGGCGGGATCGTGGCCTGCGCGATGAACGAAACTTCCATCGGGCTGAGCGTCTCGTAGGTGGGCGGCGCCATTACTTCCAGCGGCACGCCGAACAAACCGGCAATGCCAAAGAGCACGACGGCGGCGGCAAAAGCGGCGACCGCGGCCACCAGCGCTCCCCACCACAGCTCTCGAATCGCAACGCGTTCAACTGGTTTGTTCTCCATCTGCGCCTCCACAGGGTAATCGAAGAAATATTAGACGGCTAAGCTTTATGCCAAAAAAATAGACGCGCTCATGTTAGGTTCTTGAGTACTTGCATCAGCAACCGGCGGAGCAAGACCCGCTCTTCCGCTGTCATGTTGACAAAGCTCTCACGCTCAAGTTCGCCCCACACGAGTTCACTCGGTTCGATCAACTTACGACCATCTGCGCTGAGATAGACATGCGAGACACGCTGATCGTCTGCATCCGTCTGCCGCCGCACCAGCCCGCTGGCTTCCATTCTGTCCACGATTTTCGAAACCGTAGCAGGTGTGACGTCGAGCAATTGCGCGATCTCCGAGTGCATCAGCCCGTCACAGTCGCACAGGTGCATCAGCAGGATTTCCTGCCCTGGGTGCAGGCCGTGCTTGGCGAGCATCTGTTGAGCCTTGGCCCGATGAGCGCGCGCAACTTGTACTAACAGATAGCCAATCGTTTCAGAGATATTCACGTGAAGTTCGGCTGCTGATGCCAGATTATTTAGACGGCTAAACAATACTACGGCTTGCCCAGCGTGTCAACCCTTTCCATTTGGGGGGCACAGCCACCATCATGTAGATGTCAATTCTACCAAGTGGCTTTGGCTCAGCCAGGCTTCCAGAGCGCTCTGTCGGCCCTGGTTGAGAGTGATCCGTTCCAGGATTACCCACCGTTGAGATTCTGCCAGGATGGGCGTTGGCCTGGTTGGGATATCGGCTCTTGCGCTGCTCTTGAGGTGAAAGGTGAATTCGGGGTTGGCGCGTAGATTGGCATACCGACCGCTCTTGCCCGGTAGGCCGGTGAGATAAGATCGGCTGTCCAAGTTCAAGTTGTGAAACCAGATCTCGATGCGGTGGGGAGGTCGTGTCTTGCGGCCGGTCGTGGCGATGCCTGCTGTGCGGCCTCGTTTGGCGCTCACTGCCGTGAGTGGTGAGATGTGGCCTTCCCGGATCGCGCAAAGGCGCTCCTACCGGGCATGTGGATCGCGTAGGGACTTTGGTTGGTCGACCGCGAGCTTCAATTGAATACACGTCCCTGCGAATGCCTAACGGCCTCGAGCTGAGCGGCCCGGCCAAGTCACGTTCGGATTATCGCGCCGAGCTGGCCGGGTCCGCTCCCCTGGCCTGCGGCCTGGGCAGGCAGCGAGTGGTTGGGCGGCTCTGGGCGGGCGCCGAGGTGGCGCGGGCGGCTGGCGTCGGCCTTGATCAATGCAGCAGCGGGTCAGGTACGGCGGACTCGGGTATCGCGATCGTGCGACGGCGTGCCGCCCGACTGATGGTTCAGGCCCCCTACGGCTCGGATGAGGAGACGTCGTAGATCGTCTCCTCGGGTTGGGCCGTAAGTAACTCAGAGAGCAAACCGAGTGTCTTTTGGACAACGGGCAACGACTCCTGACGTGTGAGAGCCGGCCGATCCACGAACACCTCGGTGGCGATGAACGAGTTGGGTTCGGTGATGTCCCGACCCATGTCAAAGCTGACGACACCCTCGAGGCCACGGCTCTGGGTGACGATTGCCTCGAAGAGGGCCTTCGCCTCCTCAACCTTCTCGGGCTTGCAGTTCACTTTGAAGCGGACGACGATCATTGCTCTACCTCCATTCTTGGATTCGTGGCGACAAGGGCTCCTGACGTTACCACGGCAGGTCTCGGAGCCCAAACGAGGCCGCCCAACCACTGACTATGTGTGAGTTTGTCCCCCGCGAAGGCCAGCCCATCTCGAAAAGCCGACCCGG
>MGOM01000073.1:4548-7185 GCA_001797105.1 Chloroflexi bacterium RBG_19FT_COMBO_62_14
AATCCGCGAGTGGAACCGTATAGCGGATCTCGGTCGTCCTCCTGACATCTCCGAGGAGGCAAGGCGGAACTCCGGCCCCCGGCCCCGCCCCGGCGACGACGCCAACCCCTTGCCACCAGACTACAGGATCGACCCTTAAGAAATCCTTAGCCCGATGGAACGCGAGTCCAGATTTTGGGCCGGATCAGGGAGGCGCCGCGGGCAAGACAAAGCGCCACGAGTCGCAGGCGGGAGGGTGCTTGCACCCCGGTGACGCAGATTGGCAGTCAGCGGCGAAAGCCGCGGATACCGAAGGGTGGACCGGGTCGCCCGTGCCCCTAATGATCCGAAGTACGGATCGTGACCATCGGCCGGCGCCGCGCCAGTTCCTCGAGGTCCTCTAGCGTGGGTGATGGGGAAAGACCTTCGAGGCGAAAAACCGCCCCGAACATCCGCGGGTTGCGGTCCTTTAGATGCTGTAGGTAACCCGCGATGAGTCTGAGATCGGTGACGATCTCTGCCCGGCCAGCGAGGCGGCGGTCACCGACGCGGACGGCAACGTTGGGGTTGGCCCGGATGTTGTGAAGCCAATCCGCCGAAGGCCCGCGAGCGGAGGCGACGTTGAAGTTTCCATCCTCTTCCTCATACACCAGGGGCGTGATCCGGGGCTTACCCGACGTTCGACCGGTGGTTGTCAGAAGTAGAACGAAGCGTCCGATGAGCGGTCCCAATCCGAGGGCGTACGCCAGTCGCGGCCCGATCCGGATCAAGCGCCAGAAACCGCGGGATGCCTCCATGCTCCGCTCCCTTCAGCTCGTGGCTTTCCGGCTCACCGCAAACGCAAGTCCAACGACAGCGCCGCTCACGATCAACCCGGCGGCGATGCCGAGCCACCACGCGGGCGCTGAGAGTGTCGGCCTAGACACCTGCAGCGCGGCCAGCCCCAGCGGTGTCCACAAGAGCAGGCCGGTGATCATTCCCGGGGAGTAAGAGCGCGTGGCAACGGTCCCTGCCAGGTGGCCGAGCCCGTTGACGGCTGTGATCATTCCGAGGGCGGGGAGGAGCCAGGGCGGGCCCCCAGCTCGCAGGGTGAATACGGCCACGATCATCATCGCCAAAAAATGCCGCTAGAAGCCAGGAATGCCCCGACGGGAATGCTCCGCCCGGTGAGTCGCCCGGTCCAGTTATAGAAACGCTCGCCGGCGAGCGACTCCTCAAGCAGGTGCAGGACATAGGTCGCCGGGAAGAGCCAGATCCAGGGTTCCACCACCTTGGATTGGGTTGCCTTTCTGGCGAGGGACCGGCCATGATCGCCCTCTTGGCCGGCATTCATTCTTCCGGTTTACTCATTCGGGTTGAACTGAACCACGACGCTCATTCCGGCCAGCATCCCGGGGGGCTGTGTGTCCAGCTCGATCGTGGTCCTGTAAACGACATCGCCGCCAATCGTGTCGCCCACGGGCGAAATCGCAATGACCCTGCCCGATACGTCCTGTGACAACGCCTCGATGTGGACGCTTGTCGGCTGTCCGATCTGGACCATGGGCACATCGCGTTCGCTCAGATCGCTGGTCTCCACCTGAAGCCGGTCGATGTCATTGATCACGATCAGGACTTCGCCGAGAGCGGCATACTCTCCGGCGATCACATCGACTTCGATAACTGTTCCTGCGATGGGAGCCACCAACCGCGTGGCCTCCAACTTCGCTTCAGCGGAGGCGACATCGTCTCTGGCCTGTTCGAACTCCGCCAGGAGGGTTCCGGTGGCATCCTGCGCCGTGGGCTCTCCTCTCAGGGCTGCGAGATACCAACGCGCCTCCTGCAATGTGGCGACGGCCGCGTCGAGATTCGCTTGGGCAAGTGAGATGTCCACTTCCGAGGGCTTGCCCGTGTACCAATTGAGATTGGCGATGAGCTGGTTCAGGTCGATTTGCGCCTGGGTCATCGCCACGAGAGCGGCGGCTTTCTCCGGGTCGTCGTCGGCTCGCCAGGAAACTCGGTTATAGTCATCCGAGGCCAGGGCAAGTGTCTCACGGGCCACCTCGATCTTTCCCTCGAGATTCCGGATAAGCGAATCCGAAGCGCGCGGATACGAGAGACCGACGACTTTCTTCTGCGCTTTCTCCACCTCCTGTTGGGCTGTAGCGACGGCTTGCTCGGCGGCGGCGACGGCCGCCGGGGAGGTCAACTCCCGCAGCGTTCGCACGGCCTGATCGAATTCCAGCCGGTAGGTCGCGCTGTCCAGCTCAGCCAGTAGCTCCCCGTGCCGGACCCGATCGCCGGGAGAGACATACACCTGGTCGACGAGGCCGGCGAGGCCGAACGCCAATTGAGCCTCCGCCGCCGGGACGACGAAACCGGAAGCCGTCACGCCGGCCAGATCCAGGGATGAGGAATTAGAGGGACTCTCCAGCACGACTGTCGGGAGCGGGGTCGCGGCCTGTCCGATGGGCCCACACGCGCCCAGGCTGATCCCCATGAAGAGGGTCAGGACGAGCCGGGTCTTCATCTCGCACCGTGCGCGTCTTCGGCGGCCAGACGATCTTCGACGACTTTTCCGTCGCGGAGCGTGACTACCCGACGGGCGTACTTGATCACCCGCGGATCGTGGGTGGCAAAGACAAACGTGACGCCTGTCTCTTTGTTCAGGCGTGTCAT
>MGOM01000073.1:7226-29016 GCA_001797105.1 Chloroflexi bacterium RBG_19FT_COMBO_62_14
CGGTTGGTTCGTCCGCCAGGATCAGAGTCGGCTCCGGTGCCAACGCCCGGGCGACAGCCACGCGCTGCTGCTCGCCTCCGCTGAGCTGGTCGGGGCGGTGATTGGCCCGATCCGCCATCGCGACGGACGCCAGCAGATGCATCACGCGCTCGCGTCGCTCAGCGGACGCGTGACCGTTCAGCAGCAGCGGCATCTCGACGTTTTCGTAGGCCGTCAGAGTCGGAATGAGGGCGAAGAATTGGAAGACGAAGCCGATCGTGCCGCGACGCATGTCGGCGCGCTGGTCGCGGTTGAGGTGGCTGACGTCCTGTCCATTGATGAATACCTCCCCACTGGTCGGCAGATCGAGACAGCCGATAAGTTGCAGCAGGGTGGTCTTGCCCGAGCCCGAAGGTCCGACCAGAGCGGTGAACTCGCCGCTCGCAATCGTCAGGCTGACGCCGCGCAGCGCCTGAGTTTCCAGCGTTCCGGTCTTGTAGGCGCGGTACACGTTTTCAATTCGGGCGACTTCCATGCTTGCTCTCCTTACGGACAGATTTCCGCTCTCACTTTTCTGCGCGCAGCGCCTCGACGGGTTCCAGGCGCGATGCCGCCACCGCCGGGTACAACCCGGCCAGCAGCGTGACGATGAAAGCCATCATCGTCAGCGAGACCGTATCCTGTAGCGTCAGCTGGGTGTAGATGCGATCCATGATCAGGATGCCGGTCATACCGAAATTGCCGATGTAGAAGCCGTAGCGGGTGAAGTAGGCCACCACCAACCCGCCCAAGATGAGCCCCAGGACGATGCCACCCACGGCCAACAGGCTGGACTCCGCCAGGAACATGGCCAGGATGCGGCGGCCTTTCATGCCCACCGCCGACAGGATGCCGATCTCGCGCGTGCGCTCGAAGACCGACATGATCTGCGTGTTGATGATGACCGTGGCCGAGATCCCCAGCACAATCAGGTAGAAGACGCCCATATAGCTGTTGGCCATGTCTTCCGTTTGGATGATCACATCGTTCATCTCGGTCCAGGTCAGGATCTGCAGTCTCGGGGCATTCAGCGCGGCAACGACAGCCTCCGTCTGGGAGGCGTCCTTGAGCAAGACGAAGATCGTGCTGGCGTGGTTCTCGGCCTGGGTGATCGCCTGGGCCTTGGTCAGCGGCAGGAAGATAGTCACGCCGTCGAATCCGCCGGTCCAGGTGGAGTAGATACCCCGGATGGAAAAGGCCTGCTCTTGCACGTCCCCATTGGAGGTGTTGACCGACAGGCTGACCCGGTCGCCCGCTTTCAGCCCCAGCTTGTCGGCCAGAGGCTGGCCAATCAGGATCCCCTCCCGGTCATCCGGGGTGAGGAACTCCCCGCTGAGCATGCCAATGCGGTAGGGGTCGTTAGCCTCCGAGAGCGGTTCAATGCCGTAGACCCTTACCCCCGCCGATTCGTTGCGGGTCGAGACGAAGCCGCTGGCAAACAGGCGCGGCGTGGCGACCCTCACCGGAGCCAGCGAGGCGATCTGCGCCGCGACCTGATCGGGGTCCTCGATCAGGTCTTCCCACTTAAGGCTGGTCTTGCCTTCGTCATACGACTGGGCACGCACTTGAAGGTGCCCGCTCTGCAGACGAATGGCCGAATCGATGGCGCTGCCCATCTCGCCCTCGATGAAAGAGGCGAATAGCATCAGTAGTGCCAGGCCCATCCCCACGGCAAGCGCCGAAAAGAAAGACCGGCGGCGATTGCGCCCCAGGTTGCGGAAGGCCATCTTGAGCAGTTGGATCATGGCTGACCTCACACGGCGTGCAAAGCTTCGGCGGGCTCGCGGTGCGCCGCCTCGCGCGCCGGGATGACCGCTGCCAGCGCAGCGATGATCGCCACCGTAAGGCCGCGGACCAGCAGCTTGCTCAGCCCCCAACTCGGGTAAATCCGCCCGGTGATGAGCGCCATGTAGCTGGTCACGCTGGAGTAGGCGCTGAAGTCAAGGCCAACCCGCATGAGCACGCCGTTGATCATCAGGCCCAAGACAATCCCCACCGCCACCCCCACCAGCCCGATCATTGTCCCTTCCAGGATGAACAGCAGTGTGATCTGGCGCGGCTTGAGGCCCAGCGCCCCCAAAACGCCGATCTCACGCGTCCGTTCATAGACCGCCATGAGCAGCAAATTGAGGATGCCGATCGCCGCCATCATCAGGATAACGATACTGAAGATGTTCATCACCCCCGTTTTGGTGGTGATGGCCGACTCGAGCTCGGGGTAGTTGGCCTGGAAGGGCTCGATCTCGTAGCCGGGAAGGCCGGGCTTGAGGGCGGCGATCACCCCCGGCTCGCGCCCAATCTGCTTGAGCACGATGGCCACCTCGGTGGACTTCCCCGTCAGATCGTAGAGCGTCTGCGCTTCGGCGAGCGAGATGTAGACCGTGCGCTTCTCGAGCTCGCTCATGCCCAGGTCGTAGATGCCGACGACGGTCATCGTGCGCTGGCGCATCTGCTCGTGAGCGGAGCGGCCGGTCAGAGTGATGCGGTCGCCGACAGTGACCCCCATGGCATCGGCCAGGCCCTTCCCGATGAAGACCGCATCGACATCGTCGGCAGTCAGGTAGCGGCCGGCGGAGACGTGCTGGCCGGCCAAGTAGACCGAGGCCTCCTTCTCTGGCTCGATGCCCGTGATCCCCACGGCGAAGGCGCCCTCCCGGCTGCTGGCCAGCCCGCCCGTGTTGATGCGCCGGGTGGCGGCCACAACCTGGGAGTTCCCGAGCGCCGCTTTCACCACCGCCTGGTCGTCGGCCAGGGGCAGGAGCGGCGTCAGGGCGGCCTTGGCCCGATAGCCTTCGGCGTGGACCTGGATGTTGCCGCCCAGGACCTTAACCGCGTTGCCGTAGATCGCCTGGTCGAATCCGTCGATCAGGCCGTCGTACCACATCATCAGCGATAGGCCGCCGGCCATGGCCAGGACGATAATGATCGTCCTGCGGCGATGCCGCCAGACGTTGCGCCAGGCGAGGCGCAGATAGAGCCTCACGTCCGGTTCTCCTTTCGATCCTTCGTAGGTTCATGCAGCTGAATCGACATCATCCTTCTCTTGGGTCTCCCGTCCAAAGACGGGATGGTCGGATTGCTCGCATGGGTTGGGAGGCCTCACGCGGACGGCGGCTGGGGGGGAGCCAGCACGGGGTCAAACCAGGCGTGGGTCGTCTCGGAATCGATGATGGTCAGGGACCCCGCAGGCGCTCCCAGGACGCGTTCGATCGCATCGGTGTAGGCCGCTACAGTCCGAGACGCTCGCTCGAACGCCTCAGGATCCGACGAAACCTGGCGGAGGCAGACCGCGAAGCTGTATCCCAGGTCGATGAGCATGCCGAGGATGATCCCCCCAGCCTGGTCCGGTTGGGGGGCGGTCAACACTCCCTCGGCGATACCCTGGCGGACGACGCGCGAAAGTAGCGGGCCATAGCGCTCGGGCGCCGCCACGCGCATCTTCTCGCGCACCACGGCGTTCTCGTCGGCGTACCACACGTCCAGCAGCGACATGAGGTAGTCCTTGCGGTCGGTCTTCCAGCGGGCGGTCTTTTCAAAGAACGAATGCAGCTTGGCGAGGGCGGGCAGGTCGGGATCGTTGACGATCTCTTCGAGCATCGGCACCGCCTCGGCGGCGAGGCGGTCAATCAAGGCCTCGAGCAGGGCCTGTTTCGAGTCGAAGTAATGGTAAAACGCACCCTTCGAGATCTGAAGCTCATCCAGGATGTCCTGGACGGCCATGCCGTCGTACCCCTTGGTGAGCGTGACCAGGCGCCGGGCGGCTTCGAGGATCTCACCCTTACGGGCCTCATAGAGTTCCGGCCTGACGACTCGGGCCATGACGCCTTCCATTGTTAGACCGACCGTCGGTCTGTTTATCGGCGAGAGTATACGCTTCCCAAGCGCGAATGTCAATCCAGAGGACTAGTTCCTGGCAATCGGGACCGGGAAGACGCCCAGGAAGAGACTGGCCAGGGGGCCCCGGCCATGTCCGAGCCCGGGAAGCGTGGACAGCCGCCGGCAACCTGCTCAGGCTCCGGGACACGACCAACGCCTACTCCGAGCTTGGTCTACGAGTTAGCGCAGGAAATGGCCTAAGGAAGCGACGAACGATGCTGGGCGGGGTCTAGTGCCCCAGATGGCGCATGTCCGCCCACTGACTTTCACGATCGAAGGAGGTCATCCGGCGCCAGGACAGCAGAATGGGGATCTCGTAGGGCAGGAACTTGATGATGTAGTGCGGCGGGAGTAGCGGCAGCCCCAACAGCTCGGCGTTGAGCATCAAGGCGAAGACGCGCTCCATCTCAGACCGTCGTCGGATGAGGTAAGGCGGTGCCGTCCATGACAGGGCGGTGCCCGAGACGAAGTCGTGCACGATCCGGTTGCAGCGTGACAATAGCCGGCGCCAGAATTCGTATGTCACAGGCCCCTCATCGACAACCTGCTCTCAGCCGGCGTTGTACGGCCCGCATTCCGCCGGCCCATGCCCGTTCAGCGATGGCGGACCGATGACTCGCCATCGTGCGTGGGCAATCCAGCCCACTCATTCTCGCACAGGATCGGCCGGATGGAGCTCGCTTCCCCTCCGCTCGGCAGCCTTCTGGCCGGAGGCGATTCGTCCAACGGATTGCTGGGCGAAAACGGACTCGTCCATCGTCAAGGGCGAGGCAGCACCGCTCGAAGCCCGCCAGCACGACAAGCGAGACTGTCCCGCCTTGGCGGTCCGTGTTCTTCAACACAGGCGAGTACTCGTCTTCCCGGCATGCGATAGCTGCCGTTTCTCTCCTTCGCCCTCAACCCTAGGTGTCAGCTCCATCCTTCAGGCGAGGCTCAACGGCGTAAAGCAGCCTGCGCGCTCCTCCGGGACGCAGCACTGCCCTCTCTAGCCGCATCCCGACTTTCCGTGCCACGCGCTCGGATCCGGCGTTCTCCGGTTCGATCAGGGAGACGAGCCGTCTGAGACCGTGAGCTTCGAAGGCGTGGTGGACAAGTGCCTCGGCTATTTCGCTGGCATAACCCCTTCCCCACCGGCTGCGGGCGATGACATAGACCAACTCGATCTCGTTCACCCCTTCGATTTCCTTGGACAACAGCCCGCAGTCGCCGATCACCTCCCCCGTGGTCTTCTCCTCGACCGGCCACAGGTCATAGGGCTCGGCAAAGGGGTTTTCGGCTGCCTCCTCAAAGACTTTCGTGAGCATTGACTCTTCCCGCGGTCCGCCCATGTGCCGGGTGACCTCCGGATCGAGCCACAGTGCGACCAAGGCCGGGACATCGGCGAGGCGGGTGCGACGTAGCCGCAGGCGAGGGGTCTCGAGGATGGTGAGAAGACGCTCAGATTTCGCACTCACTTCGCACCTTGTCGGACCAGATGTCGTCCGCCGTCTGATGTCCGACGACGGACGGCGACGACGTCGGACGGCGGCCCCGGTCCCCGGTCTCCCGACAGCCGGGGTACCGGACAGCTGACGTGGATTCTAGCGCGATAGATCTAAAGCTCGACACGCTCTAAGCCGAAGATAACCGTCGGGTTACCAGGTTGGTGATGCTCGCGTAACCCGCCGCGGAACCAGCGGTAAAGGCGGGCTCCTAGCGTGGGGTCAGACCCCAACGCCCCAAGGAGCTCGCCGTGAACCGTCTCTTCCTCCGCAACCTCGTCCCCACTCTGGTCCTCTTGCTGGTCCTGGCCAATGAGGCCGATCCTCGGATGTGGCCCGCCAATCCATCTCAGACGACTGATCCGGAGCTCTCGACGAACACGCCGGACAAACGACATCGGCCACGCTCGGCCTCTTCTTCCAGGGTGCAGGATCCGCCAGACAGCCTTCTCCCCGTCCAAACCTCTGCCTATCCCGAATCCAGCCTGGCGGGTGGGATCGACGCCGGCAAGGCGGCCTCCGAGCTCCCCGTCGACCGGAATGTCGAAGCGCCTGGCTTCTCGGCCCCCAGCGTTCCTGCGATCGCCTGTGCCACGCCGATGTCTTTGATGCTCCACTCGGCATTCGGTGAAGAGCGCATGGAAGCGCTTGCGCAGGCCATCCTCGAGCACGGGTGGCAGACAATGACTTACCGCGACCTCCTGCCATTGAGTCAAGCCGGGGAATGCCCTCCTGAGCGTGCCGTCATTGTGTCGATCGATGACCTTGGAACCGACTGGCTCCGGCCCGACTTCAAGCGGATGATCCAGGCCTTCAACGAGTATGGCCTGGTCGTCGTCGTGGGTGTCGTTGTGCACGGCCCGCAAGATGAGTCCATCTGGGCGTACCTGAGCCAGCTCGAGGCGCTGGGAAACGAGGTCGCCAGCCATTCGGTGGATCACCTGAATCTCCCCCTTCTGGACGCCGAGGGCCTGGCTGGACAAGTGGACGGCTCCTACGACACGATCTGTCTGAACCTGGGGAAGTGCCCGGTCACCCTTATCCTCCCCTTTGGCAACATCGACCCCGAAGGTCGGATCCTCGCCGCCGCCAACGCCTACTCCTTTGTCGTTGGCATCCCGGGCGGCCACAGATTCGCCGGGATGCCGCCGTATTACCTCGGTCGTATCCCGCCGGTCAACGAGAGCCAGGATCAGACCCTCGCCTCCCTCGAGGCCAGCTTCCGACACGAGGCGGGCGAGTTGCTTGCGGCTGTCGAAGGCGATGATTAGAGGGTTTCGCACCGCCGGGTGCATCCATCAGCATGGAGGGTGAGCGCCGAGTGGTTGTGGCGTGGCTTGGCCTGGGCGAGGTCTTTCCAATGGCGGTTGATATAATGCAGCCTATGACCCAGAAGATCCTCATCGCCGATGACAATCCCAACATATTGTCCTTTGTCCAGCCGGCGCTGGAGCGGGAGGGGTACAGCGTTGCGGCGGCCGCCGACGGCGCCGAGGCGCTATACCTGTGGGAGACCGAACACCCGGCGCTGCTTGTGCTCGACATCGAAATGCCCGAGCCGAATGGGTTGGCAGTCTGCCGCAGAATCCGTGATTCGGGTGATCCTGTGCCGATCATCTTCCTCACGGTCCGAGACAGCGTCAGCGACCTCGAGTTCGGCTTCACTCTCGGCGCCAGCGACTACATCGCCAAACCGTTCGACATCCGCGAACTCCTGGCGCGCGTTAAGGCCCGCCTGCCTCCGCCGGTCCGGGAGTTCGATAACTACATCCGCATCGATGCCCCGCGCCGGACGGTGATGCTCCATCGGGAAGAGAGATGGATCCCGGTGGATCTCACACCCCGCGAGTTCGACCTCTTCCACTATCTTGTCAACAACGCCGGCCGCCCGATCGGACGCATGGCCCTGCTTGAAGCCGTGTTCGACATTCCCGGCGATCTTGACATCGAAACCAAAACGCTGGAAAAGCACATCTGGTCGCTTCGCCAGAAGATCGAACCCGACCCCAAGGAACCGCGCTACCTTCTCAACGTTCGCGGTGTAGGTTACAAGTTTGAACCAGTCTGAGCTCCCGCTCGGCGGCCCGCGCATCGTCTTGTGGACATCCCTCGGGGTGTCGATTAGCGATGCCTGACGTCATCATCTACTTCGGCCCGCTTGAATTCGCCGCCCTCGTCTTTGGACTCGTCGCCCTGGCGGCCGCGGCCGTCCTCTACCGGGGACATCGGCGGAGGAGAGCCGAAGTGCAGCATCTCCTGGATGGGTTCTCCTTCCCGGCGATGCTCTTCCGCGCTGACAAGCTCTCCGCCCGGAACACCGACGGTGCCGCTTTTGCCGAGGCTATCGAATTGGAAGGGATCGTTGACGATTCACGACGCACCGGCCGGACGATCGTCCGGACCATCCCCGCAGTGGAAGGGCAATCCTATCAGGCCCGTGCGATACGGTTGTCCAAGGACGACACGCTGCTGCTCCTGGAGGACCTCGCCGCCGCGCAGCGGCAGCAGGCGTTCTACCGCAATTTCATCCAGAATGTGAGCCACGAGCTGAAAACGCCTCTGACCGTAATCCAGGGGCACGCTTCGAAGATGGCCGAGGCCTCCGAAGACCCGCAGAGCGTCTCGGCCTCGCGCCGAATCATCAGCGATGAGGCAAAACGGCTCACCCAGCTTGTCGACAACTTGCTCACATTGGCGCGCCTCGAGTCGCCCTCCTTCAGCCTCGACCGCTCTCCACTCAACTTCAGCGCGCTGCTCGAAGAATGCATCCTCCAGCTCTCGGACATGGCAGAAGCCCACCGGGTCGCTTTGACGATGGATGTCGCTTCCGGGCTGCCCCGCCTCAACGGCGATCGGGCCCGCCTGAAGCAGGTCGTCCTCAATCTGCTGGACAATGCGTTGAAGTACACCCCGGCTGGGGGGACGGTTAGCATGAGCCTGAGCGATGATCCCGAATCGCAGAGCCTTGTTTGTTGGATCCAGGATACCGGGGAGGGAATTCCGGAAGAGGATCTCCCGCATATCTTCGACAAGCTCTATCGCGCCCGGAGGGCGCGCAGTCTGCCGGTGGAAGGTTCAGGGTTGGGGCTGACCATCGCCCAGCAAATCATCCGGGCGCACGGCGGAGAGGTCGGCGTCAGATCGGAGCTGGGCAAAGGCTCGACCTTCACCTTCACCTTGCCCTACGGCGGGGGACCGGCGGGATGAGCTCCGCTCGCACGGCGACCGGGCCAGGTGCCAAGTGCTACACGGAGCACGATCCGCAGAGTCCCTGGCAGCCGTGGCTGGCGTGCACGGCGGTGGTGCTCGCCTTGCTGGCGTGCACTGTGGGCGTCGCTCCGCGCAGCATCCTGACGCCCGTTGTCGGCGCACCGGGGATCCCGCCATCGCCGACCGCCTCGGCTGTCACAACCATTGAGACTCGCCAGCCTGCCTCGGAGACCGCCGCGCCGTCATCGACCGTGGCTTCGCCGCTGGGGGGAGGGACGGGCCAGATCGCCTTCCACGCCGGGCCGGAGTCACGCCAAGAGATCTACGTGATCCAGGTGGGCGGGGGAGGGGAGTTGAATCTGACGAACGATGCTCATCGCGACCTCACCCCGCGTTGGTCGCCCGATGGTAAACACCTCACATTCGTTTCGGATCGAGATGGCGACCTCGAGATATTCGTCATGGACTCCGATGGGAGCAACCTGGTCAATCTCACGGATAATGCTGCCGACGACCGCTCCCCCACCTGGAGCCCGGACGGACAAATGATCGCCTTCAGTTCGGATCGCGACGGCAATCTCGAGATCTACCGGATGCGTTCCGACGGGCGCGAGGTGGTGAGGCTGACCAACAACCTCGCCTTCGACGAGTCTCCGGCTTACTCGCCTGACGGTCTTCAGATCGCCTTCTCGTCAAATCGGACGCGGGACTACGAACTCTATGTCATGGAATCGGATGGCTCTGGGCTAAGGCGATTGACGGAGGCGGCGGGGCGGGATGACTATCCGAGTTGGAGTCCAGATGGGAAGGCCATCGTCTTCGCTTCCGAACGTACGGGGGATTTCGAGTTGTTCCGTGTGGGCCTCGAAGGGGAACAGCCCGAGAACCTGACGAACAACCTCGCCCAGGACGGATCACCGGCCTTCTCGCCCGACGGCCGGCAGATTGCCTTCAGCTCGAACCGAAGCGGGAACTACGACGTATACATCTTCGACCTGGCAAGCTCGGCCGTCAGCCAACTCACCAGCGGACCGGATCTCGACGGGGATCCGAGCTGGCGGCCGTAGCCTTCTGTGAAAGCCTCACCACTTCCAGCGGTGAACTTAGGACGGACGGGGACGGGGCTAGTGACGGCAGACGGTGGACGACAGACGACCGGCGCGGCACGCACTATCGTCTTCCATCCATCGTCTATCGTCCTTTGTCCACCGTCCTCTAGGTGGCCTGCTTCTCCATCCACTTCTGGTGCGCTCCCAGGCCATCGTACGCGGCGTACTTGTAGGAGTCGGCCAGAGTCGGGTAGTTGTAGACCGCGGCGATGAAAGTGTCGATGGTGCCTCCGGCAGCCATCACGTGCGTCCCGATGTGGATCAACTCCGCCGCCTGTTCGCCGATCCAATGCACCCCGAGGAGCTTCTTGTCGTCGGGGGAGAAGATCAGCTTGCACATCCCTGTCAGGTCGCCGATGATCAGGCCGCGGGGGTTCTTCTCGTAGTACGAGCGCCCGACCAGGTAGGGGATCTTCCGTTCGCGGCAGTCCTGCTCCGTCAGGCCGACCATCGAGATCTCCGGGATGGTGTAGACCGCTAAGGGGAGGACTGGCGAGACCTGCTCCTTGTAGTGCAGGTCGAAAGCATGGACCATGGCCACCCGGGCCTGCTCCATCGAAGTGGCTGCAAGAGCGGGGAAGCCGATGACATCTCCGGCGGCGTAGATGTTGGGGACGCTCGATTGGTATTTCTCATTCACCAGGATCAGACCGCGCTTCCCGACACGCACACCTACGTTCTCCAATCCCAAGTCGTCGACGTTGCTCCGCCGGCCGGCGGCAAACAGCGCCACATCGGTCTCAAGCGACTCTCCGCTCGACAACTCGAGTTCCACCCTCTCGTCGGTGCCCCGAACGCCCCTGACCCGAGCCTCGAAGCGGAACATCATCCCCAACTTGACGAGCTGCGCTTGCAGTCGCTTGGAGACTTCCGAATCGACGATGGGCAGCAGGCGGGCCTTCGTGTCGATGAGGGTCACTTTCACCCCGAGTGCGGTGAAGATACAGGCGTACTCGGATCCGATCACGCCCCCGCCGACAATGGCCATCGTCTCGGGGATGCGGTCCATCGACATGATCTCATCCGAGTCGAAGACCGACTTCAGGTTGAAGGGGACCCCTTCCGGGCGGTGAGGCGACGATCCTGTGGCGATGAGAATGACCTCCGTCGTGAGCTGGCGACTTCCACCGGAACGCAGTTCGACCTCGACGGTGTTGGCGTCGACGATGGCTCCACTGCCTCGGACGAGTTCAATGCCGTGCCGTTGCAGGTTGCGTTCGATCAGTTGACGTTCCTTGACGACGACGATGCCTTTGCGGTACATGAGGTCCTCGATCGTCATCCCTTCCCGCAGCGATGAGTCGATGCCGTACAGCCCGCGCTGCAACAGCCCGGAGAAGTACAGGGCGGTTTCGCGGAGAGTCTTGGACGGGACCGTCCCGGTGTTGATCCCGGCGCCGCCCAGACTGTCGGCCCGTTCGACCAGGGCGACCTTCTTGCCCCAGTAGGCCGCCTGTGCCGCGCCTTTCTCCCCGGCCGGGCCGGAGCCGATCACGACCAGGTCGTAGTCATACTGTCCGGACAAGGGTCACCTCTGCCTAGCAGACCTACCAACTCGAATCAATCGACCGGAGACGGGAGACTGACGCCGGACGATAGACGATGGACGACTTTCACAGCATGGTCTGTCATCTGTCGTCCATCGTCCCCCGTCCGAGTTCACGCGTCCAGCCCCGGCCGGCCGAGCATGCCCAGGACCAATGACAGCTCACCCCGGTGGTGGATCTCGTGCTCCACGATGTGGCCCAGCATCTCGATCAAGTGAGAGGCCGGGCCACAGGCATGAGGATCAAACGAAGCATCTCGGCTTCGCCATGAGAGCCGAGAGAGTGCGGTGACTAGGCATGGACGCTTTCCAACGGCGACTTAAATGAGGGCAGGGTGGGGTATGCCTGCCCGGCATGGGCAGGTGGAAAGTCCGAGATGTCCTGGAGGACGCCAGGGTGAGCGCGCATCTTGAACACGATGGCAATTCCCAGACTACCCCTTCCGGATGTCCTGAATATCGAGGCTCGTGACCTCGATCCCCCACCCGGCTACGATTTCCTGGAGCTGCGAACGAAGTTCAGTAGCCATCCAGCCCTGGCGGATCAGCAGGTCGGCATAGGAGGATCCTTCAACCAATGACCGAAGGCCCGCGACGGCTCGGGCCTCGAGAGACCGGACGGGGTCGGATGCGGCCAACACGCTCTTCGCGGCCTCTGTGATCCTGTACGAAACTGCCAGATCGGCCTTGACGGTCGTCCCGTCCTGGGATGCGAGCCTTACCCCCCGGAGCGGCATTGTCGTCTCGCGCAAGTCCACTCTGACTCCGCGGTCAAATAAGGGCAAGACCATCACCAATCCGGGGCCTCGAGCGCCAACGAAGCGCCCGATCCGAAAGACCACGAGCCGCTGGTATTCGCGCACAACGCGGAACTGGGCGACGAAGAGCAGCAGCCCGGCGAGGCACAGCCCCGCTAAACACAGGGCTGTGTAATCCGGGCTCATGATTCTCCCCCTTTCTCTCGGAGAGGACTTGGGTCCCCATGCCGCCTAGGCTGGGTTGTCCTTGAGCGATTTGCGGAAATGGGCCAGGGTGTTGACTTCCTCGAACCCCAGTGCACGGTGGGCCTCCCGTCCGAGTACGTTGGCGATCTCAGCATCCGATGCCATCTCCTTGCAGCCGTTGGCGATGGCCCAGGCTTCGGCTTTTTTCAGCAGAGCCCTCCCGATCCCTTTCCCACGTTTCTCGGGCTCGACATACCAGCCCTCGATGTAGCCGATCGGGGATGAGTGACAACCTTCGGCCGTCAGATGCAGACTGGCTTCGACGAACCCGTGTAGCTTGCGTTCTGATCCGACGGCCACGTATACGGCATTGAACTCTAGATCGGAGAGGACGTCCACGATCTCCTTACGATGCTGTTCGCTGGTGACGTGCGGCCAAAGAGCTGTTCTGAGACGTTGCCATTCTGGGATCTGCGATCGCTTGAGCGCAACGATGTGCACACTTCTCGGCGTCATGGAAGCTCGGGCGTCATACCCAGTGGGCCATGAGGGTCAGTTTCATCCCATCACCGGCTGTCTCACCCTCTCCGCTTCATCCCGCCAGCCTTGAACGACACCGACCTGCGCGGAAAGCCGGACAGGGTCCTCCTCGTAGCCACGCGCAAGGTCCAGGATAGGATCATAATAACCGACGATCCGCACAAGCGGGAGGCCGTTCTCAATTCCAGACGCCCCGTCGTCCCTTCGCCGCCGGTCTCGCGGTCGATCTCAGCCAGAACGACCTGTGCGCCAAGCCAGATCAATGAGCGGCAGGCCTCGAAGCCGAAGCCGCGTCCCGTACCGGCGACATGTGCGATCTGGCCCATGAGGGAAGTGCCCGTCAGCCTCTCGGTCGAAATGAGCATGCATACGCTATCCGGCGAGGACGTCGTCCGGTCCTGTCGGCGGAGGCCCGCCGATTATCTCACAGGAGCGAGAGGGTTTTACCTGCTTGCAGGGGAAGGCTCCCGTAGCCTTTGAGGCTCCCGGTGCCTAGGACGGAGATCGCCTTTGGTGTGGACTAGGGGAAGTTGTGGTAGCTGGAGATTCTCATCCCATGTGTGGGGAAAGGCTACGGGATCCCGAACGAGCGAGGCTGCCGCGGCGCACGCGACGATGTGATCTTGTCGCCGCCGATCTTCGACCTGCGCCCTTCGACCGTGCGGCTACCGTTCTGTAAACAGCCAGTTGCTGACGAGGAGATAACAAACGACACCGAGCGCGACCGCCAGCCCTCCCGGCGAGAGGTTGATTGACAGGAGGCGCGCCAGAAAACAAAGCGCCGGGTATGAAAGCCCACCGACTGTCACCGCGACGACGACTGCCCGGTTGCGTATCGCATTCCCGCGGTCGTCGCGCCTGAGGGGAAGGAGGGGCGTGCTGTAGTCGATTAAATACCGGCCGCTGTGTGCGTACCACAAGAAGCCGAGAAACGTCAGGCCGCCCAGTACGACGCCGGTCACTAGCCCGACGCCTGTCGAGACCAGGTATCCGAACACCGCCGAGAGGAACCCCCGGCTGAAGTAATATGGGATCAGCGCCCGGTTCATGACTCCACTCCATCGTTCTTGTCGCCAGTCAACCAGAAAAGGTGGTCCGCGGTTGTGCCAAGGGCTCGCGCCAGCCGCAGTGCCGTCTGGATTGAAGGGGTGAAGCGTCCCTTCTCAATCGCGATGACGCTCTGACGGGTCAGGCCGACCGCGATCGCAAACTGCTCCTGTGTCCAGCCTTTGCCGGTCCGCATTTCTCGGACGCAGTTCTTCACATCATCTGCATTGCCCGCTGGCGACATCAGGGTTCTCCTGAAGCTAGGAGGTAAAGCATAATTTACTCCATTGTAATGTATACTTTACATCTTGTCAATCGGATACGGGTAGGGGATCCGTCGTCGCAGATCCCGGGCCGGGTCAGGGCCAGGAGATTGACCTCCCGACGCCCCGGCTAGGGGGGATTCAAGAGAGGAGACACAAGTTAGAACGGCTTGAACACCATGAGGAACATGACGAAGACGAGCCCCGCGAGCTCGAGGGGGTGAAACAGGGCGACCGTGCGATCGTGAAGCTTCTCCTGGAGCTCGCGCGTGATCCTGCCGGAAGCGACCGCCTCCTCCAACGCCATCTCGAACATCTTCCCGCGCGGCACAAACACAAGGGGGACGACTCCGCCCCCGAGAAGGAGCACGACCAGCGAGACGAGCAACCAGTTGGTTGGGGAGCCTTGCAAGAAGCCCAGAAGGGGTGCCTTCGTGATCAGGGCCAGGATGATCCCGAAGACTACGACGATCGTGTTTCCCGGTATCACCATGATCCGCTCGACGCGCCCTGCCGCCCGCGTGATCGCCAGGAGCGCCTGCACGTCTCCGGCCTTGGCCGCCAGGGATCGAACAAGCTGCCGTGCGGCCAGCCCTCCGACGAAGAGGATTGCCCCGGCGATGTGAACGAAGCGCACGATCAGGTAGAAGCTCATGCTTGTCTCCTCCGCCACATGTCCGCACAGGTTTCCGAGTTTCGTTCCGTCATTGGCTGAGGCACTGCCTGCCGCTCCTCCCCGTATGGCCGCCCAGCGCAGCCCATCTCGTAGCGGCACGGCCGTCCTCTGCGCGCCGGATTGGGTGATGCTTCAGCGATGCGATCCCCCTCCCGCCTCGCGCAACTCTCGGACTTTTAGCCCGACAGCCCCGGGTAAGCCGACCAGTGCCGCTGAGATGGCAACCGCACCTGAGACCCCGGCCGCCGGAAGGAAAGCTCCGCCCAGCAGACCGCCCACGGGATTGCCGCCTTGCATCAGAGTCCGCAGCAAGGCGAACGTCCGACCACGCAACTCCGGCGGGACGATTCTCATCCTTAGGGTCTGTGCCCAAATGGTCAATGGGGCGCTGAAGAAACCGAGGAGGGCCAGCGAGAGCGCCACGATCCACGCCCGACTCCCCAAGAGCACGCCGGCGACCGAGAGCCCGGAGGGCGCCGGAAACACCTTTCCTCGAGAAAGCCGATGGGGGGAAGCCGAACTCACGTGAGAACACATATGTGAAGTGGCTGTGACTGGAGAACCCCAGGTCGAGGGCCAGTTCGGCCAGATTCCGGTCAGGCAGGTCAGCGATCCTCTCGATGGCCTCGGCCAGGCGGAGGCGCACCAGGGTGCGATGGATGGTCATCCCGGTCGTTCGGCGGAACATGTGGGCGAGGTAGGACGGCGAGTAGTTCGTATGACCGGCCAGGGACTCAAGCGAGACGCTCTCGTCGAGCCTCCCGATCAGGTGCAGCTTCACACGTTCCGCCAGATCCGATCGCTCGGCGTCCTTCGTCTGCGGAAGAGAGTCCCGATTGTAGTCATCGGCATGCGCCCGAAGAAGGAGCTCCCGCATGAGAGTAAAGGCGATCTCCTGAACCAGAAGCGGATCAGTCGAATGGCCCGCGGCCAAAGCGCGGAGCAACGCGTGGTGAAGGGCCTGTTCGCGAGAGGTGATCCGCATCGATCCCACGGGGAAAACATCTGGCTGCGGGCGGTTCCCGCCGCGTGAGTGGCCTCCAACGAACTCCCGAAGGACCTGTTCGTCGAGGACGAAGACGGTCGTTCGGTCACCGCCGCCAAGAGGGTGCTGGATGTCATACAGCTGGCCTTTCCGGAAGAAGATCGCCGAACTGGCCTCGGCCAAGTCGCGACCGTAGGAGCTCCGGCGAATATAGGCCCCGGTTCGCGGCAGGTCGATCTCGAACGCAGTGGCCCACTCCTCGGATGAGGCTGGTTGGCCATCGGCACATCGATAGTCCAGTATCTGCAGGGCTTCGCCCCGCATGAGGCAGGTGATGGAATGTTGGCTCAGCATGCCTTCGGCGCGGCCAGTCGGTATTCGAAGCCGGGATCATATCACACGAGTCACATTCGGCTCCCTCTTCTCGGGTGCATTCTGATTTCGTTGGCAGACAGCGTGATTTCCTCCCTTGGGGTACTAACTTACTTGGAGTGCACCCCTCTTCTGCCGGGCTTGACGTGCCTGGGGCCGGCGGGTAAGCTCGGCAAGGTGAGCCGTCGATGGGGTGTCGATCGTGGATGGTCACCCGCAAGCGAAGGCACGCGGGTCGGCCGAAGGCCCTTTCCGACCGCTCTGACTGTGATTTGGCTCGCTCTCTCGGCTTGCACCGGCTTGGGCACTAACCCGGTTCCTGTTGGACGAGGCGCGCTGACCGTCTTTGCGGCTGCGTCCCTAGCGGAGCCCTTCACTGAGATAGCGGACGCTTTTGAGTCCCAACACCCTGACGTGGATGTCGCCCTCAACTTCGCCGGCTCGCAGCAGCTCGTCCAGCAAATCGTGCAAGGCGCTTCTGCCGATGTCTTTGCCAGCGCCAATCGGGCGCAGATGGATGTCGTCGTCCAAGAAGGACGGATCGCGGCTGCGGAAGTGCAGGATTTTGCACACAACCGGTTGGTGGTGATCATCCCGACGGATAACCCGGGACACCTGGAGGATTTGAGGGACCTTGCCCGACCCGATCTGAAGGTGGTCGTTGCCGCGCCCGAGGTGCCGGCGGGCGCGTACGCGTTGGCGCTCCTCGACCTGGCCGTCGCCTCGGCGGACCTCAGTCCTGAGTACAGGGTAGGCGTGCTATCCAACGTCGTGTCGCACGAGGAGAACGTTCGCGCAGTGTTGAGCAAAGTCGCATTGGCCGAGGCCGACGCAGGCATCGTTTACGCGAGCGACGCCGCCGGTGAGCCTCGGGTGAGGATGATTGAGATTCCCCAGTCGATGAACCCCGAGATCATGTATCCCATCGCCGTGTTGCTAGACGCCCCGGAGGCCGGCCTGGCGCTGACCTTTGTTGAGTTTGTCCGCTCGACCTCAGGCGCGGCAATCTTGCTCCGCCATGGGTTCACGCCGGCCGGCGAATGAGCGCGCAACCACGGGCTCCACGGTCCAGTTCGGAGCAGCCTGATCCCATGTCGCCACGACTGCGGACGGACGGAGCTGTCGGTCGACGGTGGGATCGGTGGACCTTGCTCGGCTTGCCGCTCTTGGTCTTCCTGGCGCTGCCAGTCGTGGGGCTGTTGATCCGGTCATCGCCGACTGCTCTTGTGGCCAACCTCGCCCGGCCTGACGTCGGCAAGGCAATTGCCGTCAGTCTCAAGACTACGCTGGTCAGCATCATGGTGATCGTCGCCTTTGGGACTCCGCTCGCATACATGTTGGGTTTTCGCAACTTCAAAGGGAAGCGGTTGGTTGAGACGTTGGTGGACCTACCCACCGTACTCCCGCCGTCGGTAGCCGGGGTAGCGCTGCTGGTGGCGTTTGGTCGACGCGGTCTACTGGGCGGCGCGCTCGAAGACCTGGGGTTGGAAATCGCCTTCAGCCAGGCGGCAGTGGTGATGGCGCAGTCGTTCGTGGCCGCGCCCTTCTACGTCCGGACTGCGGCTCTGGGTTTCGGCGCAGTCGACAAAGAGCTGATCCAGGCGGCGATGCTCGACGGGGCCGGAAGCTGGAAGCTCTTCCGCGAAGTCGTGTTGCCTCTGGCATTTCCCTCCGCCCTGAGCGGGGCTGTGATGAGTTGGGCCCGGGCGTTGGGTGAGTTCGGGGCGACGATCATCTTCGCCGGCAACTTCCCCGGCCGGACCCAGACAATGCCGCTGGCGATCTATATCGGGTTCGAGGTCGACTTGAACACGGCATTGACCCTCTCGGTCATTCTGATCTTGCTGTCGTTCGCCTCGTTGTGGCTGATCCGCGCCTCCCTCGGCCGTGACGCGCCCGAGGCGCAGGCCAGCCGCTAAGCCCGCCTGGCGTTTCATCCTCCCCAGACCGAGCTGAGTAGGGATCCGACCCGACCGCGGTTTCGTCTTGAAGAGACCTCAATCTCCTTCATCCGCCACGCCCGCGGATTCGTTGAGCATCTGCCGGGCGCAAGGAGTGAACCATCAAAGTGAATGGATATGTCCGCTCTTGATCCAGCCCTTCGGAAATGCAAGGGCCGGGATCGTCATGAGTTCAAGCGCCCGGCGGGCCCTCTTGGAGACGGCCGCACTCCGGTCGCGGACAAGAGGCGTTGCTGCGTCGACGACCACCTCGGTCTGCTCGGGATAGAGCCTACTGATGATACACAGGCTGGTAACTGCCCAGCTCCGAACCAGGGCATTCCGATCGCTAAGCAAACCGATGAGAGCATCGAGGGCTTTCGGGATACTTTCCGGGAAGATCGCGAGATGGCCGAGGGTCATGGCGATGTGCCACCGGACCATGCCGACCGGATCATGTTGTGCCGCCCGGATGAGGATCGGTAGGAAGGCCATGACCTCCCTCGGTTGGGTGCGGGCGACCTTCTCCAGGGCGTCGGCCGCGTGACCGCGGGCGGCCGGATCTTCCGACGTCAGGGCATCGATCAGATCAGGGAGCAAGTCGGGCCGTTGGCCGAGGAGCTCGGCAACCTGGTTTGCCAGGCCGTCTGATCGCAGATCGCCCTCTCCGAGCCAGTCGCGCAGGCTGCTCACGCGGGCTGGAAGTCTGTTTCCCTCGCGCTTTGCTTTTGGGGCCCGAGGCGCCGATTTCCTTCTCGAGGGCGTCGTCTTCAATCCGCCCGGCCTCCTCCGTCCGGTTCGTGCGACCTATCCCTGTTTTGTCGCGGCTTCACTCTCACGAATGAGCCTGAGAAAGTACGGGCGACTCGACCACTGCGAGGTGTCACCTCGCAGCAGGTCCCAATAGCGGACCATCATGCCCCCGTAGGTGTATACGGGTTCGCTCATCGGCTCTCGCTTGAGCCACATGCCACGGCCGTCGGAGGTGTCTCTCGAGCCGGGCGGCGGTTCTGCCGGATCAGCCCGGCCGTCCGCGGTTTGGCGGATTGAGCCTGAGGCGCATGACATGCCTCCGGGTTCCTGCTCGTCCGACCTCCTCGAAGCCGGCCGCACGGAATGAGCTGACGTAGCCCATGAACCGGTAGCTCGGCGATCCGGGATCGACCGGATAAGCCTCGACGACGCTCGCACCCCGACTGCGGGCCTGCTCGACCGCCGCCGAGATCATGCGCTGCGCCAGGCCGCGGCCTCGCAGTTGTCGGGGAACATAGAAGCAAACCAGCGACCACACGCTTTCGGGATCTTCGTTTGCGTCCTCGATTCCCCCAAGGGGACGATAGGTCGGACGGGGGGCGATCGAACACCACGTGGCCGGCTTGCTTCCCAGGTAGCCGATAATCCCGATCGGAATTCCGTCCATCACCCGCCGTTTGATGAAGGACCTGCGGCTCTTGGAGTCCCTGCTGTTTCGCTCATGCCCGACGGCGCGCCACGCCATGCACCAGCAGTACTTGGGTGCGCCGGGTCCCTCGAAGAGCGATTCGAAATCCCTCCACGTCTTTGCATCGACCTGGCGAAAGGAGATTTCTCCGGGTGACTTGCTGGCTTTCCTGGATTTCGACATCTCGATCGGGAGATCGGCCGCGATAGTCGGGCCTGAGCGTCCTATCGGGATCGACCCTCGCGGTTGACGCCTTTGGCCGCGGAGAATCAGTTCAGACAAGTATAGTCCGGACGTCCGGTCGGGCGACGTCGTCCTCCGCGCAGCTCAATGCTCCTGCATATTGCTCTTCACTGCCCGAGAGATCAACCGCGCCAGGGCTGGGTCGGCCAACTTGTCGACGTCCCGGATCTTCACATGACGGTGGCGCTTGCCGGTCCCCTCGAGCAGGCCGTCCGGGTCGTCCAATCGAGCACCATCGGAGATACCCAGGGTGACATGCGCCTTGTGAGCCGAGATGGCGAAGATCATCCCTTTGTAGCCCTCCCCGAGGCCCACTCCAAGGTACTGCCCATCAAAGGACTCGACCGGTTTGGGGAGGGCCCGTCGCACCAGAGCATGCGTCTTGATGAATATCCGGCGGACTGCTGGATCGAGCTGAGCAAGGAACCTACTGAGATCCTCGGACATTCGGCATCCTCGGCAAGTGACCCCTGTGGTCAGTCGCGAGATTGGCGAGTCCGCTCATGGCGAACCTCGGGCGGCAGTCAGCACCGCCCAAGAGACGGGCTGTAAAGAGTGGACGGTCGCTATGATTTGGAGGGCACGGCCTGCAACGGGCTTCTCGTCAGGACTTCACTCTGCCCACATCCAGCAACTGCCGTGTGAGCTGGATGTGACCCAGATGCAAGGCTGTGTGCTGGAGCGACTGAGCTATCGACCAGGCGATGTCGTATTCCACCCCGTCGAGGGGGGAGGTTCTCGACTCAGTCAGGTCCTGTAGGCTCAGCCGCTCGAAGGCACCCTGGATAGTTGCCAGAGAGGAGTCCAGCAACCGGGACAAGCCGGCCACATCTGTGCCGGTCACGGTGAACTCCGCCTCTCGCACTCTGCCGGACGGGTCCTGCATAACGATGTCGCCGATCCAAAACTTCTCCGATCCGGCGGTATGCGTCGCGAGCACGGCGATCGAGTTCATCCCCTCTCCCGGGCTCCAATCGAGCGCCGTTGAATCCAGCCCCGCGAATTGAGTCTTGCAGGCCTCATGCAACCGCCTAAAGTGGTCAAAGAATCTGCCAAGCACTGGATCCATATTTCACCTCACCTGATCACTCGAATTCGAGACAACCGGGTCAATTCTAACGTCGTACGGAGCATGCGCGGAAGTACTTGTCCTCGGAGTTCGCCGATGGGTGTTTCGTCAAGACCCCGAAACCGCCAGAGGTGAAGCTGTTTCAGGCTCTCGCCGAAGATGAGTTTCCCCGGACGCTCATCTCGCTGAGCCGGGCCGATCCTGCGGCAACGATCCAAGCCAGACTCGGATGTACTCGGCGACATCTTGCCAGCCTGGCTGAGCGATGATCCAGTGGGCGCGTCCAGGGAACTCCTTGAACGCGGTCAGGCCCGGGCCATGGCGCTGGCGCAGACGGGACAGGTCAGCAAGCCGCGGGGCAGTTGGCCCATTCTCAGAGAGGTTTACTGGTCACCCCGGCTGATCTCCCGGCTACGATACGTATCATAATCGGGCAGAAGTCGGTGATACTCCGAATCCATCAAGGGCGACGAGATCATGAAGTCCGCCGACGAACGGTTGCAGGCAATGGGGATGTTCCACACCACGGCCATCCTCAACAAGGCCTTCACATCCGGATCGTGGGGCATCGGCTCGAGGGGATCCCAGAAGAAGATCAGGAAGTCGATCTCGCCGTCGGCGATCTTGGCTCCAATCTGCTGATCGCCTCCCAGCGGGCCGCTCTGGAGCTTCACCACGTCAAAGCCAAGTTCCTCCTCGAGCATTTGGCCGGTGGTTCCCGTAGCGTAGATCCTGTGGTGAGCCAGCAGGTCTCTATTGAACTTGGCCCATTCGACCAGGTCCTTTTTCTTGTTGTCATGCGCAACAAGGCCGATCTTCTTGTCGTGCTCCATCGGGACTCTCTTGTCTTTCATATAACCTCTTCGGGGCGAGCAAGGCCCACTTCGATGCAGGATTGGGAGGGCTGCTGACTCAATATGACCGATGACCAGCTGTGCTCCGCAGCCGGCGGGCGGAAGTTCGACACCGGCCGGAGTCATCACGATCGGGGCCGACCGCTGCTATCCTAACCCGAATGAGCAGTCGCGCC
>MGOM01000073.1:29029-31304 GCA_001797105.1 Chloroflexi bacterium RBG_19FT_COMBO_62_14
GGGAGCACGATTTGAGCGGTGCACTAAGGCTGAGAATGCCGAGCCGTCTGGCCCAACCATATTGACGCCGGCGCCATCGTACGCCCGGCCGCGTCGGTCCCATCGCCTCGCACATGCCGGTGGGGTTTACGCAGACAGGAGTAAAACCCGTCTTGCGGGGATCGGCCCCATCTCAGGCGAGGACAGAAGAAGAGCCCTCAGGCTGCTGCATTCGAATGGTCAGTCTATGCTCAGGCCATCATTCGGGGATCGGCCGGATTGGGTGCGGCGAGATAGCCGGCGCCTCCACCACCCAGAGCAGCAGCGACGATGCCCAAAGTGCCGAAGCAGATCCCGACTCCCAGCCCGGAGAGATAGTAGGCGATTAGCATTGGAGCATCGGAAACCGGGGCAGGGGCATTCGTGAAGGGGATCTGCAGTCCGGTAAGCTGGAGGATAGCCAGCGCGCCGATCGCGCCGACGATCTGGCCGACAAAGACGAGTGCCCCGGCGATCCCCCCGGCGGTCGCGCCGAGGCGGGCGCCGTCAGCCTTCGAGGCTGGCTTCTCCTTCTGCGACGCAATGTACCCGGCCGTTGCGCCCGCGGCCAGCGACAGAAGCGGGCCGCACACACCGAATGCGGCTGCGACAATGGAATTGAGGATCAGGCCGATCCCGCCCACGATCAAACCGATCTTGACACGCGGTCGCATGGTTCACTCCTTCCCCCTGAAACTTCTGCTGATCGTGCAAGAGCGAAAGAGCAAGAGTTGACGATTCTACGACGAACGAACAGGATAAAGCTAGCTCGGGAGTAGCGGCGGCGGCTTGCCGTTGGATGGACTAGACCCAGGCGTCATTCTCGACCGTGAGCTTCCCGCCGGTGTCCCCGGTGTTGACGGTGCCTGCCGGTTCAATCAGCATGATCTGGCACTCTTCACTTGCGCTCGGTTTGTGCTCGCACCCTTTCGGTACAACGAACAGCTCGCCGCTGTTCAATTCGACCTCACCCTCGCGGAAGTGGATCACCATTCTGCCCTGCAGGACGAGGAAGACCTCGTCGGTTTCGGGATGGCTGTGCCAGATGAACTCCCCCTGGATTTTGACTAGCTTGAAATGGTAGTCGTTCATTTGAGCGATGATCTTGGGCGACCAGTGCTCGTGGATCTTGGAGAGCTTTTCCGCCAAAGCGATCGGCTTCTTCTGCATCAGGCCCTCCATAGTCTTTCGCAGGGGATCCAGCTGCCTCGATCCCTTCGTCGGCGCGGTGCCCTGGGGGAAGACAGACCGAGCAGGGTGCTTCATCGACGGACCCCGTGAGTCTGATTCTCGCACATCTCGCGGCGCCCTGAGAGACTGTGCAAGTGAAAGCCCCAGCCGCACTCCGGCCGGGGCTTTGCTCAGGCTGTGACGGCCCCGCCAGTTTACTGTGCCGCCAACTCGACCACAGGGTATCCGGCTTCGACCCACGCTCCGAGCCCGCCTTTCAGGCTCCGGACGTCGGTGTAACCATAGGACCAGAGAATGGTCATGGCGATGGTGCAACGGTGGCCGGTCCCGCAGTAGCTCACGATCTTGGCCGCCTTGTCCGCCGGCCACTCCGCCTTACGGCTTACGAAGTCCTCCAGCGGGATGACGACCCGGTTGGCCGATTCGATCACGCCCTTCTCGGCGATCTCAGCCTCGGTCCGCACGTCGATCAGGATCAGGGCCGGGTTCTCGGTCAGCTCGCTTGCCAGCTGATCGACCGTGATCGCACCCCAGCCTTCGGGGATGTTGCTGAAGGTCTGATCGAGCAAGGCCACCATCGCCGGATCGGGCGTGGCGGCGTTGAGGGAGACCGCCTCGGAAGGAAGCCCGGTGACGGTCGGATATCCCGCTTCGACCCAGCCACCGTAGCTATTCTCCTTGAGGGCGGTTACGTTCGTCCAACCCAGTGCCCCCAGGCCGGTCATGGCGATCGTGCACCGCCATCCGCTGCCGCAGTAGCTGACGATCGGGGTCTCAAAGCTGGGGAGCTTATCCAGGTTCTTCATCAGATCGCGCAACGGGATAAGAACAGTGCCTTCGATGTAGCCCTTCTCTTGAACCTCGTCCGTCTGGCGGACGTCGAGCAGGAAGGGAGGCGGCTCTTCGGCCAGTTGTTCATTGAGAGCGCTCGAGCCGATGGTGTTGTACTTGACCATCCCGCCCAAGAACGCCGTGTACGCGGCGTCGAGATCTGGCGCGCCACCGATCTTGGGGTATCCGGCCTCGAGCCAGGCACCGAAGCCACCCTTCAGGCTGTGGATGTCGG
>MGOM01000074.1:0-6403 GCA_001797105.1 Chloroflexi bacterium RBG_19FT_COMBO_62_14
AGCCGCTCGGCCAGTCGCAGGGCTTCTGCGGATCGAGTGAGCAGTGCGCGTCCGTCTGGGTGTGACCAACTCCCCAGTTTTACCAGATATCGCCTGGGCTCCTCGAGGTACTTGTCGGGCCTCCGACCCCGCTCACGATTTGCGGCCGACCAAATACCAGGTCGCCATCTCACCCTTGCCCTTGATCGGGACTCTTCCCCGGGGAACACACTCGAATTCGTCCTCCAGCAACCGATACGTCCCTTCGGCGATGTGCACCTTGCCTGGAACGCCATGCGACTCCATCCTGCTGGCGATGTTCACGGTGTCTCCCCATAGATCATAGTGGAACTTGGTAGTCCCGATGACCCCCGCCACCAGCGGACCGGAGTTGATCCCTACTCGGAATTCGATCTGCCTACCTTGCCTCCCCGGGAGCATTCCGAGCTCTCGGATCATCTCGAGCGCCAGATCGGCGATTGCCTGGGCGTGATCGGGCCGTGGAGTCGGAACACCGGAGGCGACCATGTAGTTGTCGCCAATCGTCCGGATCTTCTCGAGACCCGATTTCTCAACGAGGCGATCGAACAGCGAGAAAGTCTCGTTGAGCCAGTCGACGGCCTCGGCCGGCTGCAGCTCAGCGAACAAGGGCGTCGATCCGACGATGTCGGCGAACAGTACACTCGCCGATTCGTAATACTCGGCGATCGTCCTCTCTCCGGCTTTGAGTATCGGTGCGATCTCTTTGGGCAATACGTTCAGCAGTAGACGCTCGGAACGCCCCTGCTCTTCCTTCAGCAGCTCAAAGGCGCGATTTCGTTCCCGGACGAAGGTGTAGAGCAGAATGAACGCGATGCCGGTGACTGCCCCGATATTCAGCACGAAGAAGAAGGGCACGACGAGTGTTGGTGGGAGATTATTGGAGGCGCGCGCGAGAGGTTGGAAGATCCCCCCCAGAATCACCAGGGCCAGGTAAACCAGCATCCAGCGCGGCGCCTGCCGAAGCTCAGTGAAGAGCAGCGCCCCGAACGGACACAGGACCGACCACAGAATCACGGCGCTCGAATTGACAAAGCCGCCCAAAGCCAGCATGACCAAAAAGGGAAGCAGGAGGATTGCGATGAGCTGGATACTGCGATAGAGACCGTAGTTGCGTGTGAGCAGGAACAATCCCAGGCTCAACAGCGAGAGCAGGCTGTAGGCGATCGGGATCGCGCCGGCGATCGGTTCATCAAAGATCAGATAGAGCGTCCCCCAAAGGAAGCCGGCCAGCATGATGAGAGAGCTCGACCCGACTAGGAGCGAGCGGCGCAGCCTGTGCTCATCACTCCCTCCCCTTTCGACGACTGCGTCCAGGACTCGCCCAACATAGCTTCGTCGTTTCGCGGCGATCGTTCCCATCGTTTCCCTCACCTTTGGAACAATAACAACTCCGGGAGGCTACCTCACCGGTCTGTGAATGGGACGGGCCCTCGAGAGAAGGAGCGCAATCAGGCCGAGGACGGCTCCACGAAGGGTGGGGACTTGCCCTACTGCGCAAAGCACACAACAGGCGGGACATGACAGGTCCGGGATTCAGGGCCACCCATTCCTACAGTCGGATGTTCAGCGCCTCTCGTGCCATGAGCCGAATCGGGTTGTAGTCCTCGTCGTCCACGGCCTGAAGTCTCCTGATCTTCCCCTCCCCCAGGATCAGGCGGCCGTCCTTCTCGTTGTGCATCTCCGTCAGCGCTTTCCTCACGGCGGTACGTAGACTCGACTTCACGCTCTTCAGGATGACAAAGGGTGGGATCGGACTTGGCCCGAGGCTGGTAAGCACGCGAAGCTCGTTGTCAATCCTGACATCGATGTCTCGCGCCAACTCCAGCACCGTGCTATCGATGGCCGAGGCATCTGCGGTCCCATCGATGACCATCTCGATCGATCTCTCGTGCGAGCCGGACTCAATCGCAGTCGCAAAGAAGTCCCATCGGGCTCCCAACGCTGCCAGCGCGGCAAGAGTGACATTGTAGCCGGAATGAGAATGGGGCTCGTTGTAGGCCCATCTCGCACCACGCAGGTCTCCGAAGTTCCGGTGATGGCTCTCGCGTCTCACGATCACATCCGAGAAGTAGATCGGACGATCCTGGTAGCGTTCACCTTGCATGACCGGAGCAACCAACAGCTCCAACTCAGGCCTCCCTCGATCCGCCCTCCATACATATGGAAGACCGCAGATCCACGCGATATCCACTTCACCGATGTCCAGCAAGCGCTGGCGTTCCTGCCATGGCGCGTCGATCACGAATTCGGTCTCGATCACTAACCGTCTCGCAAGGTAGGAAGAGATCTCCCGGACGATGAAGTCCTGGTTGGGAGCCTGGATGGTCGTGATCCGGATCGTCTTCAAGTCGCTCCTCTCATGAACGCAATTGGATCGAGGCTACTACGATCGCTGGCCGCTCCGGATCCGGCGGGTCTGTGGCACCCCCATCGAACGGAGAGCTTGGGGAGAGGGGAAAGGCCGGCAGGAGCATGATTGAGCCTTCACCGCCCGAAGCCGACGAGGCGTTCTCGGTTCGTTGCTCCCGTTGAGTATACACGTCCAGTTCCTCACCCTTGCTTGCTTCGAGGATCGGGCTCTGCTCGGTCCATCCTCCTTCACCACCCAAAGTGGTTAGTTAGGTGACAACCCAGCGGATCCTCACGCTCGGGAGTCGCCTAGTTTTTCGCCGGCCGGGCGGTGGCCCATGCACGCCGGAAAATCCCCACGCGCGTCTCAGCCCGAGAAAGGTGGCCTGACCCCCTGCGGTTGGACGTGGATCGTGCGGGGCGTTCGTGTCCTGATCCTTGGGCTCTTCCGAAGGAATGCGATCGTCCGGGCCGCGTGGCGTTCGGACCCGTTGAGCGCCAAGGCGCGCGGCCGAGGGTGTGTTCCTAATGGGCGGAGGAGGCGCCTCGAGCGGCGTCGGGATCCGAGACAAGTCGTCCCCCGCGAACCGTAGCCCCGATGACGATCCCGGCGCTGATCAGGACGATGTTCTTGATGATGTACTGACCCTCCAGCGTCGGGGCGTAAGGGATGTGCGTGAAGACCTGGGTGGGATAGAGGAAGAGTGGGGTGATCGCGCCAAGCATCTGCACGAAGAGCAGCAGGAGGGTCACGCGCATGAACAGGCCCAATATCAGACCGACCCCGATCAGGGATTCCCAAGCGGCAAGAAGGACGATGGACACGCCGGGGGACAGGCGCCCCATCGTGAGCGTGTCAATCGTCTGCGTCGCCAGCCCCTGCGCCGGGCTGAGGCCAGGGAAGAACTTGAGGATGCCGAACCAGAGGAAGACGACGCCCAGGCTGACGCGGAGAAGTAGAACTCCGTACCGCGCCATCCATCGCGTGATGCGCTTGTCGATCCGGTCGAAGCCGGCCCGAAGAGCCTTCATGGAGAATCCCTCCTGGTGGTTGTCCCCTGCCGCGAGATGCGAGATCGACGGCCCGGAGACCATCTGGCACAACGGTATCGCCCGCCTATCTGCCTGCTCGGCTGGCCGAGTGTTCTTCCGGGACGATAGTGCTCCTCAAGGGCAGGCTTCCAGGCGGCGATCATCCGTCATCGATGGGTGTCTAGTCTCCGGGCAAGCGACAAGGCTACATCCCCAGCAAGACTCGAAGTAGCCTCATGCAGATTTCGGCGGTTCCTCCGTTGACATCCAGCTCCGGATCCCAGGTCGACATCGACACCGCCCTGACCTTGCCGGTGCCGGCCAGGAACTGAAACACCTGGCTCAATTCGTCGGGGGTTGGACCGCCGCTGGAAGGGTAGCTCATCGCTGGAGCATAAGCTGGATCGAGCACATCCGTATCGAAATGGACAAGCAAGGGCGCCTCGGGCAGGGAGAAAGTGAGCAGATCGGTCACGCGGGGAAGCCGGTTGACTTCTGACCGCTCCAAGGCAATCTTCTCGCCCGGGTCGAGATCCCGGGCATCGGTCAGGATGACATGCTCCTCGGCCAACCGGCGAAGACCGGCCGCAGCCGGCATCGTCTGCTCTCCGCGCCCGACCAACATCGCCAGCGGCATCCCTCCCACGAACCCGCTCGGAGTAGTTTCCCACGTGTTGAAATCCCCATGTGCATCAAACCAGATCAGTCCGGGATCGATCCCTGCCCGCTGCATCCCGGCGGCCACCCCGATCACCGAACAGCAGTCCCCGGCGATGCTGACCGGGCGGTCTCCGGATCGGAGGGCTTCAGCGACCTTGGAAGCCAGAGACTCGTGCAACATGGACATGCCAACCTGCTGTGCCGACTCAGGCAGCTCCCGCAGATTCAAATGCCAGTCCGGTTGTGAGAACGTCTGAAGCGCGGGGAGCGGCTCAACCAAGGAATAAGGCGTGAGAATGAAACGATCTCCCATTCGATTTGCCTACCTCAGCAGTCAGCATGAGCGGATCCGACGGTTTCGAGCCCTGGACTCGCATCCAGCTGTGCCGTCCGGCTCCGGCTCGACATGCGGGCACGGGTGGGCCGGCAGCCTGCCTGAAGGACCCTATGCGGACGAGACGTAGCGGACGTCGTCCAACCCTTCGAAATCCGAGTCCTGGGTCCAGAGGATGGCGCCCGAAGCGCGTGCGCTGGCCAGGATGATGCTGTCGGCCGTCGGCAGCTTGACTTCGGCGGCGATTCTAGCGGCGCTGAGAGCGAGGGTCGCGTCGAGATCGACGACGGAACCCTGCTGCATCAGCGCGACCGCAACCAAGGCTTCGCTCTCGCCTCTCTGCTGATACACTCTCTTGAAGACCTCGTAGAGGCTGATGCTGGGGACGAGAAGCTCGGCGGTTCTTAGGATCGGGGGCTCGAAGAAGGAGGCGTTCTTTCCGTCGGCGAAGTACTCAAGCCAGCCCGAGGAATCGACGATATTCATACGCGGTCGCGTTCCCTTTTGACCTTCGTATCGATGCCCCTCAGGAACCCCTTGGCTTTCTTGAGGGGGACCAACGGTATGAGCTCGATTCGCCCCTCGTATTGAATGACCTGGACCTTCTGGCCAGGCCTAATGCCAAGCGATCGCCGGACTTTGGCAGGGATGACAACCTGGTACTTGGGGGAGACGGTCACCTGGTCCATACGGAACTCCTATCGATGATGAAATCGTTTTACGGGCCAATTATAGCAAGAACGAGGTTCGCACGCAAGCCAAGGCAGCCTGCCTATCGGTTTCGCCTGCCTGCTTGCCTGCCTGTCCTGGTGTCTTTCCAGGGCCCCCGAAGTGTAGCGGAGGTGGGCCCCGGCGCTCTCTCGGGGCACCCGAAGAAAGGCGGAGGGTGTCCTTGTGCTCATCAAGGGGTAGCCATCAGGCAGCCGGGATGGTATGGCTGCCTTTGAAACGAGCACATGGGGGAATGGGGACCAAGAAACGGGCTTCGGTCCGGGGCCGGACTCCGCTACATTCTTCGGAGCGCCCGCAAGACGAAGAGAAGCACCACAGCGCCCACTAGGGCGGTGAGAACGTTCCCGATGAAGCCGGCGCCCAAAGTGATCCCGAGGACCCCAAAAAGCCATCCGCCGATGAAGGCACCGAGGATGCCCACGAGGATAGCGCCCACGAGGCCCACGTGTATCCCCTTGACCAGGGCGTCAGCCAGAAGTCCCGCAATGCCGCCAACAATCACCCACACAACGACCTGTTCGATTGTCATCGCCGCCTCCTTCCATGCAAGTGGTTAGGATCGGAAGTTCAGAACGATTATACACGGACCGCCGTCAGCTTCCTGACGGAAAGAGCTCTGTCATTGCAGTGGCGGGATGTGTAGCGGCGCCGGATGAAACTTCGAGGACTGCCTCACGCGTTTTGCTGAAAGCCGGGGGCTAGGTACGGAGTTTCGGCAGGGGGTCGCCCTCGGGCACGAAACGCAGAGCCACCCCGTTGTTACACCAGCGCTGTCCGGCCGGCGCCGGGCCGTCGTTGAAGACATGTCCCTGGTGCCCGCCGCAGCGCCGGCAGCGGTACTCCGTGCGGGGCAGGATCAACTTGAAATCGGTCTTGGTCTCGATGCTTCCCTCGATCGGCTGCGTGAAGCTCGGCCAACCGGTGCCGCTTTCGAACTTGGCCAGCGAGTTGAAGAGCGGCAGACCGCACGCGGCACACACGAACGTGCCCGACCGCTTCTCCTGGTTGAGCGGATGGGTGAATGGACGCTCGGTGGCTTCCTCGAAGAGGACCGCATACTCCTCCGGCGCCAGCAGCCGGCGCCACTCCGAGCGGGATTTCTCGAGCTTATCCTTCCCAGTCCCATCTGACCCGGTCATGGCTAGACTCCCAACAGGTTCTTGAGTGTGAGCTGAATCAGGAACAAAGCGATCGGGAGCACCAGCGCCGAGACGAAACCGGAGATGGTGGCGGTGCTCCAGGGCCAGGTGGGGATGGCAGAGAGCACATTCCGCT
>MGOM01000074.1:6525-7473 GCA_001797105.1 Chloroflexi bacterium RBG_19FT_COMBO_62_14
CGGCGTTTCTCCGTTACAAGCCGCTGGTGTACCTTCCAAAGCGGCAGGATGAAGGCGCCCAGGGCGAAGAGACTCTGGGTCATGTACAGCGCGACGACGGTGACATTGATCAGTTCAAAGGGGAAGATGAGAAACGTCACACCGGCCAGCAGGACCCAGCTTACCCCGGTTTGGGCCGTCAGCCGGGCGAAGGCGTAGACGGGTTCGAGCTGGAAGAGGTTGACCCTTTCGACCAGCCCGAGGATCCGGCTCACCAACCGCAGCTGCCGGATCGTATGATAGTACAGCGCGCTGCCGATGCCGAATGAGAACACGCCGGAGATCCAGGCCGTCATGACGCCGATCGGGCCATAGGAGTACTGGCGCACAACAACCGGGAAGCCGGCATACATCACGACCAAGAACACGCCCGTCCAGAACAGCCCGCTGATCCAGACCGAACGGGAGGGCAGAGTCGCCAACTCGTATTGCAGGCGGGGGATCTCGTCCTCGTGCTTTCCCCGGAGAGGCCGAAATTCGCGCAGCGCGTGCAGGGCCACCTCGTCCAGATAGGTCATGATGGCGAGCGGACCCCACAACCAAAGCGGGAAGAGCAGGTAGAGCGGGTGAAAGTGGAAGAACGGCAGAGACCCGTCGACCCAGCTGAGCACATGCAAGGCGGCTACTTCCACAACGAACAAGATCCCGTAGGTGGTCCCGTACGGGAGCGGAAGCCGCTGGACCCACGACATCAAGCGGTCAATCCAGCTCGGCGAATACGGAAGGGCGACCGGGTCGCGGGCAGCGACGGGTTGGGAGGCAGTCCTGGCTGTCGTTTGTTCCACGCGCATTCCTATGGCTCTCGGTCGGGGGAATCGCGCCCCTGGAGAAGGCGATCGCCGGACCGATGGGGGTGATTGTAACGCCTTACGGTCGAATGTATACCCCCTTCGGGAGACAGGCGCCCGG
>MGOM01000074.1:7480-9019 GCA_001797105.1 Chloroflexi bacterium RBG_19FT_COMBO_62_14
CCCGCCGTGCGCGGGTGAGATCCCCCGGGCGCACTTCCCGCGGCCGAAAGCACGCCGTCGGGGAGCCGATGTGTCTCCGTCGCCGCACCTGCTTGGAGCACGACTTCGCATAAGCCATGGCGACCTTGCTTGAATCCGCGTGGCTCATCGTACGAAGTCAACATTCAACCAGGGATGGCCGAGTCCAGGCCGTCGTAGAGGACTCCATCAACGGCCATTTGCGTACGGGGCCGCTCGCCCCGCACGATCTTAGCGGGGATGTGGGAGGTGTGGAGGGAGAAGGGGGGAGACGCATTCTTCCCCCTTCTCCCTCCACGAAGATAGCATGACCCATGTTGGCCCACCTCCCGCGCGGGCCGCAACCGGCGGAGGTTGGCCTGACCCCCCGCGGAAGCCACGGCCCATCGTCGTTGGCCTGGGGGCATTCCCAGGGAGGAAGACGGAAAGGCGCGACCTCAGCATGCGTGCATGCCAACGCAAATAGGACACACGTGCAGCGCGCGAAGAATGCTTAAAGTGGGCAGCCTCTCCCTGGCATCGGCCACGGGAGAGGCTGCTAGGAGTGAGACGGGGATTGGCGGTTTAGTATTGGTATTCTGTGCTGAATGGAACCATCACGATCGCATCACCATCTTTGACCGGGGCATCCGCGCCGGGGAATTCATAGGTCCCCACAACGCCTGCGTCGACGTGGAGCATGGCGAATAACGTAGTGGTCGCATCCGATTCGTCGATCTCCACTCTGACGTCTTTCGATTCGCCCTGAGGCAGTGGGGCATAGCCGATCACCGGACCGGGCTTGCCGTCCACTGCCGTGTGGATGACCACCCATCCGGGGACAGCCATGTAGGCCGAGGCGATCGTGACGCTATCTTCCACGATGGACTGGTCTTCGGCCACGACCGACGGCGCGGTCATCATCGCCTCAGGCTGGTTGAAAGCCTGCATCACGATGGCGTCGCCGTCCTTCGCCGGGGCGTCCGCACCGGGGAACTCATACGTGCCTTTGACGCCTTCGTCGACGTGGAGCATGGCGAACATCATGGCTGTGGCCTGGGCGGCGTCGATGGTCACGCTTACATCACTCGATTCGCCGGCCGAGACCGGCGCATACCCGATCACGGGGCCGGGTTTGCCCTCGGCACCGGTGTGAATGACAATCCACCCGTCCACGGCGGCCTGGATCTTCGAGACCGTCACAGCACCGTCTACGATGGGTTGATCACCGATCTCAACCGAAGCGGTCGTCGGGGCGACATCTCCCCCGGCCCGACTGTAGTCGTCCATCGGGGGCGGCGCCTCCGTCGGCGGCGCCTGGGCGGCGGGCGCCTGATTTGGGGGCGCCTGGGTTGGGGGTGCGGCTTGCGGGGCGCAGGCGGCCAACAGCGCGGCGAGCGCCACCGCGACGCTCAAGACAAGTCTGTTCATCACAGTTTCCCTCCGGCGAATTACGGTTTGGGCAGAGATCGCCTTCAAGTCCTTATACGCCGGCGACGGAGGATTTGGATTAAACGAAAAGGTCCGCCCCGGCGGGGCAGG
>MGOM01000075.1:0-178 GCA_001797105.1 Chloroflexi bacterium RBG_19FT_COMBO_62_14
CGCAATTCGTGGTGTATGTGCGGATCGACAAGCCGCAGAACTCACCCTGGGGTTCAGTCGTTGCCGCACCCGTGTTCCAGGATGTGGTCGAGCGGCTGGTGGTCATGATGAACATACCCCCCGACCCGGTTCGGATGGAGTTGGCCGGTGGTGGATAGAGGCAGCCAGGCCGGGCTGC
>MGOM01000075.1:341-1991 GCA_001797105.1 Chloroflexi bacterium RBG_19FT_COMBO_62_14
GCCATTGTCGAGAAGGACTACCCAGCGCACCTCCACGTTCTCGACCTTCGGCGTCCGCCCGTGGACGAGGCGTTGGTCGGGCTCACGTTCCCCGTCTGTCTGAGGGTCAAGAACTCGCTCGAGGCGATGCAGAAAGCAGCCGCCTTCTGGCGGTCGAAACTGGACCTGCGCGTGATCGGGATCACGGGCAGCGTTGGCAAGTCGACAACCAAGGAACTGGTGGCTTCGGTCCTGGCGCGGCGCTATCAGACGCTTCGCAGTCCGGGGAACCTGAACAACGAGATCGGCCTGCCGTTGTCGCTGCTCCGCCTGACCCGGTCTCACGAGCGCGCCGTCCTGGAGATGGGCTTCTACGTGCCGGGCGAGATCGCCGTGCTTTGCGAGTGGGCCCGGCCGCAGATCGGGGTGATCACCAACATCAGCCAGGTGCATCTGGAACGGGCCGGGAGCATGGAGGCGATCTTCGCCGGGAAGTCAGAGCTCGTCGAGAGGCTGCCTGCGGCGCCGGAGGGTGTGGCGGTCTTGAACCACGATGAGCCTCTGGTACGGCGAATGGCCGATCACACGCAGGCGGCGATCTTTTATTACGGCCTGACGCCCGAGGCAGACCTGTGGGCGGATGAGATCGAAGGCCTGGGGCTGGGCGGGGTCCGGTTCGTGATGCACTACCAGGGAGACGAGGTGCATGTTCGGGTCCCGCTGCTCGGCCGGCATTCGGTTCACACCGCCTTGCGGGCCTCGGCCGTCGGCCTGATTGATGGACTGACCTGGGAGGAGATCGTCGCCGGTCTGCAGGGCGGTCAGAGTCAGCTGCGCCTGTTCGCCGTCCCTGGGCCGGGGGGAAGCCTGCTCCTCGACGACACCTACAACGCCGCGCCGAGCTCGATGATCGCCGCGCTCAATCTGCTGGCCGAGCTCGAGGGAAGGCGGATCGCCGTGCTGGGGGACATGCTGGAGCTTGGGGACTTCGAGGAACGCGGACATCGAATGGTCGGGATGCGCGCCGCCGAAGTCGTCGACGAGTTGGTCACAGTCGGAGAGCGCGCCCACTGGATCGCCGATGAGGCGATGCGCGCCGGCCTCCAGCCCTCGGCCGTGACTGAGCAGCAGGACATCACCCAGGCGACGGAGTTCCTTCGCGCACGGGTCGGCACCGGAGATGTGGTCTTGATCAAGGGCTCGCGCGGCCTGCACATGGAAGATATGGTCGCTGCCCTGGGAGAGGACGAGTGAGCTCCACCGCCGCCGCCCTCTCGCTTGGGGGGATCACCTTTGTCCTGACGGTGATCTGGGGCGGGCCGATGATTCAGATTCTACGGATGCTCAAGATCGGCAAACAGATCCGCATCGAAGGTCCTCAGCGACACATCGCCAAACTCGGGACTCCGACGATGGGCGGGTGGCTCTTCGTCTCGTCGGTCGTACTGATCACCGTCATCTTGAACCTGGTTTCGATCCTGAGCGAGCTGACGGTCATTGGGCGCTCGATCATCTTCCCGGTGCTGATCATGATCGCCTTCGCCGCGCTGGGAGCGCTTGATGATTGGCAGGGGATACGCGGCCGGGCGCAAGGCCAGGGGATGCGGGCCCGCTGGAAGTTCTTGTGGCAGGTCTTGATCGCGCTTGGTGCCGGGCTCGTCTTGAAATACG
>MGOM01000075.1:2001-2803 GCA_001797105.1 Chloroflexi bacterium RBG_19FT_COMBO_62_14
TCCCGATCTGTATCTTCCCAACTATCCGGAGGAGATCGAACTCGGGATCTGGTATGTGCCGATCGCCATGTTCGTAATTGTGGCTTCGAGCAACGCCGTCAATCTGACGGACGGCCTGGACGGCCTGGCCGGCTTGATCGCGGCCACGGCCTTCGCTGCCTACGGCGCGATTGCGGCGATGCAGGGGCAGATCTTCCTTGTACGTTTTTGTTTCACCGTCGTCGGCGCTCTGTTCGCCTTCCTTTGGTACAACGTCTATCCCGCCGAGCTCTTCATGGGAGATACGGGTTCGCTCGCCCTCGGCGCGACGCTGGCAGTCGTCGCGCTGATGACGGGGCAATGGGCGCTGCTGCCGGTGATCGCCATCATCCCGGTGAGCGTGACGGTCAGCGACATCCTGCAAATCGCCTACTTCCGTCTGACGAAAGGCAAGCGCTTGTTCAAGATGGCACCGCTTCAACATCACTTCGAGCTCATCGGTTGGAGTGAGACGCAGGTCGTACAGCGCTTCTGGCTCGTCGGTCTTCTGGCGGCCATGGTCGGCGTTGCGCTGGCGATGCTGAAAGGGAGTTGATATGGACATTGGCATGCTCTGGTTTGACGACAGCACGCGCTCGGTCGACGAGAAGGTGAAGCGCGCCGTGACCTTTTACACCGAGAAGTACGGCCGCCAGCCGACACTGTGTATGGTCAACCCGACTACCACCGAAAGCTAGGGGACCATGGCCGGTGTCCAGGACCGGCCGGCGCGTTCTGTCCTGCCCCACCATTTTCTGGTCGGGCTCGAGGACGAGAGACCGCA
>MGOM01000075.1:2829-3301 GCA_001797105.1 Chloroflexi bacterium RBG_19FT_COMBO_62_14
CAAGGGGACCGGGCAGCTCGAGATGGACCTGAGCGTGGACGTCGAGGCGACGGAGGGCAGGCCGCCGAAGCGCCGCAAACCGGCGATGCCCGCCCTGGATAGTCAGGCAGCTTGATGGAGGCAGATTGGCCGACTGGGCGGGGATGCGGGTGGTTGTGCTCGGGCTGGCCCGTCAGGGCAAGGCGATGGCGCGCTATCTGGCCGAGCACGGAGCCGAAGTCACTGTGAGCGATCTCAAGACGGCAACCGAATTGGCTCATTCCACTCTAGAGCTGGACGACCTCGATCTGAGGTTTGTCTTCGGCAGCCACCCACCACAACTGATCGAAGGCGCCGACCTGTTATGCCTTTCCGGCGGGGTGCCCGCCGGTCTGCCGCTGGCAAAGCAGGCTCGGGAGATGGGGATTCGGGTAGCCAACGACGCGCAGATCTTCATGGAAGCCTCCCCGGCGCCTTCGATCGGGATTACTGG
>MGOM01000075.1:3323-9472 GCA_001797105.1 Chloroflexi bacterium RBG_19FT_COMBO_62_14
ACGGCCCTCGTCGGCCAGATGGCGAACGCGGCCGTGACCGGGGGGGAACGCAGAGTTTGGGTGGGAGGGAATATCGGCCGGCCGCTAATCGCCGAGCTCGATCACATTCGGGAGATCGATCTGGTCGTGATCGAACTGTCCTCCTTCCAACTGGAGTTGATGACGATCAGCCCGGGCATTGCCGCGATCTTGAACATCACCCCCAACCACCTCGACCGTCACGGGACGATGGAGGCTTACGCCGCGGCCAAACGCCGCATCCTCGAATTCCAGACCCCGGATGACACGGCTGTCCTGGGAACGGAGGATCCGGCCGGCTGGGAGCTGCGCCAAGTTGCGCGCGGCCGTGTGCTGGTCTTCGGTTGGTCTCCGACGGCCGGTTACGAAGGAGCACACCTGGAGGGGGAGGAGATCCGTTTGCGCCTGGAGGGGCGAGAAAGCGCGGTGTGCTCTGTCGAGGCCGTCAACCTGCGCGGCCGACATAACCTGCTCAACGTTCTTGCCGCGTGCGCCATCGGAGCCGCCGGCGGTCTCCCGCTTGAGGCGCTCGAAGCGGGGATCCGGGCATTCACAGGTCTGCCGCACCGGCTCGAGCTCGTCAGACGCGTTCGAGATGTCGATTGGTACAACGACTCGATCGCCACGGCCCCCGAGCGTGTCATGGCTGCGATAGACGCTTTCGATCGGCCGCTTGTCCTGCTCGCTGGTGGCCGCGACAAGGATCTGCCCTGGGAAAGACTCGCCGCACTGATCGTCAAGCGTGTCGATCACCTGGTGCTGTTCGGGGAAGTAGCGGAGAAAGTCGAGAAAGCCATTGCGAATCATGGCCCGCAGGATCGCCCGTACAGCGTTGACCGCACCTCGGATCTCGAAGCGGCGGTGTGGGCGGCCGATCGTGTGGCCGAGCCGGGCGACGTGGTCCTCCTGGCGCCTGGCGGAACGAGTTTCGACGAGTTCCCAGACTTTGAAGCGCGCGGGGAGCGCTTCCGCGAGCTGGTGAGAGGGCTATGAGCGAGGCCGTCACCGCCGGCGACCGGATGAGAGCCGTCATCCGCAAGCAAGTCCGGACCATGGGGGCCGATCCCTGGCTCCTCATTGTGATCGGGATCATGCTCGCCTTTGGCCTGGTGATGGTCTACTCCGCTAGTTGGGACGTTTCGTGGCGGCTGACGCTCGATCCAAGCGCTCTGTTTCGCCGGCAGCTCTCGAACATGGTTGTCGCCTTACTGGCGTGTGCGCTCGCCTACCGCTTCCCGCTGCGCTGGCTCAAGGGCCTAGCCCTTCCGATGATCCTGGTGGCGATGCTCACTCTGCTGACCGTGCTTCTGGTCAACGCCGGGGATGGACCGCGGCGCTCGTTCCTCGAAGGATCCGTGCAGCCGTCGGAGATGGCCAAGTTGATCGTGATCATCTACCTGGCGGTGTGGATGGAATCGAAGGGAGACCGGATCTCCGAGTGGGGCTACGGCTTCCTGCCCTTGATGGTGATCATCGGAATCGTCGGAGGCCTGATCCTGCTCCAGCCCGACCTGAGCGCCGTGCTGACCGTGGGGGTTGTAGCCCTGGTGATGTTCTACCTCGCCGGAGCGCGGGCCTCGCAATCGATCCTGGTGACCCTCGGCAGCGGCCTGGTCGGCTACCTGCTTGTGCGCGTGACGACCACGGGCCGGCAGCGCTGGAATGATTACATGGCCGGCCTGGTCGATATCGAGCGGGCCTCGTATCACGTCCAACGTTCGCTGCAGGCGTTCTTCTCGGGCGGCGTCCTCGGGCGCGGTCTGGGTGCGAGCCAGGAGAAATTCGGACTGCTCCCTGCGCCGCACACCGACAGCATCTATGCCGTGATCGGGGAAGAGCTGGGGTTGATCGGGGCGCTGCTTGTCCTGGCGTTGTTCTGTTTGTTCCTGTGGCGGGGTTTCCGCCTCGCCGCCCAGTCACCGGACCGGCTGGGGATGCTGCTCGGCGGCGGCATCACGTTTTGGATCGGCGTGGAAGCTCTGGTGAATATGGCGGTCCTCCTGGGATTGGTCCCGTTCGCCGGAAACGCGCTTCCGTTCTTCAGCTACGGCGGGTCGAGTCTTGTGACCAGCCTAACGGCCGTCGGCCTTCTGTTGAACATCTCGAGAAGCGTGAGGCGGCCGACATTGGAACAGCACGCGGAGGGGCATGTTACGACTATTGGTATCGGCTGGGGGCACCGGCGGCGGCGTGTATCCCGCCTTGGCGGTCGTCGCAGCGCTCGGCGCGAGGGCTGATGTGCTCTGGGTCGGCTCGGAGGGAGGCATGGAGGCGTCGCTGGTGAAACGCGCTGGCATTGCCTTTGAGAGCATTCCCGCCGCCGGTATCCACGGTGTCGGTCTTCGGCGCTTGCCGGCCAACCTGGCGCGCCTGGCGCAAGGGTTTCGCGCCTCGGGCCGCATCATCCGCCGCTACCAGCCGGATGTCCTCCTGCTCACCGGGGGGTATGTCGGCGTGCCGGTCTCGCTGGCCGCGCGCCGTACGCCCAAGGTGGTTTACATCCCGGACATCGAGCCGGGGCTGGCGCTGAGGCTATTGTCCAATCTTGCCAGCGTGGTGACGGTGACGGCGAAGGAAACCCGCGAGCATCTCCCCGCCAGGAAGCGCATGGTCGTGACGGGTTATCCAACCCGGCCTGACCTGCGGGCCTCGGACCGCGGCGAGGCACGCCGCCGGTTGGGGCTGAGAGCCGACCAGCCGGTCCTGCTGGCATCCGGGGGTAGTCGCGGCGCTCGGTCGATTAACGAGGCGATCTGGGCCAGGCTGCCCGAGTTCCTCGAGATGGCCCAACTGGTGCACATCGTCGGAGAGCTGGATTGGCCGCGGATCACCGAAGCGACGGCCTCGTTGACCCCAGTGCAGAGGAGCCGTTACCAGGCACACGCCTATCTGCACGAAGAGATGGGGGCGGCCCTGGCGGCGGCTGATCTGGCTGTGGCGCGTGCCGGTGCCTCGACCCTGGGCGAACTTCCGCTCTTCGGATTGCCGGCGGTGCTGGTACCTTATCCGCACGCGTGGCGCTATCAGAAGGTCAACGCGGCATACCTCGAGACACACGGCGCGGCCGTCGTCGTGGCTGACGCATTGTTGAAAGAGGACCTTCTCAACACCGTCGAAGGCCTGATCCGTGACCGGGAGCGGTTGGCGGCCATGTCGAGCGCGGCCCGTGGTCTCGCCCGGCCCGATGCAGCCCGCACGATCGCCGATGAAGTTGAGATGTCGGCGCGCCTCCGAGGCACAGCGGATGGTTAGCCTGGTCGTCTTCTGCGGTGTGTTCGTCGCCCTATTCACCGTGATCGGCGCAATGCGGGGTTGGGCGAAGGAGCTGCTCGTGACCAGCGCCGTCGTGCTCGGGTTGTTCCTCAACGCCATCCTCGAGACGTACATCGAGCCTTATCGCACAGCCATGTTCCTTCAGCCCCCGGGAACACAGTTCGTGGTTCGGGCCGTCCTGCTCATCCTGCTCGCCTTCTTCGGCTACCAAACGCCAAACCTGCGGTCCTTGCAGCCGAAGATGGCACGTGAGCGGGTCGAAGAGATCTTGCTGGGGCTGGTGCTCGGGGCCCTCAACGGCTATCTGCTCGTCGGCTCGATCTGGTCGTATCTTCACACATCGGGATACCCGACGGATCTCATCATGCGTCCGCCGGAGGGTTCCGACTTGGCGCTGCAGATCGAGCAATTGGTGAAGTTTCTGCCGCCGACGGTGCTGCCCATTCCGCAAGTCTATTTCGCCGTCGGGATCGTGTTCGTCTTCATCATTGTCGTGTTCGTATGAGAAAGGTCCACCTCGTGGGTATTGCGGGTGCCGGGATGTCAGCGATCGCACAGGTCTTGCACGAGCGAGGCGAAGCCGTGAGTGGTTCGGATCTAGCCGGCTCGGTCTACTCGCAGGGCCTGGAACGCGCCGGGGTGAAAATCGCCTACGGTCATCGCGCCCAGAACGTGGCTGAGGCCGACGTGGTCGTGATCTCGTCGGCCGTCCCCGCCTCGAACCCTGAAGTCGTGGAAGCCCGCCGGCGCGGGATCCCCGTCCTGCGCCGCGAGGCCTTCCTGGGTGAGCTGACCTCCGGGTGGAGGACGATCGCCGTTGCCGGCACGCACGGTAAGACCACCACCACCGGCCTGATCGCCTGGCTGCTCGATCGGGCCGGGCGCGCCCCGAGCTTCATCGTTGGTGGGATGCTCTCCGACTTCGGCACGAATGCCCGTTCGGGCAGCGGGGCGGAGTTCGTGATCGAAGCCGATGAGTACGATCGGGCGTTCCTGGGTCTGCATCCGTCCATCGCCGTGGTGACAAGCATCGAACACGATCACCCCGACATGTTCGCCACGCCGGCCGACTACCTGGAAGCCTTCCGGGCGTTCATCGACCAGGCGCAAGAGACGATCATCGTCTGTCTTGACGACCCCACCGCGGCCTCCCTGGCGCGGCCATCGCTCGAGCGGATCACGTATGGCGTGGAGGCGGGTGCAGATTGGCGGGCCGAGGAGATCCGGCCGAACCAGGCCGGCGGCTCGGATTTTCTGGTCCTCAGGCGAGGTGAGGTGGCTGGTCTGGCACGCACCCGGCTTCCTGGGATCCATAACGTGCGGAACTCGCTGGGGGCGATGGCGGCGGCGGATCGATGTGGCGTGGCGTTTTCCACGATCCAGGGTGCGATCGCTGATTTCCACGGGACCCAGAGGCGGTTCGAACTTTTGGGCGAATCCCATGGGGTCACAGTGATCGATGACTACGCCCACCATCCGACGGAGATCAAGGCAACGCTCTCGGCGGCGCGTTGGCGCTACCCGCAGGCCGATCTGTGGGCGGTCTTCCAACCGCACACATTCTCGCGGGCGCGGGCTTTCATCGATGCGTTCGGCGGCGCGTTTGGTGAGGCCAACCATGTCGTGGTGACGGAAATCTTCGCCTCGCGCGAGGCGCCGGATCCATCGATGACGGGCGAGATGGTCGCCAGGCATATCGAGCATCCCGACGTTCGTTTCATCCCGGACCTGACGGAGGCGGCGCGTTTGCTGGAGACCGCCGTCCGACCGGGTTCGGTGGTGGTCACTCTCAGCGCCGGCGACGGCAATCAGGTGGGGAAGCAGCTTCTCGAGGCGCTGGAGCACCGCAGGGAGGATAAGGCAAATGGCTAAGGTCAACCAACGCATGTTCGAACAGGATCGCAGGATGGAGCTCAGGCTGAGGCTGGCGGCGAAGCGGGCCACCATCAAGGAACTGCCGGCCATGGTGACCCAGCTCGTCAGTGAACTGCCCGAGCCGGAGGTCGTGGTCCGACTGATCAACCGCGTCCGGCGCTTATGATGACTGCCGGCATCACCACCGACCGGATCGAGCCGCTGCGAGCTGTCTTCGGCATCCGGGTTCAGAAGGATGCGATGCTGTCGCGCTTCACATCGGCCCGGATCGGTGGACCGGCCGACTACCTGCTCCTTGTCCGCTCATTGCGCGAACTGACCCAAGCGGCGGAGCTGCTCTGGCAATCTGAGCTTCCATTCCGGATTCTCGGAGCGGGCTCGAATGTGCTTGCTGCGGATGCCGGATACCGGGGCGTGATCCTAGTCAACCAGGCCAGGGAGGTCCGGTTCGAGGAGCCCGAAGAAGGCCCGCAGGTGTGGGCCGAATCTGGGGCGTCATTCGGAGGGATCGCCCGCCGGGCCGTTGAGCGCGGATGGACCGGGTTGGAGTGGTCGGCCAGCATCCCGGGGACAGTTGGAGGCGCGGTGGTGGGCAACTCGGGAGCGCACGGCAGCGAGGTCGCCGATAGGCTCAAGGTGGCCGAGATCTTGCAACATTCCGGAATGGTCGAAGCATGGCCGGTCGATCGGATGGAGTACGGCTATCGCGACAGTTGGTTCAAGAGACATACGGGAGAGGTGGCCGTCCTCACGGCGACGTTCCGTCTGGAGCAATCCTCCGTCCGCCAGACCGGAGCGAAGATGGCGGCGCTGGTCGAGTACCGCCAGGAGACGCAGCCCCCGGGGGCCAGTTGGGGGTCAATGTTCAAGAACCCTCCGGACGACTATGCCGGTCGATTGATCGAGGCCAGCGGCTTGAAAGGCCTGCGTCAGGGGCAGGTAGAGATCAGCCAGGTTCATGCCAATTTCTACCTGCCCCTGAC
>MGOM01000075.1:9485-14156 GCA_001797105.1 Chloroflexi bacterium RBG_19FT_COMBO_62_14
TCTTGATGGAGAAAGCTCGAGAGGCCGTTGCCAAGAAGTTTGGCGTCGAGCTTCAGCAGGAGGTTGAGAACATCGGTGATTGGCCAGAAGCGGGGCCGGATCCGAGTGGGGAAGGTGCCGACAATTGAGGAACAAACTTCGGCTGGGCGTGATCTTCGGCGGCAGATCAGGCGAACACGAGATCTCTCTCATGTCCGCCCGATCGGTGCTGAAAGCGCTTGACAGGTCAAGGTACGAGATCGTCACGATCGGTATCACGCATGAAGGCCGATGGTATTCCGGCGAAGGGACGCTCGAGGCGCTCGAGGAAGGACGTCTGGACACCCTCGAACGGGTGGCGCTCCTCGGGGAGCCTGGGCAACGCAATCTGTATCGATGGCGAGAAGGCGCGCCGCTCGAGGTCTTGAGTGAGCTGGATATCGTCTTTCCTTTGCTCCACGGTACGTTTGGAGAGGACGGAACGATCCAGGGGCTGTTTGAGATGGCTGATGTCCCGTACGTCGGGGCAGGCGTGCTCGGATCTTCGGCTGCGATGGATAAGGGCCTGTTCAAGATGCTGATGCAAGCTCAAGGGATCCCGGCCGTCGAATCGGTCGTATTGCTTTCGTCGGAAATCCATCGCCAGGTTGACTCCGCCATCGACAGAGCGGAGGCGGTGGCGCCGTATCCCTTGTTTGTGAAGCCGGCCAATCTCGGCTCGTCAGTTGGCGTTAGCAAAGTCCGCAGCCGGTCCGATCTCCTGGAAGGATTGATGGATGCGGCGCGCTACGACCGGCGGGTCCTCGTCGAACGCGGGGTCGATGCACGCGAGATTGAGGTAAGCGTGCTCGGCAACGAGGAACCGGAAGCCTCCGTGCCGGGAGAGATCATCCCCAGCGACGAGTTCTACTCCTACCGCGCCAAGTACATCGACGATCGGTCGGAGCTTCTGATCCCGGCGCCGATCGATCCGAAGACAGCCAGTCAGGCCCGCCGGCTGGCGGTCGAGACCTTCCTGGCATTCGACGGGGCAGGGATGGCCCGGGTGGACTTCCTGCTGGAACGATCGACCGACCGCCTGTACGTGAATGAAGCCAACACGATCCCCGGATTCACCAAGATCAGCATGTACCCGAAGTTGTGGGAGGCGAGCGGGTTGCCGTACCCGGCGTTGCTTGACCGCCTTGTCGATCTGGCGCTCGAGCGCCAGGCTCAGAAAGATGCACTTGTGCGTTCCTACGAGGAAACGGCGTGACGGCCGACGATCACCTCCTTGGCACCACTCGGACCCGCGCCGAAAGAGGCCGGGCCCGCCGGGCTCGCCAGTCCTCCGAGGTCGAGGCGGCGCCACCGCTGCAACGGAGCAAGCCCAAGAGGCGCAAAACGCTCCGTCGCCGATACGACATCGCTTTGCCGGTCGAGTTGGGAGCTGAGATTCGCCTCCCGGCCATCCCGATAATCCGGCCTGGCCCGAGATTGGCCTCGGCCGCTCTGCTTCTGGGCACGCTCTGGGTGCTTTTCCAGATCGTGCACTCACCCGGGCTGGTGGCGGCCGAAGCTGCTGTACTGGGCAACAAGATGCTTACCTCGGCGCAGGTGAGGTCGATCGCCGCCACCGAGGGTATGGCAAGCTTCCTGATCGATCCGGGACTGGTTGACGACAGTCTCACGGCGCACGCTGAGATCTCCGCAGCTCACGTCAGAGTCCGTTGGCCCAACCGGGTGGAGATCCAGGTCGAGGAGCGGGAGCCGCTGGTCGCCTGGGACGACGGCGGGCGGCATTGGTGGCTATGCCGTGACGGGGTCGCATTCTTGCAACACGGTGCGTGGCCAGGCCTGGTACAGGTAAGCTCGAAGGAACCCGTATTGGATATTACCGAGGATCCTCTCGGAACGGCGATGTCCCCGGACGTGCTTCGGGCGGCAACGGCGCTGAGTGCCCAGCTGCCAGAAGCGGCCTCGTTGATGTATGAGCTCGGGCGGGGTCTGAGTTTTGAGGATCCGCGCGGGTGGACTGCGGTGTTCGGGGTCGGCGGAGACATGGTGCTCAAGGTCCGGCTTTATCGGGGCATCGTAGACGACCTGGCCCAACGCGGCGTGTCGGCGACGTTGATCAGCGTGGCCGATCCAGCGACGCCCTACTATCGGACGGTGAGGTAACCCTGGTGGCTGGGATCATCGGCACGGATCAGCCGATCTTCGTCGGGCTCGATATTGGGACGAGCAAGGTCTGCGCGCTCGTCGGGCACCTGGATGAGGACCGGCGTCTGCGGGTGATCGGGGTCGGGCTGGCCCAGGCCCAGGGCATGCGCAAGGGTGGGGTGGTCAACCTGGAAGGCGTAGCCAAAGCGGTCGAGGCCGCCAAGGACAAGGCCGAACGCACGTCAGGGTATGAGATCTCGTCGGCTCTCGTCAGCCTCTCTGGCGGCCAGGTCGCCTCGCTCAACAGTAAGGGGATGTCGGGTGTCTCGGGCAGGACGATCGGCCAGGACGATATCGCCCGGGCCCTGGAAGCGGCCCGCTCGATCGCCGTGCCCTACAACCGGCAGATCGTGCATGTCATCCCGCGCGGATATGTCATCGACGGACAGGACGGGATCAAGTCCCCCATCGGGATGCACGGGTACCGACTCGAAGTTGAGGCGCATGTGGTCACGGCCCCAGCGACCGGTCTGCGCAACCTGGAAAAGGCGGTTGAAGCCGCCGGTGTGGCCATCGACGGGTGGGTGCTCGGCCCGCTGGCTGCCGGCGAAGTCGTGCTCACCGAAACCGAACGCGAGATGGGAGTGCTGGTGTGTGACATCGGGGCAGGGACGTGCGACATTGCCATCTATATCGAGGGGGCCGTGTGGCACACCGCAGTCGTACCGGTCGGCGGCGATCATCTGACGAGCGACATCGCCCAGGGGCTTCATCTGCCACTCGAGACGGCCGAGTCGGTCAAGATCCGGCACGGCAGGGCGCAGGCGGACGCATCGGATGACGGGCAGGCGTTCGCTGTAAGGCCTTTCGGGGCCGAGAAGTCGATCGAGATCCGCCGGGCCGAGCTGGCGAGGATCGTCGAGCCTCGCGTGGAAGAGATCTTCGGGTTGGTGCGGCAGGAAATCAAGCGCTCGGGCTACGACGGGCTGTTACCGGCGGGGATGGTGCTGACCGGTGGGACCAGTTTGCTGCCCGGGATTCGTGAGACCGCTTCGTCCGTGCTGAGGCTCCCGGTCCGGCTGGCAGCGCCGGGTGAGCTGCGCGGGTTGGTGGATCAACTGCGATCCCCGAGCTTTTCGGCCAGCGTCGGGCTACTGCACTGGGCGCGCATGATGGAAGAGCAAAGCGTCATTGATGGGCGCGGAGTCCTGGGGCTGTCGTGGCGACAGCTCGACCTGGGCCGCGCGGCGGACTTTTTCCGGCGGTTGCTACCCGGTTAGCGATCGGCGAGGTTGAACGGATGTCGGAACATCATTCCTTGAGGAGGAGGCAGGAAATGTACCCAACACCGCAGGTAGAGTCGTTCGCAAGGATCAAGGTTATAGGGATTGGCGGCGGCGGCAGCAACGCGGTCAACCGCATGATCGAAGAGGGTCTGGCGGGGATCGAGTTTGTCGCCATCAACACCGATGCCCAGGCGCTGCTGCTGTCCAACGCTTCGACGCGCGTCCGGATCGGGGACAAGGTGACGCGCGGTCTGGGCGCCGGTGGCAACCCCGAGGTCGGCCAGAAGGCGGCCGAAGAATCGGCCGAGGAGCTGTACGAAGTCCTCAAAGGCAGCGACATGGTCTTCATTGCCGCCGGCATCGGCGGCGGGACGGGGACCGGCGCAGCCCCGATCCTGGCTCAGGTCGCCAAAGAAGTCGGCGCGCTGACGATCGGTGTGGTCACCCGACCGTTCACTTTCGAAGGTGCCCGACGCGCCCAGGCGGCCGAAAGCGGGATCTCCAAACTCAAGGAGCACGTGGACACCTTGATTGTGATCCCCAACGACCGCTTGCTGCAATTGGCCGACAAGCGCGCCAGCCTGCATGATGCCTTCAAGCTGGCCGACGACGTCCTGCGTCAGGGTATCCAGGGCATCAGCGAACTGATCACCGTACCGGGGTTGATCAACCTGGACTTCGCCGACGTGCGGACGATCATGTCGGAAGGTGGGGCTGCACTGATGGCGGTCGGCCGGGCTTCAGGCGAAGACCGGGCCCGATCGGCGGCCGAGCAGGCGATCTCGAGCCACCTTCTCGACATCACGATCGACGGCGCCCGCGGGATCCTGTTCAACGTCACCGGCGGCCCCGATATGAGCCTATTCGAGGTCAACCAGGCGGCGGCGATCATCAAGGAAACGGCGCACCCGGACGTCAACCTGATCTTCGGGGCTGTCATCGACCCGAACATCGGCGACGAGTTGCGGGTGACGGTCATCGCCACCGGTTTCGAGCGAACGACCGGGGCGCCGCGCCGGTCCACCCGACGGGTGACGACGCACGCCGAGGCCCCTCAGACGCAAGGCAGGCCGGAGGCGGCCCCCGAGGAGTTCCAGCCGCGTCCCTACGACTACAACGATCTCGACATCCCGGCTTTCTTGCGCCGGCGTTAGTGGCAGCTGGGGGCGGGTGCACGTCATTTCGCCTCGGCCCCTGGCTGTTTCCCGACCCGCTTGCGGGTTGGATTGGGCGCGGACCGGCGCTGGTCCCCTCCTCCCGGCGC
>MGOM01000075.1:14173-14556 GCA_001797105.1 Chloroflexi bacterium RBG_19FT_COMBO_62_14
CGCCGTCGCCGCAGTTCGCCAGTTACCCTGACGAGACCTCCCCGCGACCTGTCCGAGACCTCCCAGAGACCTCCGCGAGACCTGACGCGGCCGGGTGGGACCAAGGTACTAATTTCTTTAAGGCTTGCGGTGCCCTCGCGGCTTGCACCCCTCTTCCGCGCTGTGCTATGATGTTGTCCCCCGAAGATATCGGGGAGCGTGATAGCGAGCGACCTAGATCTGGCGCCGAACAGGCGTGCTCCTCCCGGGTGCCCTTTATGCATTGTCCACACTGCGGAAACGACGAGACCCGTGTGATTGACACCTCGCACGACGCCCGAGGCGCAATTCGCCGCCGGCGGGTTTGCCAGAATTGCCACAAACGCTTCAGCACCTATGAACGG
>MGOM01000075.1:14632-17856 GCA_001797105.1 Chloroflexi bacterium RBG_19FT_COMBO_62_14
CGGCCGGTCCCGGCCGAGGATATCGATCGCCTCATAGGCGAGGTCGAAGCCAGACTGCAGACGATGGGCAAATCGGAAGTCTCGTCTCGAATCGTCGGCGACATGGTCATCGCCGGGTTGAAAGAGCTCGATCATATCGCGTACATCCGTTACGCGATCGTCTACCTGGGGCTCGACGACCTTCGGGCCCTTCGCACCGAGATCGACCATCTATTGGAGGCTTGAGAATACTACGCCGGCGAGTGAGGCGGGTTTCGCCGGGCGGACTCGACGACTCTTGCGGTGCATGATCGCGCGAGACGACTCTGTCCGACAACACCATCAGATCGATCTCTGGGGGAGGTCGTCGGGGTTGGGAGCGGGGCGTGAGAGTTGAGATAGGTAATGCCGGAGAGGTGGGCCATGTTAGACGTCGCTAAGAAAGGCGTACGATTGACGGAAGACCAAAGACGAGCTTCTAGGCCTCCTCTTCCCGATTCTGCCAGAACGGTCGAATTGAGTGAGAATGCCCGAACCGTTCTCTCCAAACGTTACATTCGCCGGGACAAGAACGGGTTGCCCACGGAATCCGCCGAAGAGATGTTCTGGCGCGTGGCCTGCCACGTAGCCGGGGCCGAGGCCGAATGGGGCGGCGAAGTCCAGCCTGCGGCCGAGACCTTTTACGAGCTCCTAGCCAGCCGGCGCTTCTTCCCCAATTCGCCGACCTTCACCGGCGCCGGGACTCCATTGGGCCAATTGGCGGCGTGCTTCGTCCTGCCGATCACAGACGATATGGGGCGGGATTCAGCGGGTATCTTTCAAACATTGCGCGACGCGGCCCTGATCCAGCAGACCGGAGGCGGGAACGGCTTTGCCTTCAGCCGTCTCAGGCAGAAAGGTGCCATCGTCGAATCGTCGGCCGGCAAGGCGACCGGTCCGGTCGGGTTCCTGCGGGTGTATGACAAGGCCTTTGGTGAGATCGCCCAGGGCGGCACGCGGCGCGGGGCCAACATGGCCGTGCTGCGCGTCGACCATCCCGACATCCGTGATTTCATTACCTGCAAAGTCGATGAGAATCACATCACCAATTTCAACATCTCGGTCGGCCTGACCGAGGCCTTCATGAAAGCGGTTCGGGACGACTCGACCTACGACCTCATCGCTCCAAACACGGATGATGTCGTCGAGACCGTGCGGGCGCGCGAGATCTTCGATCTGATCGTCGAGCACGCCCACCACAACGGCGAGCCCGGGGTCTTGTTCCTCGACACGGCCAATGACGCCAACCCGGTGCCTCAACTGTACGAACTAGAAGCGACCAATCCCTGCGGCGAGCAGTGGCTCGGACCGTACGAGAATTGCTGCCTCGGATCGATCAACCTGGCCCAGCACTTCGGTCCTGGAGGGAGCCTGGATTGGGAGTCGCTGCGCGTGACAGTCAGTGAATCGACGCGCTTTCTGGACAACGTCGTGACCGCCAACGCCTATGTCCCGGCTGTCCCTCAGTTGAGAGAGGCGGCATTGCGGGCCCGGAGGATCGGCCTGGGGATCATGGGCCTGGCGGATCTGATGATCCACGTTGGTGTGCGCTATGGCGGCCAGGATGGGCAGGAGTTCGCCGCCCAGGTGATGGAGTTCATCCGCTACCACTGCATGCTGACAAGCGTCGAGCTCGCCTCGGAGCGCGGGTCGTTCCTGGCGATCGAAGGCAGTATCTATGATCCGAAAGATCTGAAGTGGTCACCTCCGACACCGCTGGCGGCGTACACCCGCGAGTTCGGCAGACCGGAGGTGGATTGGACCCGGGTGACGGACGGGATCGTCCACCGCGGCCTGCGCAACGCCGCCCAGACCACGATCGCCCCGACGGGGACGATCGCCACCGTCGCTGGCTGCGAAGGCTACGGCTGCGAGCCTGTGTTCGCGCTGGCCTACTATCGTCACGTCGACGACCAGGGGCAGGATCTGAGGCTGACCTACGCCAGCCCGCTTTTCGAGCAGGCGCTGGTGGAGGCCGGCCTGGACGACGACGCCCGGGAGAGGGTGATTACGCAGGTCATGGAGAGAGGCTCGTGCGCCGAGGTCCTCGAACTCCCGGCTTCGACGCGCGAAGTGTTCGTCGTCTCGCAAGACATCACCGCCGAGGAGCACGTCCGGATGCAGGCCGCCCTGCAAGCTTTCGTGGACAACAGTCTGAGCAAGACCTGCAACTTCCCCGAGACGGCTGAGGTCGACGACGTGGCCAGGGCCTACCTGCTGGCTTGGGAGCTCGGATGCAAAGGCCTGACGGTGTACGTGACCGGATCGCGCCAGCGTGTCGTCCTGGAGACGAGTGAGACCGTGGCCAAGAAGCTGGCAGCCGACGCCTCGCCGACCCAGCTCGAAATCTGGCACGAGAGCAAGAAACCTCGGCCACAGCGCCTGGATGGCTGCACCTATCAGATCAGCACACCCCTCGGCAAGGCTTTTGTGACGATCAATCAGAACGGTGGGAGCCAACCGTTTGAGGTCTTCATCACCAGCGCCAAGGCGGGCTCGGAAACGGCGGCGGTGTCGGAAGCCATCGGCCGGTTGATCTCCTACATCTTGAGGGTCGCCTCGCCCGTCGCCCCGCGGGAGCGCATGGCGGAAGTCGTGCGCCAGCTGGCGGGGATCGGCGGCGGACGTCCCCTCGGTTTCGGTCCCAATCGTGTGCTTTCTCTGCCGGACGGGTTGGCCCGCTCACTGGCGGAATATCTGGGCCAGACGCCGGAGTTGCCGTTCTACCAGAGTGGAAACAATCCTTCTGGCCAGCTGGCGTTGAAGATCGGCGACCTTTGTCCGGAGTGTGGGGAAGCAGCACTCGTTAACGAGGAAGGGTGTCGCAAGTGTTACGCTTGCGGCCATAGCGAGTGCTGAAGCGGCAGGTACCCGTGCGTCCGGGCAGTTTACCGTCCTGAACGGATAAGCGGCCCGGGATTTCAGGCGCACGGGTGCAGGCAAGGAAGAGAAGAACTAGAACGAGGCAAGGACCGGTAGGACGGCAACGGAATCCAGCCTCCGTCGAGCGATCGGCGGAGGCTGGATCCATTCTGGGGGAGAGGACCCGCACTCCCTCTCCCTGAAAGGGAGAGGGTCGGGGTGAGGGTGTAATCCGCAATAGAGACCGACCTCGGACTCACCTGGACACTTCATCTCCCATGTGGTATCAAAGAGCGCTCACCCTCTTATTGTAGTAGTCGCGGTCACCGGGCTCTTATCCCTTA
>MGOM01000075.1:17864-19484 GCA_001797105.1 Chloroflexi bacterium RBG_19FT_COMBO_62_14
GCATGCCCCGAGACCGAGTCGGTATTCATCTTGCGTCCCGAATCCGGATCCGGATGCGGTGGAGCAAGACCCATCCTCAGATAGCCAGGCCAGACGACGATGTTCCTCGAACGACGACGTGAGAAGGTTCTCGAGACGTTTCACGAGTTCCCGCGGCCGTTTTGGACGCTGGCCGTCGTGACGTTCATCGATCGGCTTGGTGGATACTTGCTCTTCCCGTTCTTCGCCCTATACCTGACCCGAAGGTTCGGGGTGGGGATGACCGAGGTCGGGTTGCTCTTTGCCCTCTTCTCCGTGTCGAGTTTCGCCGGTACGGCGATCGGTGGCGCTCTGACTGATCGCCTGGGCCGGAAGAAGATTCTCATATTCAGCCTGCTCTCGACCTCCTTGAGCAGCCTGATCATGGGTTTTGTCGACTCACTCCAGGCCTTCTTTGTGTTGGCGCTCATGGTCGGGGTATTCACCGATACCGGGGGTCCGGCCCACCAGGCGATGGTCGCCGACCTCTTGCCCGAACGCCAGCGAGCCCAGGGCTATGGGATCATCCGGGTGGCGTTCAATGTTTCCGCGGCGATTGGTCCGGCAATTGGCGGCTTCCTGGCCACGCGCTCCTACCTTTCTCTCTTCATCGCCGACGCCGTGATCAGTCTGATCACGGCGATCATCGTCCTCGTTAAACTCCCCGAAACCAGGCCCCAATCCGAGCCGGGGGCCGCTCAAGAGAGTTTGACCGGCACCTTCCGGGGCTACGCCCAGGTCTTCCGCGATACGCTCTTCATGCTGTTCCTCGGTGCATGTATCCTGATGGGTCTGGTGTACATGAACATGAATACGACCCTCGGCGTCTACCTGCGCGATTTCCACGCAGTGCCGGAATCGGGGTACGGCCTGATCCTTAGCCTGAACGCGGTCATGGTGGTCTTCCTGCAATTCCCGATTACCCGTCGGATCGAGGACTATCCACCGATGCTCATGATGGCCTTAGGTTCCGCCCTGTACGCGATCGGGTTCGCCATGTATGGGTTTGTCTCGGTGTACTCGATGTTCATGCTGGCGATGGTCATCATCACGATCGGAGAGATGCTCGTGGCACCTGTCGCTCAGGCACTGACCGCCAGGCTGGCCCCGGAGGATATGCGTGGGCGCTACATGGCCGTATTTGGTTTTTCTTTCGGGATCCCCTACGCGGTAGGGCCGATTCTGGCGGGGCGCATCATGGACGGCTCCGAGCCCGAATTCCTTTGGTACGCCGCGGGGGTGGTCGGGGTCATGGCCACCGCTGGCTTCTTGTGGCTCCACCGCCATGTGCGCCCATCACCGGCGCGGACAGCGCCCGAAGTCAGCCTTTAGGCCTGCTCCCGAGCGCGGGCCTGGGACACCCTCAGCCACTTCCTCCTCTGTCTGATCGCGTGGAACAGGTCTACATCTCCCTCTCCGGATGGCTTGGCCCGGTGCTATCATGGGCCGGCGGTTCGGAGCGGGAACGAGTGTCGTCCGGGCGAAGATCCCATCCCCGCTGGGGTCGTCGGAAGAGCCTTCGAATGAACCGATCGGAGTGGCCCATGCTGCTGGATACAGGCGGGAAGTACGTCCCGATCGGCGATACGCGCTTGTATGTCG
>MGOM01000075.1:19497-21192 GCA_001797105.1 Chloroflexi bacterium RBG_19FT_COMBO_62_14
AGGGGAGCCGATTGTGATCCTGCACGGCGGGCCCGGCATGGATCACCACATGTTCGGGGACTATCTCGACCCGTTGGCCAGCCGCTATCGTCTGATCCTTGTCGACCAACGCAGCCAGGGCAAGTCGGATCGAGCGCCTGAGGACACGTGGACCATCCCGCAGATGGCCGGCGACGTAGTCGCGCTGGCTGAGGCGCTCGGTCTCAAACGGTATGCTGTACTGGGGCACTCGTTCGGAGCGATGGTCGCGCTGCAGAACGCCGTGGATTACCCGGGTGCCGCAGCTCTGAGCATCATCTCCGGCGGCGTGCCTTCGGCGAAGTACCTGAAGGGCGTCGAAGAGAATCTGCGCACCTTCGAACCGGAATCGCTCAGGCCGTCGGTCACGGCCTCGTGGGAAGGTGAATCCTCCGCCGAGACCCGGGAGGACGTCGGGAGATTGCTGCACGATCAAATGCCGTTCCATTTCGCAAATCCCGTCGATCCCCGGATCGCCGAGTACGAGGCGCGGACTCCCGGCGCAGTCTACGCGCCGGACGTCCTGCGCCACTTCGCGCGCCAGGAGTACGGTGGGATTGAAGTGCTCGATCAACTTCACAAGGTCACTCAGCCCGCATTGGTGCTGGCTGGCCGCAGCGACCGGACATGCAGTGTCGAAGCCGCTAAGGCGATATCCCGCGGGATCCCGCAGGCTGAGCTTGAGATCTTCGAGCACAGCGGGCACATGACGTTCGTCGAGGAGAATGAGCGCTATATTAGCGTGGTGCGCGCATTCATTGAGCGCAGGGGCCCGCGATCGTGAAGGCCTGTTCGGCAGGCGGAATGACAGCACAGGATCGGTGTCGCCGGTCGTGGTCGCAGGAGAGGGCGAGCGCGCTCGAGACGGTTCGTCGCCAACCTAACCTCATCGCGGGTGCACACCATGCACAATGACCCCGGTCGAGAGCGCTCGATGATCTTCCGAACACTGCCTCTCCTGGCGTCGTTCCTGATCGCCGACTTCGTTCTTTTCAGACTGATCCCGGGAGTGGACACCGGGGCCCAGCGTACGCTGCGCTACGCGCCTGTCCTCGGGCTTTCGGCTGTGTTGTTCGTGGTTGGGCTTGCGTTGACTCTGTGGCCCATGCGGCTGGGCGCGGCCTCTCCCACCTCTAGTCTTCCCCGATTCTCTGCCAGGCTGCTGTTCTTCATCGCCAGCGGTTCGGTGTTCTTCGCATTCCTGGTGGGGAAGGCGCTGGTCTTCCGCCTGGATCACGAATCGGTGTGGAAAGACACACAAAGTTACGCGGCGGTCGCCGAGCAATCACTGCAGACGAGCGAATTCTGGGCGGGCGAGCGCTCGTTCACATTGCCGCTCATCTACAGGCTGCTCGGTGTCAATCGCGTCACGCTGACCCTTGAACCACTGAAACGCGCGATCAGCGGATTCCAGCTCTTGTTGGCTGTCGCCAGTTGGACAGCTTTGGCCGTAATCACTGCCAGTGCGCTGAAGAATCGCTGGCTTGGACCCTTCACTTTCGGGGCGATCCTGGGGCTGGGACTCAGCCTCGACGTCAGCCTGTGGGACAGGATCCTGCTGACAGAGTCGGTTGCAACCTCTCTCTTTGTCCTGATGCTGGCGCTGTGCCTGTTCGGCTTGCTTCGAGTCGGAAATCTCCGATGGAGGCGATCGGGGGGGCGCTACGTCTATCTTCT